>NZ_JAGIQE010000007.1:0-289397 GCF_017815075.1 Burkholderia sp. AcTa6-5 | reverse complement strand
TTGATCTCGTGCTCGCGAATCAGCGCCTCTCAGAGGTCAAGTTCTGATCGTCAAGACGGCCTCAGATTGACGCTTACTTCCAATCCGGATTGGCTTGTCTTGAAAAAGCAGGTGGCGTTGTCGCGGGTCATTTGCTAAAAATCAGTTAGGAATACATTTGACATAATGCGTATTATCGATTTAAAAGGGTCGAATCCCGGAGCGGACAGCAAGGCCATGCCAAATATCAGCGCATTCCGGCGTAACCTCGCCGCCGTCGAGAAGGCATGCACCTTGCCCCGTAGCCTCATCTTTCCGAGCTCAAACAGGAGAACCGATGAGCGATCCCACTGCACATTCCCGGACGGCTGCAAAAGCGGTGCCGCCCCCACGAGACCCCCATCTTCGCGCACTGGCGAACTGTATTCGCTTCCTCGCCATGGATGCAGTGCAGAAAGCGAACAGCGGACATCCTGGTGCGCCAATGGGGTTGGCTGACGTTGCGACGGTCCTGTTCAACGAGTTCATGAAATTTGACGCGTCGGATCCCCACTGGATCGATCGAGACCGGTTGGTACTGTCCAACGGACACGCGTCGATGCTCCTCTACAGCCTCCTCTATCTGACGGGCTATGCCGACATGACCCTCGACGAGCTCAAGCGGTTCCGGCAAGTCGGCAGCAAGACGCCGGGCCATCCGGAGTACTCGCACGCCGACGGAATCGAACTGACGACCGGCCCCCTCGGACAAGGCATCGCGGAATCCGTCGGCATGGCGTTGGCCGAGCGCGTCATGAATGCGCACTTCGGCGATGATCTCGTCGATCACTACACGTACGTATTTCTCGGCGACGGTTGCCTGATGGAAGGCATTAGCCACGAGGCCATTTCCTTGGCCGGCCACCTCCGGTTGGGCAGATTGATTGCGTTCTGGGACAACAATTCGATTTCCATCGACGGCGCGACCAAGCTCGCGGTTTCGGACAACGAGATCGAGCGCTTTCAGTCGGCTGGATGGCGAGTCCAGGAAATCGACGGTCACGACACGGATGCGATACGGCGCGCTATCGAGACCGCTCGGACAACGCATGACCGACCGACGTTGATCGCATGCAGGACGATCATCGGGTTCGGCTTTCCGACCAAGGCCGGGACCGAGAAAGCCCATAGCGATGCCCCGGGCGAGGATGAAATCGCGGGCGCACGCCAGGCCCTCGATTGGCATTCGCCGCCGTTTGAAATCCCGGATGACCTGCTGAAAGCATGGCGGGAGATCGGCGCGCGCGGCCGCAAGACGAGACTCGCGTGGGACGAGCGTGTCCGCCGGGCGCCGCAGGCGCTGCGCACCGAATTCGACCGGCGCAATGCGGGAAAGCTTCCGGATGACTGGAAGGCGGCGATCGCGGCGGCACGGCAGGCATTTATTGCCAGTGGCAGTGCAATGGCCACCCGAAAGGCCAGCGGTGAAGTGCTTGATCATCTCTTCGACGCGATTCCGGAATTGCTGGGCGGCTCGGCGGATCTTACGCAGTCCAACAATACGAAGACGAAGAACCAAATCGCGATCGAGCCTGGTCGGTTCAAGGGTTCATACCTCCACTACGGCGTCCGCGAACACGGCATGGCCGCCGCGATGAACGGCATTGCCCTTCATGGTGGCCTCATTCCGTACGGCGGCACCTTCCTTTGCTTTTCGGACTACTGTCGCCCGGCGATCCGGTTAAGCGCGATGATGCGGGTGCGATCCATCTTCGTGATGACGCACGATTCCATCGGTCTCGGAGAAGATGGGCCGACTCATCAACCCGTCGAGCACCTTGCCGCTCTTCGCGCCATTCCGCAACTCGCCGTCTATCGGCCGGCCGATCCAGTCGAAACGGCGGAGTGCTGGGAACTGATTCTTGAACAGCCGCGCAGGGCTGCACTCCTCGCATTGTCACGCCAGCCGGTCCCGCTCCTGCGCAACGAGCCTGGAAACGAAAACAAGTCGGCGCGGGGCGCCTATATTTTGCGGGAGGCCGATGGCGGGCCGCGCCAACTCACGCTGATCGCGACAGGCTCGGAGGTCGACCTCGCCGTCCAGGCACGCGACATCCTGCAACAGGAAGGCGTGCCGACGGCCGTCGTATCGATGCCGTGCCGCCTGCTCTTCGAGGAGCAGCCGCGCGATTACCGGCGGGCCGTGCTGGGCGTTTCTCCCGCGAGGGTCGCGGTCGAGGCGGCGGTCGAACTGGGATGGGAACGGTACATCGGACCGGAGGGCCGGTTCGTCGGCATGCACAGCTTCGGCGAGTCCGGGAAAATCAAGGACGTGTACGACAAGTTCGGCATCACGGTAGATGCGGTGGTTCGCGCGGCGCATCAGGTGTTATCCGAAGTGTGACATTGCTGCAATCCGCCTCGGATTCGATGACCTTGCAGGGCTCGTGGATGTGCTTTGAGAAGTGGGCGGCCTCGATTTTCGGTGGATTCGCGCGTAGCGTTAGAATAGCGCCCCTTCTCATGGGAGACGACAATGTCCTGGTTCGTTTATGAAGTGCCCGAATACCACGAAGACGCCGCGCGCATCGAACCTTTCAGCGAGCTGCGTAGCCGTGTGCTGAAAGCCGGCGGCCCGGCCATGGCAGACGACCTGGAAAGCGTTCGCGAAAACGCCGCGGCGACGGCGGACACGCAGGAGCGCCCGCTGCGTACCCCGGAAAATCCGCAGGTCTTTCCGATTCCTTACGCCGACTCGATGATCCTGGTCGGGTTCATCTTCGATCTGAAGCGCGAGTTCCGGCAACTGGTCGTGTCGCCCGTGGAAATGCCCTGGCTGAAAGACGCGTAAAGCGTTGCGCTGGCGGGGTGTCGTACCCGGTGATCTGTTTCGGCATCCGCGCTTTCATCACGAGCCGGCCCACCGCTGGATCCGCGACGCGATGAGCGAACTCATCACAGGTCCGATGCATCACCAGCCGTTGCTGAATCCGAAGCTCGGGCGTTCGACGGCGGCGCGATAGCCCGCGCGGTCGCTAATCGCTAGCGCGGCCGGTCACGCAGCAGCAGGCGCGACCCGACCTCCACGATCGACGTAATCGCCGGCAGCAGTTCCTGGCCGAGCGACGTCAGCTCGTATTCCACGGACGGCGGCGACGTCGGCAACACGCTGCGCCGGATCACGCCCCGCTCCTCCAGATCACGCAGCCTGCCGGTCAGCACCTTCGCGGTGATGGTCGGGTTGTCGCGCCGCAACTCCGAAAACCGACGCGGGCCATTGCTCAGGCACCAGATCAGTTCGGGCGTCCACAGACCGCCGATCAACGCCATGCATTTCGACATCGGGCAGCCGGGAAGCGGCTCCACCTTCTTTCGCATTCTCAAACCCATCGTCGCACCGGGAATGGTTTCCATTTGGTTACTTGAAAATGATGGTAACCGATGGATAGGTGGTTTCCAATGGAAACCTTCATCCCTACACTTGGAGCCTCACCTATCGATACACGGAGAGCATGAACATGTATGCAATAACGGGAGCATCCGGGCAGCTCGGGCGCCTTGTGATCGACGCATTGCTTGAAACCGTGCCGGCCAACCGGATTATCGCGGCGGTCAGGAATCCGGCGAAGGCGCGCGACCTTGAAGCGCGCGGCGTGGTGGTGCGCGAGGCCGACTACAAGCGGCCTGAAACGCTCGCCACCGCGTTCCTCGGTGTCGACAAACTCCTGCTGATCTCGTCGACCGAAGTCGCCGGCCGCCTGCCATTGCACCGCGCGGTGATCGACGCGGCCCGGCGCGCTGAAGTCTCGTTGCTCGCCTATACGAGCATGCTGCACGCCGACACGTCGCCCGTCCGACTCGCGATCGAGCACCGGCAGACGGAAGAAGTCATCGCGGCCTCCGGCCTCCCCACCGTCATCCTGCGCAATGGCTGGTACACCGAGAACCATTTGATGGCCCTTCCCGCTGCGCTCGAGCATGGCGCGTTCATCGGGGCCGCGAAGGACGGGCGCTTCTCTGCCGCCGCGCGGAAGGACTATGCGGCGGCCGCGGCCGTGGTATTGACGACGGACGGCCACGCAGGAAAAACCTATGAACTGGCGGCAGACGATGCGTACACGCTGACGCAGCTAGCCGCGGAGGTTTCGCGGCAGTCCGGCAAGACCGTCGTCTACAACGATCTCGCCGAGGACGCTTATGCCGACGTGCTGACGAGCGCCGGGTTGCCGCCCGAGTTTGCCAGCGTCCTCGCGGATGCCGACGTGGCCGCGTCGCGCGGTGCGCTGTTCGACGACGGCGGCGTCCTCGCGCGACTGATCGGTCGGCCCACGACGCCGTTGGCGAGCGTCGTCGCGACCGCGTTGCGCGATTAGGGCGAACAAGCCCCGATGAAGCATCAGCCAGCGCCGCTGCAGCGTGCGGGTTCGGCTGATGCTGCCGGGGCGCCCGCCCGGCACGTGCTTCGGTGACAACGCTCGCCACCCGATGGCGGGCACGTGGCTCACAGTCGGTAAGTTCGCAGCGCATTGTGGACGAACAGCGCCTCGCGCTCATCGTCGCGGGCGCCCGCGACGATCGCCGCATAAGCGTGCCAGAGCGCCTGATAGCCGGCATGGAGCCGATCGACCGGGAAGTTCGACGCGAACATGCAGCGCGCCGCGCCGAACGCGTCGATCGCCTCCAGCACGTACGGGCGGAAACTTTCGACCGTCCAGCGATGGTCGAACATCGCGAGCCCGGACAGCTTCATCGTCACGTTCGCCCGCCGCGCGAGCCCGCGCAATCCGTCGCGCCACTCGCGCCAGCCGTGCACGCTGGTCCGGTCGACGAACATGCCCGTGTGATTGACGATCACGGACGTGTCGGGATGCGCATCGAGGACGGCGAGCGCGGCGCCGACCTGGGCCGGGTACAACTGCAGGTCGAACGACAAACCGAACTCGCTCAGCATCCCGAAGTTCTCTCGCCAGCGCGGTTCGGTCAGATAGTCCACGTCGACGTAGTTGTACCAGGGGTCCGGATGCCGGTTCAACACCTGCCGGATACCGCGCACGTTCGGATGCGCCGCCGCGCCGGCGAGCCGGATGCGTGCGTCCGGCGCGAACAGGTCGACGCCCGCGACGATGCCGTCCGGCATCCCGCCGCTCGCCGGCGCATCGGCCAGCGCCTGCAGCCAGTCGACTTCGCTCGGCGTCGTCCACGCATCGTGGATCGCCTCGACATGCACGACCTTCAGCACGTCGATATCCGCGCCGGCGTCCGCGCGCAGGTCCGCGGGCAGGTAGCGGCGCGGCAAGTCCGCCACCGCGCCCGAGAACGCCGGCTGAGCGCGATCGAGCCAGCTGTAGCTCAACGCGTCGGCGTCCCAGAAATGGACATGGGGATCGACAACCTGCATGTGGGCTCCGTGAGTTCATGCGACACGATGATCCGCTGCAATGGTTCGGCACACGCCGAGCGCTGCCGATCCGTTGAACGGGCCGGCGTCATTCCAGATGGAACATCGGCTCCAGCGATTTCTCGACCGGACGTCCGTCCGGCCCGGTCGCCATCAGGTCGGCCATGTACGCCCACCAGCGACGCATCACGTCCGTTTCGGCGAGTTGCGCGATCCGGTGATCGGCCGGCCGTTTGAGCACGGCGAACAGGTGATGGGTGTCGTCGTCGAGAAAGATCCAGTAGTCCGAAATGCCCGCTGCACGAAGCGCGTCGGCGAGTTCCGGCCAGATCGCATCGTGCCGGCGCCGGTATTCGTCCCGCTTGCCGGGGTGCAGGCGCATCCTGAAGGCGATCGTTTCCATGGTCATGCCTCGCGGTTTCATTGCAGGTTCACGTACATGCCGCCGTCGACGAGCAGCGCGGCGCCGTTCACGTAGCGCGCCATGTCGGACGCGAGAAACACGACGCAGTCGGCGACGTCGTCCGGCTCGCCGAGGCGGCCGAGCGGAATCCGGCGCTCGAAGTACTCGGTCTTGCCGGGCGCGGCGAGATCGTCGTCGTTGATTTCGGTGCGGATCGTGCCCGGCAGCACCGAATTGCAGCGAATCCGATGCGGCGCGAGCGCGACCGCGCACGACTGCATCAGCGCATGGACGCCGGCCTTGGTCGGCGTGTAGTGCGTCTGCATGCCGCCGCCGACCAGCGCGCTGATCGAGCTGGTCGCGACGATCGCGCCGCCGTGCCCTTGCGCGGCCATTTGCCGGGCGACGGCCTGGGTCGTGTAGAACGCACCGTGCAGGTTCACTTCCATCGTCCGTTGCAGCAGCTCGGGCGGCAAGTCCAGGAAGCCGTGGAACGGGCAAATTCCGGCATTGCTCGCCAGTACGTCGATCCGGCCGAATCGTTCGAGCGCGGCCGCGACGAGTGCGCGGGCCGTGTCCGGCTGCGCGACGTCGCCCGGCACGGCCAGCGCGTCGCGCCCCGTCGCGCGGATCGCGTCGACGAGCGCGTCGATCTCGTGATCGGCCTGCGTGGGCAGCAGCGGGTTCGCCCAGTAGTTGACGACGACGTCGGCGCCATGCCGCGCACACGCCAGCGCGATCGCGCGGCCGATCCCGCGCGATCCGCCCGTCACGACGACGATCCTGTCTTCAAGCAATTTCGTCATTGCGCCCCTCCGTACGCTCAGTGTTCATACGGGCGCTGCATGCGCACGTCCGGATTCAGGCGCACGCCGAAACCGGGCGTGTCGGGCACCTTCATCCGCCCGCCGACCGGCACCGGCTCGTCGAGCAGCAGCGGATCGAACATCGGCACGACACGATCGGCCTGCGGCGCCATCATCAGGAATTCGGCGAACGGGCTGTTGTGCCGCGTCGCGACGAAGTGATAGCTGTAGACCGACGAGCCGTGCGGAATCACCAGCACGCCACGCGCATCGGCGAGCGCCGAGATCCGCAGCAACTCGGTGAGCCCGCCGCACCAGCCTACGTCCGGCTGAATGATGTCGCAGCACTCCATCTCCAGCAGCATGCGAAAGCCCCAGCGGGTCGCCTCGTGCTCGCCGGTCGTGACGAGCATGCCGCGCGGCACGTCGCGGCGCAGCTTCGCATAGCCCCAATAGTCGTCGGGCGGCAGGCATTCCTCGATCCATTTCAGGCCGAGCGCATGCGCTTCGTGCGCGAGCCGCGTCGCATACGGCACGTCGAGACTCATCCAGCAGTCGAGCATCAGCCAGAAATCGGCGCCGACGCGCGAACGCATCTCGGCGAGCGCATCGAGATTGCGACGCAGGCCGACCTCGCCCTCGGCCGGGCCGTGATGCAACGGCAGCTTGCCGCCGATGAAACCCATCTCCTTCGCGAGATCGGGTCGCGCACCGGTCGCGTAGAACTCCAGCTCGTCGCGCACCTTGCCGCCGAGCAACTGGTGCACGGGCTCCCGCCTGACCTTCGCGAGCAGGTCCCACAGCGCGAGATCGACGCCGGAAATCGCATTGAGCACGACGCCCTTGCGCCCGTAGTACAGCGTTGCATGGAACATCTGATCCCACATCTTCTCGATGTCGGTCACGCGCTGCCCTTCGATGAAACGCGCGAGATGCCGCTCGACGATGAACGCGCCGATCTCGCCGCCGGTCGTCACCGCAAAGCCGACCGTTCCATCGCTGGCCTCGACTTCGATCACGAGCGTGCCGAGCACGTTGATGCCGAACGACTGGCGGCTCTGCCGGTATTCGGGGTAGCGCGACATCGGCGTCGCAATGTGGTCGTCGATCCAGTGACCGGCATCCTGATCGTGGTAATCGGCACCGCCACCACGCACCGTCAGCGCGCGGACCGCGCGTATCGTCGGCATGCTCATTCTTCGGGTTCCTTGGTTGGGTCATCGAGTGCGGAAGCCGCCCGTACGCGTCGGGCGCACGGATGGCGGCGGAATTCGCAACGTCATGCTGCCAGGCGGTCGCGTCAGCGTGCCCAGCGCAGCACCAGCGCGTCGAGCCGTCGCGCAATTTCGATCAGGCCCGCGCGCGTCGCCGGATGCAGCGGCGCTAGCGGACGGCGCGGCGCGTCCGATGCGATCACGCCGCCCTCCTTCATCAGCGCCTTCGCCGCCAGCAGGCCGGCCTGACGGTTCTCGTAATTGATCAACGGTAGCCATTGCTGGTACTGGGCGACCGCCTCGTCGCGCTGCCCGGCGAGATACGCGGCGAGAATCGGCCGCAGCCCGTCCGGATAGCCGCCGCCGAGGATGCTGCCGGTCGCGCCCGCATCGAGATCGGCAAGCAGCGTGATCGCCTCCTCGCCGTCGAACGGCCCTTCGATCGCGTCGCCGCCAAGCGCGATCAGTTCGCGCAGCTTCGCGGCCGACTGCGGCACCTCGATCTTGAAATAGCGCAGATTCGGAATCGTGTGCGCGAGGCGCGCCAGAAACGCGGCCGATACCTGCGTGCCGCTCATCGGCGCATCCTGGTACATGATCGGAATCGCGATCGCGTTGGAGAGTTCCGCATAGAACTGTTCGATCGCGGCCTCGCCGCAACGAATCGTCGCGCCGTGGTACGGCGGCATCACCATCACCATCGCCGCACCGGCCGCCTGCGCGGCGCGGCTGCGCGCCGCGCAGATCGTCGGATTGAAATGCGTGGTCGTCACGATCACCGGCACGCGTCCCGCCACGTGTTCGAGGATCGCCGCGATGAGCCGCTCGCGCTCGTCGTCGGTCAACGAAAACTGCTCCGAGTAGTTCGCGAGGATGCACAGGCCGTCCGCTCCCGCGTCGATGATGAAGTCGACACAGCGCTTCTGGCCCGGCATATCGATCTCGCCCGACTCCGTGAAGATCGTCGGCGCGACGGAAAACGCGCCCGTATAGCGGCGGTGAATCGGCGTAGACAAGCTCATCTGAAACCCTCTCTTATAATCAGTGATCCGAATTGTATGGCGCGTTTGTCGTGCGCCCATACCGCGATAAATCACGCGTCATACACGCCCGTACCGCCCTCGCAACCCGTCCGTCACGCCGCAATAGATCGCCTTCAGCTTCAGGCGCTTGTTGCGCGCATGCAGCAGCACGAACGCGACGTGCTTGAGCGTGATGAGATTGATCAGCAGCATCGCCGGATAGCGCCGCCAGTAGTCGCGCGCGACGAGGATACAGTTGCGCGCCGCATAGTAGTGGCGCAGCGCGCTCTGATCGAATATCTCGACGCGCGGCCAGTGCTGCTGCGCGGACGGGCTGCCGAGTTCATGGGGCAGCGACACGTCGGCGTTGACGCGCACCGGCACGCCGTGCGCCTGCGCGCGCATGCAGTATTCCGCGTCGACGTGGTCGATGAAGAAGTCCTCGCGGAAGCGGCCGAGCGCGCGATACGCGTCGAGCGAGATTGCGGTGCCCGACGAGATGATGACCGAGCACGACAGCAGGCCGTGCGCGCCGCCGTGGATCGGCGTGATCTGCGCGGACCAGCGGCGCACCGTGAACAACGGCAGGTCGCGCTGGAAATTGCGGTTGAAGATCCGCGGGCCGACCAGGAAGCGGCTGTCGCCCACCCGCGCGCAGCCGGCCAGCATGCGATCGAAATAGTCGTCCGGAACGTGCGAATCCTGATCGAAGATGAAGAAGACGTCGCAGCCGCGGCCGATCAGGAATTCGACGCCGGCGTTGAACGCACCGGCGATGCCGCCGCGATTGTGATTCGCGATCACGTCGACGCCGCCTGCGGCGAGCCGTGCGTACAGCGCACGATCGGCGACGGGCGAATTGTCGACCGCGACGACGACGGGGCTTTTCGCGGGCAAGGTCAGCAAATGCTCGATCTGCGCCGCGGAGGGTTTATACAGCGTGACCAACGTACCGTGTGTCATGACGGCACCTCGTGACGATCAAGTAGCGATGCGCCGCGCCGGTCGATCCGGGCGGCCCGTCCTCCTTTGCACGACTGCTTGTCTCGTCGACCGGCCTGCCCTGCCCGTTCGCGTGCTGTACGCGATCGTCGCAGGCGCCGCGGCCGGTCTTGCTTTATCTTGCGTACAGCTTGACGACGCTCGCCTGGACGACGCGCGTGATCTCTTCCATCCGCCAGCGGATATGCGTGTCGGTCAGCGTCGCGCAACGTTCCGCATCGCGTTCGGCAAGCGCGTCGAGAATCTCGAGATGCTCGGTAAACGCCTCGTTGCGTCGCTGATCGACATCGACCCAGCGCACGTAGTGAATACGCGCGTTGATCCCTTGCAGCACCCGGCCGATCTCGGCATTGCCCGACAACGCGGCCAGCTCCAGGTGAAACTGCTCGTCCTTGACGACCAGCTCGGCCGACGACATCCGCGCCGCATTCTTCATCACCTGCTTCCAGAAGCGACGCAACGCCTTGATGTCGTTGTCCGACCCGCGCTCGCATGCGAGCATCACCGCGGTCGTTTCGATCGAGCGACGCAATTCGAACAGATCGAACACATCCTTCCCCTCCAGTTCCCGAATGAAGAAACCGCGGTTCGGCACGAACACCAGCAGGTTTTCGGCAACGAGCCGATTCAGCGCCTCGCGAATCGGCGTGCGACTCACGTTGAAGCGCTCGGCAAGCTCCAGCTCGTTGAACCGCTCGCCCGGCCGGATCTCGTACAGCACGGCCATCTGTTTCAACTGCTCGTAAATCTCGTTGACCGTGAGGCCCGTGCGCGTCGGCGCCGCGGTCTCCCGGCCAGCCATAACGGAAGTCGACATCTCGTCTCCTGGTTCCACCTGTTGTCACCGCGCGTCATTATCCATCGGCAATTTGCCCGCGCGCGTTCTTTTTACATGCACGAGCCATGCGTCAGCGCATCAGCAAGCTGCCGAAGCCCGGCACGGGATCGTCGATGCCCGCGAGCCGCAGCGCGTGCCAGGCGAGCGCGTGATTGCTCGACAGTACGGGTTTGCCCGCGCGCGCTTCGATATCGGCCAGCGCATCGACGATGCGCAGGCTCGTGCACGACACGAATACGGCATCGACGGCCGGATCGGCGGCGAGCGTCAGCACCGCGTGCTCGATCGACGCGCGCTCGATGCGGGCGACCTCGTTGTCGTCGCGGTGCTCGAACGATCCGACCCGCACGATATCGACGCCGCGCGCGCGCAGGTACGCGGCCATCGCATCGTTGATCGTGCGCTCGTACGGCGTCAGCAGCGCGACCCCGCGCGCGCCGAGCGCCGTCAGCGCGACGCGCGCCGCGGTAATCGGCGTGGTGCACGCGACGCCGGGCCGCGCCTCGCGGATGCGTTCGAACACGCGCTCCTCGCCGAGCACCATCGACGCCGACGTGCAGCCGAACGCGACGACGTCGAGGCGCTCGCCCGGCCGGATCAATTCGACCGCGGCGCAGATCCCGCCGTCCATCCGCGCGAGCGTCTCGGCGGTGATCTCGGCGGAATTCGCGATCCGGCTTTCGTAGAACGCGACGCCATCGATCGCGAGCAGACGTCGCCACTCGTATTCGATCGTATGATCGGTCGCCAGCACGACGAGGCCGATCGCCGCGCGCCGCGCGATGCCGGCGTCGAGCGAGAAATCGAAGCGCGCGTACGCATCGCGCGCCGGGCCGGCGCCGACACCCGGATCGGACGCCTCGGAGGTGGAAAGAAGTTCGCTCATTGCAGGGTCATCCCGGTGATGTCGATGTCGGGCCGCTTGCCGTGGATCAGATCCGCGACGATCTTCGCGGTGCCGCACGACATGGTCCAGCCCATATGGCCGTGGCCGGTATTGAAAAACAGGTTGCGGTGCCGGGATGCGCCGATGATCGGCGTGCCCTCCGGCGTCATCGGCCGCAGCCCGGCCCAGTACGACGGCTTCGCGTAGTCGGCGCCGTTCGGGAACAGCGCCTGCGCGGTCGCGAGCATGTGCGCGAAATCGCCCGGCGAATGCGTGGTGTCGTAGCCGCTGAACTCGGCGGTCGCGGTCAGCCGCAGCCGGTCGCCGAAGCGCGCCCATGCGACGAGCTGGTTCTCCTCGACGCCGCCGAGCGCGGGCGGCTCGTGCGTGTCGTCGATCGGCAGCGTGACCGAGTACCCCTTGACCGGATAGATCGGCAGCCGGTAGCCGAGCGAGCGCGCGACGAACGGCGAGTACGCGCCGAGTGCGAGCACGTATCGATCGCCGGTCACGCGGCCCTGCGACGTCTCGACGTAGTCGATCGCATCGGCGCTCGCGCGCACGCCGTCGATCGACGTGCCGAAGCGGAATTCGACGCCGAGCGCGCGGCAGCGCTCGGCCAGCGCGCGCGTGAACAGATGCGCGTCGCCGCTCTCGTCGCTCGGGCAATGGATCGCGCCCGCGATCCCGGCCGCCGCGTGGCGCAGCGCCGGCTCGCGTTCGACGGTGGCCCGCGCATCGAGGATGTCGAGCGGCAGGCCGTTGTCGGTCAGAATCCGCATGTTCGCGACGCCGCGCTCGAACGATGCAGGGTCGCGATACAGGTACAACAATCCTCCGCTCGTCCGGTCGTACTCGAGCAGTTCATCATTCGTCGCCTGCTGAAGCCGCTGCTGCGCGTAACGACACAGCCTCACCTTGATCGACGTGTTGCGGCGCGAACGCTCGGCCGTGCAGTTCTGCAGGAACAGCGCGCACCAGGCCCACATCCGCCAGTCGGGCGTCCATTTGAGCCGCAGCGCCTGGCCGTCGGCAAACAGGGACTTGAACAGAATCTTCGGCGCGCGCGGCGATGCCCAGGTATACGAATGGCCGGGCGCGATCAACCCCGCATTCGCGAAGCTCGTTTCGAGCGCGACGCCGTCGCGACGTTCGATCACCGTCACCTCGTCGCCGGCCTTCGCGAGAAAATACGCAGTGGTCACGCCGACGATGCCGCCGCCGAGCACGATCGTCTTCATCGTCTGGTTCTCCCTGCGCTAGCTCGCGGCGATCGCCGCGATCTCGACCGTGTACTGCGGAAACGCGAGCTTCGATTCGACGCACGCGCGTGCCGGTGACTCGCCCTGCGGCACCCACGCGTCCCATACGCTGTTCATCTCGGCGAAGCTGCGATAGTCGGCCAGCCAGATGCTCGCGGACACGATCCGGCGCTTGTCGAGCCCCGCGTCTTCGAGCAGCCGGTCGATCTTGTCGAGAATCTGCCGGGTCTGCCCCGCCACGTCGAGCGACGTGTCGTCCGCCACCTGCCCCGCGACGAAGGCCAGCCCGCCCGCGACCACCAGTTGGCTCATCCGTTCACTTACGCCGTATCGCTTGATCTCCACCATCTGACTGCCCTCCGAGGTCGTGTCGAGTTGGGCAGATTTAAGCACTGCAATTCACCTCTGTATACACTTTTTTCAGAAATATTCTCGATTGCGCCGGATTGGCGCGCCCATGCACCATGGCTATCCACGCGCTTTATCCGCGTGCATAAATGCATGAAAACAGGGAAAATTTTCTATCTCAAACAAGACTTTCGCTATTCCTCACAGCGGCTCGAAAATTTATTTGCAAACGATTTTTGTTCTGTGATTCTGTCGACACTTCTGTATATCAAACCATGCCGCCAACCGTGCGGCCGACCATGCGACGGGAGAACGAAGATGAAGGCAAGTCAGTGGAGTGTCGGTGTCTGGATCGCGCTCGGGGCGCTTGCGTCGGGCGCTGCGCACGCCGACGTCAGCGTGGGCGCGGTGCTGCCGCTGACCGGCGCGAGTGCGTCGATCGGCGAAGACCAGCGCCGCGGCATCGAGCTGGCCGTCGCGCAGATCAATGCGAAAGGCGGCGTGCTGGGCCAGAAGCTCGCCGTGCGCATCGAGGATTCGGGCGGCTCGGCCAATACCGCGCTCGACGCCGCGCGCAAGCTCGCGACCGTCGAACACGTGCCGGTCGTGCTCGGCGAATTCTCGTCGTCGGTCACGATACCGGTCGGACAGTTCCTGGTGCGCCAGGGCGACGTGCACATCAACATCGGCTCGTCGAGCCAGCAGGTGCGCAAGATCGGCGCGGGCTCGTTCAGCGTGATCGGGCTGGACGACCTGTCCGCGCGCTTCGCCGCGCAGGACGTGTACGCCCGCAAGCTGCGTCGCATCGCGCTGATCGCGCCGAACAACGGCTACGGCCAGGGGATTGCCGGCGAATTCAGGAAGCGTTTCGAGGCGCTCGGCGGCACGGTGGTGTCGACGGTGCTCTACACGGAAGGACAATCGACCTATCGCCGCGAACTGGAGCAGGCATCGCGTGCGCAGCCCGACGCGTATGTCTACAGCGCCTATGGCCAGGAAGCCGCGACGCTGAACCGGCAGGCATTCGAGATGCGGCTCAACCAGCATCCGTGGTACGGCATCTACCTGACGATGTGCACGAGCGACACGCCCGCGCAGATCGCGCAAGGCCAGATCGGCCTCGAAGTCGCCGCGCTCGGCGCGGGCGCGAAAGCGTATGCGAGCGCCTATCAGGCCGCGTACAACGAGGCCCCGCGCTCGGCGTTCGGCAGCTATGCGTATGACGCGACGCTGTTGTCCGCCGCGGCGATCGGCCGCGCGCAATCCATCGACCCGGCGAAGATTCGCACGGCGCTCGCGGCATTGGGCAAGTCGTATACCGGCGTGACCGGCGCGATCGCGTTCGATGCCGACGGCCAGCGGGAAGTCCAGCCGTACGAGAAGGTGGTCTACCGCCAATCGGTCGTCGCGCAGCAGTAAGCGCCCGCCGGGATGAACCAGAGGATCTCGCCATGCTGTCATTCATTGTCGACGTATTGATCCGCACCGCCGATCTGCTGCTGGTATCGGTCGGTCTGTCGACGCTCTATTCGCTGATCCGCTTTCCCAACATCGCGCATGTCCAGTACGCGATGCTCGGCGCATTCGCGACGCTCTGGCTGGAACGCGCGGGGCTGCCGTTCGCGCTCGCGACGGCCGTGTCCTGCGCGCTGGTCGGCACCGCCGCGACGCTGCTGAACCTGTTCGTGTTCGCGAGACTGCTGCGCTCCGGCAGCGCGGTGGCGATGATCGGCTCGCTTGCGATCTCGATGCTCGCGGTCGCGCTGGTGCTCGGCGTCGCCGGCTCGCGGCCGCAGCAGTATGCGCAGGACGTGCATCCGCCGATGGTGATCGCCGGCGTCGCGCTGTCCGTGCCGCAACTGGGCTCGATCGCATGCGGCGCCGGCGCGCTCGCGATATTCGCGGCGCTGCTGTACCGCACCGGCCTCGGGCGGGCGATGCGTGCGCTCGCGTCGAATCGCGCGCTGGCGCTCGCGACCGGCATCGACGCGACGCGCGTGACCAACGTGATCACGTTCGCGAGCGGCGTGCTGGCGGCGCTCGGCGGCACGATGCTCGGCGCCACCGAGAGCGTGCATGTGAATCTCGGCTATGGACTGCTGATCCCGGTGTTTTCCGCGGCGATCCTGGGCGGCCTCGGCAATCCGCTCGGCGCCGCGGCCGGTGCGCTGCTGATCGCGGTGGCCGAAACCGTCGCGCTGAACGTCGATTTCGGCGGGCTCGTCGATCGGCCGATGCAATTCTTTCCGGTCGAGTACGTCGGCGCGGTGTCGTTCGCGATCCTGCTCGTCGCACTGATCTTCCGGCCTTACGGCATCTTCGATCGGGAGGTACGGCGTGTCTAGCTTCGTCATCCATCTGCTGACCGTCGGCTGCCTGTACGCGACGATGGCGCTCGGGTTGAACCTGCAGGCCGGCTATGCGGGACTCGTCAATTTCGGCTTCATTGCGTTCAGCGGGCTCGGCGCGTACGCGGCCGGCATCGCGTCTCGGCTCGGCTGGCCATTGCCTTCGGCGCTCGCGCTCGCGCTGGCCGCGGCGGGTGCGCTGGCGATCGTCGTCGCGCGGCTCGGGCGGCAGCTCTCCGCCGACTACTGGGGGATCGCGACGCTCGCGATCGCCGAGATCCTGCGCACGATCGCGCTCAACGAAAGCGGGTTGACCGGTGGCGCGCAAGGCATCGGCGGCATCGCGCCGCTATTCCCCGGGCTGCGCGCGCCGTGGGCCGAACTCGCGTTCCTCGCGGTCACGGCCGGCTGCCTCGCGCTCACCTACGCGACGTACCGGCGCCTGACCGCGAGCCGCTTCGGCCGGGCGCTGAAGGTGATGCGCGAAGAACCCGCGCTCGCGGTCTGCTTCGGCTACGATCCGCTCGCGCTGAAAACGCGCGCATGCATCGCGGGCGCGCTGCCCGCCGCGCTCGCCGGGGCGCTCGCCGCGTGGTACATCGGCTATGTCGGGCCGGACGCGATGATCGCGTCCGAGACCTTCGCGCTGTGGACCGTCGTGATGGTCGGCGGCCTCGGCAGCCACCTGGGTGTGCTGGTCGGCACGCTGATCGTGCAGGCCGTCTACGCGCTGGCGCCGTTTCTCAAGGACTGGCTCGATGTCGGCAGCGACCTGACCGGCGCGGTGCGGCTGGGCCTGGTCGGCCTGATGCTGCTCGCGTGCGTGCTCTGGCGTCCGCACGGGCTCGTACCCGAGCGCCTGGAGGTGCGGCCATGAGCACGCTGCTCGATCTCGACGGCGTGACGATCCGCTACGGCGAGAACGTCGTCTTGTCCGGGGTCACGCTGTCGGTCGACGGCGGCGAAATCGTCGGCCTGCTCGGCCCGAACGGCTCCGGCAAGAGCACCGCGCTCAACGCGATCACCGGCTTCGCGCCGCTCGCGGCGGGCGCGATCCGCTTCGACGGTCGGCGGATCGACGCGCTGTCGCCGCACAAGATTGCGCGGCTGGGCGTGCGCCGCACGTTCCAGTTGCCGTCGATGCCCGCACGCATGTCGGTGCTCGAACTCGCGATGGCGGCTTCGTCCGCGCGCCACGGCATCGCCGCCGCCCTCTGGCCCGGCCGTGCGACGCGCGCGCTCGATGCCGATACGCGTGCACGCGCTGCCGCGCTGCTGGACGAGCTGAAACTGTCCGGCGTCGCGCACCTGTCCGCCGCGTCGATTTCCGGCGGCCAGAAGAAGCTGCTGGGCATCGCGTGCGCGATGATGACCGCGCCCAAGCTGCTGCTGCTCGACGAGCCGACCGCCGGCGTGCACCCGAACCTGCGCGGCGAGCTGATCGACGAACTGCGACGGATTCGCAAGCAAGGCGTCACGCTGGTCGTCATCGAGCACGACATGCATTTCATCCGCGAGCTGTGCGACCGCTGCGTCGTGCTGGACCGCGGCGTGACGATCGCGAACTGCCGGCCGGCCGAGCTGGAGCGCAACCGTCGCGTACTCGACGCGTATCTCGGGCGCGCCCATGCCGCCCCTCGTCCGCTGGAGGCGTCATGATCGACGTGCGCGAACTCGTCGCCGGCTACACGCCCGAAGTCGACATCCTGCATGGCGTGTCGCTCACGGTCGGGGCCATCGACATCGTGACGATCCTCGGCCCGAACGGCTGCGGAAAATCGACGCTGCTGAAGGCGATCGCAGGCTTCGTGCTGCCGCGGGCCGGCAGCGTGACGATCCAGGGCACGGACGTGGCGCGCGTGCCGGTTCATCGCAAGATCCGCGAGTACGGGATCGGCTTCGTGCCGCAGACCGACAACGTGTTCGCGTCGCTGACCGTGCGCGAAAACCTGATGCTCGGCGGCCAGTCGATGTCGGCGTTTCCGCGCGAGGCGCGGATCGACGAGCTGTGCGAGCAGTATCCGGTGCTGCGGCGTCGCTACCGGTCGCTGGCGGGCGCATTGTCCGGCGGCGAGCGGCAAATCGTGTCGCTCGCACGCGCACTGATGCCGCGCCCGGTGTTGCTGCTGCTCGACGAGCCGTCGGCCGGCCTGTCGCCGAAGATGGTCGACGAGGTGTTCGACGCGATCGTCCGGATGCGCGACACCGAGCATATCGGCGTGCTGATGGTCGAGCAGAATGCGATCGAGGCGCTGCGCATCGCGGATCGCGGCATCGTGCTGACGATGGGGCGCGTCGCGCTCGAAGGCGCCGCGGCCGAGCTGCTCGACAGCGACGAGATGCGACGCCTGTACCTCGGCGGGAGGGCCGCATGAACGGCGGGCGCGCCACGCCGGTCGCCGGCGCGTACGCCGCCGCGGCCGCGCGTCCCGTGCTCGTGATGGTCGCGCTCGCGTGCGGTTTCGTGATGGCCATGCTCGACGTGACGATCGTCAACGTCGCGCTGAAGGCGATGGAAACCAGCCTGTCGATGTCGCTGACCGCGCTGGTGTGGGTCGTCGATGCGTACACGCTCAGCTTCGCCGCGCTGCTGCTGCTCGGCGGCGCGCTCGCGAACCGCTACGGATCGAAAGCCGTCTACGTCGCGGGGCTCGCGCTGTTCGTCGGCGCGTCGGTGCTGTGCGCGGCCGCGCAGTCCAGCGGCGCACTGGTCGCAGCGCGCCTTGCACAAGGTGTCGGCGCGGCGCTGTTCATGCCGAGTTCGCTGAGCCTGCTCACGCTCGCGTTCCCGCCAGGGCCGATGCGCACGCGGATGATCGGCATCTGGGGCGCGCTGGTGTCGGCCGCGATGGCGCTCGGGCCCTGCGTCGGCGGCGTGCTGGTCGACGCGATCGGCTGGCGCGGCATCTTCTGGGTGAATTTGCCGGTCGGTGCGGCCGGCCTGTGGCTCACGTACCGGCATATCGCGCGGGCGCCGCGTCATCCCGGCCCGTTGAATGCGCTCGGCCATCTGTTCGGCGCGCTCGCGCTCGCCGCGCTGAGCTTCACGCTGATCGAAGGGCCCGGCGCCGGCTGGCGCTCGCCGTCGATCCTCGCCGGCGTCGCCACGACGTTGGCCGCCACCGCGGCATTTGCGTTACGCGAGCGCTACGCGCACTCGCGCATCCTGTCGCCGGCGCTGCTCGCGAATCGGCGTTTCGTCGCGGGCAGCACGCTGGGTCTCGCGATCAACTTCGGCATTCTCGCCGAGATCTTTCTGTTGAGCCTCTATTTGCAGAACGTCCGCGGCGCGAGCGCGCTCGTGGCCGGGTTCGAATTGTTTCCGCTGATGGCGATGTTCGGCATCGGCAATCTCGCGTCCGCGAAAGTCAGCGCCCGGTTCGGCGCGCGCCGCACGCTGCTCTCGGGGCTCGCGCTCGCCGCGCTCGGCAGCGTGGCGCTCGTCGGCGTCGCGGCGATGCCGTATCCGGTGCTGGCCGTCGCGATCGGCTTGGCCAACTTCGGCGCCGGCCAGGCCATTCCGGCGATGAATCTCGTCGTGATGCAGTCGGCCGATGCGGCGGACACGAACCTCGCCGCCGCGTCGCTGAACGCGAGCCGGCAGATCGGTTCGCTGGTCGGCATCGCGATCGCATCGGTGATCCTGCACGTGATCGACGATCCGGACCGCGCGACGGCCGTCGGCTTCGCGGTGATCGCCGCGCTGTACGCGCTCGGCTTCGCGATCGTATTCCGTGCGATTCACGTTGGCGGTGCCGAGCAGCCGTAGCGAGGCGCGCACGGGTATCGACGTTCGTCGACGCATTCGGTGTATTCCGCGTATCACGCACGCACTTTTCCTCTTGCAGCGAGGGACCTCATGCAAACAGCGATTGGCCGTAAAGGACTGATTCTGGCGGGCGGCTCGGGCACCCGGCTCCACCCGCTCACGCATTCGGTATCGAAGCAATTGATGCCGGTGTACGACAAGCCGATGATCTATTACCCGCTCAGCACGATCATGCTGTCCGGCATCCGCGACGTGCTGATCATCTCGACGCCGCGCGATCTCGACGCGTTCCAGCAACTGCTCGGCGACGGCAGCCAGTGGGGCATGAGCTTTTCGTATGCGACGCAGCCAAGCCCCGACGGTCTTGCGCAGGCGTTCGTGATCGGCGCGCCGTTCATCGGTCGCGACGCGGCGACGCTCGTGCTCGGCGACAACATCTATCACGGGCCCGCGCTGTCGTCGCTGCTGCAGCAGGCCGCCGCGCGGACCGCCGGCGCGACCGTGTTCGGCTACTACGTGCGCGATCCGGAGCGCTACGGCGTCGTGTCGTTCGACGCGGACGGCCGCGCGATCGACCTCGAGGAGAAACCGCGCGAGCCGAAGTCGAATTACGCGGTCACCGGCCTCTATTTCTACGACAACGACGTCGTCGAACTGGCGAAGGCCGTGCGCCCGTCCGCGCGCGGCGAACTGGAGATCACCGACCTGAATCTCGCGTATCTCGCGCGCGGCGCGCTGAACGTCGAGATACTCGGGCGCGGCTACGCATGGCTCGACACCGGCACGCACGAATCGCTGCTCGACGCGGCCAATTTCATCCAGGTGATGCAGGCGCGGCAGGGCCTGCAAATCGCGTGTCCCGAGGAAATCGCGTACCGGCTCGGCTGGATCGATGCGGAGCAGCTCGAAACGCTGGCCCACAAACTCGCGAAAAGCGGTTACGGCCGCTATCTGCTCGATCTGCTGAGCAAGGAGGTCGCGGCATGACACGGGTGATCGAAACGCCGTTGCCCGGCGTGCTGCTGATCGAGCCCGGCGTGTTCGGCGATGCGCGCGGCTTTTTCGTCGAAAGCTTCCGGGCAAGCTGGCTGCGCGACGCCGGCGTCGACGCGACCTTCGTCCAGGACAACCAGTCGCGCTCGCGGCGCGGCGTGCTGCGCGGGCTGCACTACCAGCGCGTGAATCCGCAAGGCAAATTGGTGCACGCGGCGCGCGGCGCGGTCTACGACGTCGCCGTCGACATCCGGCGCGGCTCGCCGTGCTTCGGCTGCTGGTTCGGGGCGCAGCTCGACGACGTATCGCACCGGATGCTGTGGATTCCGCCCGGCTTCGCGCACGGCTTTTGCGTGTTGTCCGACGAGGCCGACTTCGCGTACAAGTGCACGCAGTACTACGATCCCGATTCGGACGCCGGCGTGCGTTGGGACGATCCGGATATCGGCATCGACTGGCTGGACGCCGGCGCGCCGTATCAGTTGTCGGACAAGGATCGGCGGCAGCCTCCGCTCGCCGAACTGGCAGCCGGCGCGCCGGCGCTGCTGCCCGCATACGGGAGTGCGCGATGACGATCGTCGTGACCGGCGCGCTCGGCCAGGTCGGCCGCGAACTGGTGTTGCGCGCGGGCGGGCAGCCGCTCGTCGGGCTGTCGCGCGCCGCGCTCGACATCGCCGATGCAGGCGCGGTGCGCCGTGCGTTCGACGAACACCGGGCCGCGCTCGTGATCAATGCCGCCGGATGGACCGCCGTCGACCGCGCGGAGGCCGAGCCCGATGCCGCGTGGCGGGCGAACCGCGACGGGCCGGCCGTGCTGGCCGACGCGTGCGCCGCGCTCGGGATTCCGTTGATTCATCTGTCGACCGACTACGTGTTCGACGGCCGCATGCCCGGCCCGTACGCGGAAACCGCCGCCGTCGCGCCGCTCGGCGTGTACGGCCGGAGCAAACTCGCGGGCGAGGAAGCGGTGCGCGAGCGACTGCCCGACCGTCACCTGATTCTGCGCGTCGCATGGGTGTTCGGCGCGCACGGCGGCAATTTCGTGCGCACCATGCTGCGGCTGGCGCGCGAGCGCGAGGTCGTCGGCGTCGTCGCCGATCAGTACGGCGGCCCGACGCATGCCGGTGCGATCGCCGACGCGCTGCTGACGATCGCGGCGCGATACCGGGCCGGTGAAGCGCTGCGCTGGGGCACCTATCACCTGTGCGGCACGCCCGTGACGACATGGCACGGCTTCGCCGAAACGATCTTCACCGAGGCGCGGCGCGCCGGCCTGATCGACCGTGTGCCGCTGGTCCGGCCGATCCGGACCGACGCCTATCCGTTGCCTGCGCCGAGACCGGCGAATTCCGCGCTCGACTGCAGCCTCCTGCGAGAACACTTCGGGGTCGAATCGCCTTCGTGGATCGCGGGTCTCACCGACGTGTTTGCCACCTGGAAGCGAACCTCATGAGCTATCGACCGAAACATGTTCTCGTGACGGGCGGCGCCGGTTTCATCGGCGCCAATTTTGTCCGGCATCTGCTCGAAAGCGATCCGCAGGTCAGCGTCGTCACGCTGGATCTGCTGACCTATGCGGGCAGCCTCGACAATCTCGGCGACGACCTGCCGGGCGCCGATCGTCATCGCTTCGTCCTCGGCGACATCTGCGACCGACCGCTCGTCGAGTCGCTGCTACGCGACCATGCGATCGACACCGTCGTCCACTTCGCGGCCGAAAGCCACGTCGACCGCTCGATCGACGGCCCCGGCGAATTCGTTCGCACGAACGTGCTCGGCACGTGGACGCTGCTCGACGCGTGCCGCCAGCTGTGGCTGAACGATCAAAAACTGGGCAGGGCCGACGCCCTCGCGCGCCGCCGCTTTCACCATATCGGCACCGACGAGGTGTACGGCTCGCTGGGTCCCGACGACCCGCCTTTTTCCGAAACGACACCGTATGCGCCGAACTCCCCGTACTCCGCCACCAAGGCAAGCTCGGACCATCTCGTCCGCGCCTATTTCCATACGTACGGATTGCCCGTCACCACGACGAACTGCTCGAACAATTACGGGCCGCGCCAGCACGGCGAGAAGTTCATTCCGACCGTGATCCGTCATTGCCTCGAAGGCACCGACATCCCCGTGTACGGCGACGGCGCGAACGTGCGCGACTGGCTGTACGTCGACGACCATTGCCGTGCGATCGACGCGGTCATCCGGCGCGGGACGGTCGGCGAGACGTACACCGTCGGCGGCTGCAACGAATGGCGCAACGTCGACATCGTCGCGCTGATCTGTACGCTGCTCGACGCGCGACGGCCCGAACACGCACCGCATGCTCGCCTCGTCCGGTTCGTCACCGATCGCGCCGGTCACGACCGGCGCTATGCGATCGATGCGGGGAAGCTCGCCCGCGAATTGCAATGGCGGCCGGCGGAGAGCTTCGAAACGGGGATCGTGAAGACGCTGGATTGGTATGTATAGAGCGGTGGCGCTCGGCACGTCGATGTCGCGCCGTGCCGAGGGTCGAGGTCAATCGCCGGGCCATGGTTGCTGACGGTATCGCGCGAACCTTTCTATTTGAAAGCTTGGCGCGGCCCGCGCCTTGCTCACCTGCAACGTGCGCAACATCCCAGGTTGCGACCAGGAGAGCGAGATGACACGTCAACAGCCACAGGCAGACAAGCAGACAGGTAGCGAGAAGCCCGCGGAGAAACGCGACGATGGGCAGCAGACCTTCGAAACCGATATTTCGGAAACCGGCGAGGACGGCACCACGGTGCGTCAGGCCGAGGTTCGCGAGGACGACCTGTCCGAAGTGAAGCCGCCGTCCGGGCCGTCGCGCTGAACAGATGGACGCGACGGCGCAGGTACGCCGCCGCGTCATTTCCAGCGTGCCGTTGCAAATTCCGCCCTCTATCGCCGTGCCCGATCCGCGCAACGTCGGACATATCGGACCCCGTCATCGCGACGCCGATCATGCCGGCGCCCCGACGATGAGTCTCCTGCAGGGCACACGCACGTAGCGACGGAATGCCGTCGCCCTCCCCCTTGAAATTCGCGCGCCGTATCCTATTTTAGGTATCGCTCAAGGCAGTCGCGGTTGACGCGCTGCGTGTTTCGATTTGTTAGTCAGCGACCCTGTCGCGGATGGACGAACTGGAGCGCGTGGTCCGGTTCGTCCCTTCGCACGGGGACAACAGGAGCCAGTCATGAGCGATGTCTTCTTTCCCACCGATCTGCTGGCGGAACTCGACCGCCTGCAACGGCAGATGGCCAGCGTGTTCACGGGTTTTCCGGCCAGTCTGCGCGCCCCGCGGCCCGGTGCGTTTCCACCGGTCAATATCGGCAGCACCGACGACACGATCGAGATCGTCGCGTTCGCGCCGGGTCTCGACCCCGCCGAGATCGACATCTCCGTCGATCGCGGGCTGCTGACGATCAGCGGCGAGCGTACGCCCCCGGACGATGGCGCGACCGACGACGAGCGACGCATCTACGCGAACGAGCGGTTCATGGGCGCGTTCCGCCGCGTGGTCGAACTGCCGCAGCATGCGGACCCCGACAAGATCGAGGCGCGCTATACGAACGGCTGCCTGACGATCAGCGTCGGCAAGTCGGAAGCCTCGAAGCCGCGGGCGATTGCCGTCCAGTAAACAGCACGACGTCACGAACGCATGACGGAGGACATCATGAGTGACACGAACACCACTGAACTGACGACTCATCCGGCCGATACGCGAACGGCCGTGACGAACCGTGAAGCGGCTCAGCGCGACACGCCGCGCACGCGGATTGCGCCAGCCGTCGACATCGTCGAGGATGCGCACGGCATCACGTTGTACGCGGACCTGCCGGGTGTGCCGCGCGACAAGCTCGACGTCCGCGTGCACGACGGCAGCCTGGCCATCGAAGCGGAAGCCGTCGTCCCGACGCCGGCGGGATTGCGTCTGCAGCACGGCGAAGTGCAGCATCCGCACTTCTCGCGCGCATTCACGCTCAGCCCGGATTTCGACGTGTCGCGCATCGACGCGCAACTGCGCGACGGCGTGCTGAAACTGAGCATCCCGCGTCGCGAAGAAGCGAAGCCGCGGCGAATCCAGGTGACGGCGGGGTGAGGAGGTTCGCCGCAAGCGCTACATGAAGCGGCGCAAGCCGCGAGGCTTGCGCCGCTTCATGCGCAGAATGCGAGCGTCCCGCGTCGGCGCAGGCGGCCCGGGCGTTGCGCGTCGACACGCGGCTGTCGAACGGCCGACCGATCATCCGAGCCACGACCGGATGTCGCTCGGCACCACGTCGATCTACGTGTCGCCGGAAGAGGCGCGGATGCGCCGCGAGGCGGCGAAGTACCATGCCCGGCTAACACGCGACGTCTGAGTGCGTCTCCCGATCTTATGAAAAGAACGCGAGCAGTCGTTGCAGCAACGGTATGCGTGCCGTCCACCAGTCCGTTCGGGACGGCGGCATGGCAATGAAGCGCAACGGAGACGACTTCGATTGGTCGTAGTAGAAAATGTTGTCGTCGCTGTACCGCAGTTCCGTGGGTGCTGCATCGTTGAGCGTGCGCACCGCAAAATAACGCTCCGCCAGCACGTCTCCTGCCGGACCCATCACCCGGAGTCGAATTTCGTCACCATCGGCAAAAGAGCGGGGCGCCCCACATAGCTCGATCTTGTACTTCTTGCCACCGAACTCTTTCGTTCCCCCGTTAAGATCCTGCGTATAGCTCTCGCAACCTTCGTATGACTTCCGTAACGCAAGAGACGGAATCGCTAGTACCAAGACAAGCGCGATCGCGATTACATGTTTTCCGGTGATCTGCATATTTCGCCGAGATTGATCTTAATGGGATTGGTCAGCTTGAGATATTGCAGATTTGAATATATCACGAAATCCTCTCCGCGATTATGCTTGTTTCTCCAATCGTTGTACGTTCGGTTGAAAACAGGATAGTGCACGTCGCACGCTCTAAATTTTTTGACGATGCCTTTACGGATATCGATCGGTTTATCTAGAAAGTCATCAATCAGATACTTCCATTTGATCTTGGACTCGACGTCGGGCGAATTTCCGAGGTTCGAGTTCACGCCGCTCCGGTACAGAAGCTCCCGAATTCTCCCACCATTCGTGATCACCATGCCGCTTTTATTCCAGTGTCCCAAATACTGACTACTCGATCCCGGCTTCCCGTCATTGAAGGAGTAGCTGTCTTTTATGTAGGCGTAGATATGGGTTATGGATGCAGTCAGGTCAGCGCAGTACGATTTCGTCTTCTCCTGGTTGTTGTATTTGTAATATCTGTCTCCGGAAAACTCGACGCGCCCGATCGCAGCATAGATGTTGAAGTTGGCCAGGGCAGCGGTCAAATCGGTCGGCGCATAAGGAAGGCCGCCCGTCGTGTCAAAGCTGGACACTTTCACCCACTGGAATTGCCACTTCCTGCAAAACTCGACGAGATTGCCCTTGTCGCCAACCGTCTGGAAATCAAAATCCACCGACGAGCCGAATTTTTCCTTCACCACATCCCGCAGCAGATCTCTCAACAGCACTCTGGCATTCTCGTTGTAGATGCTTTTCGAGATAAGCTCGTCATAACGCTCGCGGACCTTCCCGAACTTTAGCGCCCATTCAAGCGTCACGATCGTGTTATCAAAGGGTTGGTCCGTTTTGAAACTGTTATCCCAAACGTGTTTCGGGCCGCTGAACCATCGCCTGGCAAGCTTGGCTGCAACAGGCCATTTCATCCGCTCCATCGCAGTGGGAACGTCCAGTAAATCGAAGGGTGGGGGATTCTCGCAATCCTCCGCGTCGGCTGGCTCTGTCGGCTTGGGAGGTGGAACCTGCTTGGCGGGTGGCGCCTTTGCCGGCTCCAACGCTTTCGTCGTCTCGGGCTTCGTCGGCATGGGCTCCGGAAGCTTGAACGGCTTGGGTTGGCCAGGAGCAAGCCGATCCATGCAGATGCCTTGCGTTGTATTCAAAGGAACGCATCCATCGGCCCCGGCGTATTCCTTCCACTTCGGCAGTGAAAATGGAATGGACGACGACTTAATTTCATAATACGGCACTTTCTTGACGTCTGGCATAGGGCCTTGGATATCGACTTTTCAAACGGACAGGCATCAGATTAATCGATGCATCTGAAAATCGAACGGCAATAATGAAAACAACTGTCAGATCAAGCCGCGATCGCGCAGGATGAAACGGTAGGGGCAATCCGCCGGCGGCACGATCGACACGGAAGGCTTGGTCGCCAGTCGAGCCAACATTGCGCTTTCGAGTTCGGCCGCCTGGTTGTCCAACCACCCTGGCTGCCAGGTTCGGGCCCACGCGAGCCAGGCCGCTGGCGACAGGCTGGCGGCCGCGGTCGGCCTCGATGGCACGTAAACCGCGTCACGCCACGAGAGGCCCGAATGGAACCGCACGCCAGTGACTCGAAGATGCTTGCGTGTGCAAACGAAGATGAACGCGCGGTGTGGCCGCTCGTCATACAGCACATCCGGCTCATGCACACCTCTCGCCGGCGCAGCGGAAACCGGTCCAGTCCATTCGAATTCCAGGGTAGCGCCGGTTCGCTCGGCCTGGTCGCGGTTGTAGAGGCCACCATCAATGTAAGCGTTCATGCCTGCGTCACCGAGGATCGGGCCGCCGATAAACGAGCCGGATTCTACGATGTCGCGCGCAATGTACGGCGCTGTTTCATGCGTCAATTTGATCGGCATAGCTCGACACTGTGTTAGAAAAGTGGCCGGCCATGCCGGCTTGGTTGTACGTCACCGGATCCCCGCTGCCTTACGCTCGAGCGGCGAGAATTTGCGTAGCGACGCGTAGGGATCGACGAGCCGTCGCGGCGCACGAAGCAGCTTGACGCCAGGTGTTAGCAAGCCGCCAAAGCCCAAGCCGGCGACGACTCCGGCCGCGATGCGAAGATTCGACCAGTCTGCTGGCATGATGCAAATCAACATGATCGCGATGATGCTGACGCCGAACATTACCTTCAGAAAGAACCATGGTGCTGAGAGCGCGTCGATGTCGAGGATCGAGCACGGAATCTCTTCCGATTCGTATTCCTCTTTCTCGCGGATCAACTCCAAGTCGAGCGGTGCCGGCCGACTGGAGACCGGATTGACCAGGCGTTCGGTAAGCGCTGCAGTGACTACTTCGACCGCAGGGAACTCGTGCGGCCACCGATGATGTTCCGCCACACCGTAGGCCCGCAGGATCGGCAGCACCCAGGCAGGATGGTTGATCGGTTCTAGCAGTTGGCCGTCTAGCACGGCCCAATACATGGCCTGCTGCGCGTGCTTCGCCGCGTAGACCGCGAGGCGATCGGCGGCCGGGTAATCGTACGGCGCAACGTGCGCCGGGATCCATTGCGCACCCATATCGCGGAAGAATCCCACGCGATTCTTGCCCTCGTGCGCCAGAAATAGACCGAGCGGTTTGATCCAGATGAACTCGGCTCGATCGTAGCCTTCTGCCGTCGCGCGAGCCGGGTCTTGCAACCTGGCCAGCAGAGCCGGTCGCTCGTTCTCAGGAACAGAGGAGGTAGTCCATCGCCAGCTCGCGCCGATCGTCTGCGAAACAGGCGCAAGCGCGCTAAACGAATCGCCGCACGGTTCGAGATTGCTGAACGGAAAGACGGTTCTGAAAAAAGATGCTCCGATCCGTGGGCCGTAGGCACCGTCGTGGAACGGTTCAATGAGACGCCGACCGGCCGCACTGCGGCATGCGAGCTCGTCGACTTCGTATTTTGCGTCGACGAGCAGCTTGATCTCGTCGCGCAGCTTCGAGGAAATGTTGTCCACGACGGCTTCGAGTGAGGTGGTAGTTGCGCTCATCGCTTGTTCCATTTTCAAGTCGCTCTCAACCGACTGACCGGGTATATGTGCGCCTCGTGCGAGCGTAGCTCTACATTGAAATCAAAATCTAGAGACGTATGAAATGCAACATTTGCACATGGACGTCGCATACCCGTCTTCGAACCTTGTGCCGCGAAAAACGGAAACCGACCGTATTTGTGGTTATGCCGGAACCGTGTCGACGAGACCGAGTTTTCCGACTAGGCTACTCATTCGCTGTTTAACTGATTATCCTCTATCTCCATGGCAACTTATCTTGAATTGAAAGCGCAGGCTGATGCATTGGCACAGCAAGCAGAAGAAGCACGTCTCGCTGAGCTGGACAACGTCATTGCAACGATGCGCGAGCAGATCGCTGAGTACGGCATCACGGCAGAGCAGCTGTTTGGTCGCCGACGTGCCGTAGCGGCAGTAGCGCGCGCGCCGCTGGCACCTAAGTATCGTGATCCGAAAACGGGTGCGACCTGGGGTGGCCGCGGTAAGGCGCCGCGATGGATTGCAGGGAAGAATCGTGCCCGCTTTCGGATTCAGGAAGCCGAATAACTCGAAAGTTTGCCTAACGGAGTTGCGGTGATCGGGTAGACAGACTGGGTTCGGACGTGACGGCTTCGAGCTCGGATCTCGTCACGACACCGGGGAGGACAGTTGCCGCAGCAGGCGAACTCGTTCTGGCTCGATAGCCGGCAACGGACATGGTTGCACCGTTTGCGCGCGGCGTGGGGCGAAGACGTCGTCGTTCAGATATACGGCGGGTGGGTACGATTGCGCGGCGATGACGGCGACTGGCGCTTCGCCAGCAAGGCGGAACTCCATTTCGCGACGCTGCGCAGACGGCGTCAAAGCCAATCAGCAACTCTTTGATTAATAAGTACCTTATTTAAAGGGCGGACCGGAGAGCCTTGTCGCAGCTAGATCGGCCTACACCGGTAAACTGCACCGAAATCCAGGGGACCTCATCATGAGTGACACGAACACCACTGAACTGACGACCCGTTCGACCGATACGCGAACGGCCGTGACGAACCGTGAAGCGGCTCAGCGCGACACGCCGCGCACGCGGATCGCGCCCGCCGTCGACATCGTCGAGGATGCGCACGGCATCACGCTGTACGCGGACCTGCCGGGCGTGCCGCGCGACAAGCTCGACGTCCGCGTGCACGACGGCAGCCTCGCCATCGAAGCGGAGGCCGTCGTCCCGACGCCGCCGGGATTGCGTCTGCAGCACGGCGAAGTGCAGCATCCGCACTTCTCGCGCGCATTCACGCTCAGCCCGGATTTCGACGTGTCGCGCATCGACGCGCAACTGCGCGACGGCGTGCTGAAACTGAGCATCCCGCGGCGCGAAGAAGCGAAGCCGCGGCGGATCCCGGTGACGGCGGGGTAAGCGAATACGCCGCAAGCGTTGCATGAGGCGGCGCAAACCCGAGGCTTGCGCCGCTTCATGCGCAGAATGCGAGCGAGCGTCCCGCGTCCGCGCAGACAGCCTGAGCGTTGCGCGTCGCCCCGCGAGTGTCGAACGATCGACCGATCACCCGAGCCACGACCGGATATTCACGCGCATCGCGCCAGCCGAGATTCCGTAGCGCTCATGCAACGTCGGCAGCGCGCCCGCGGCGAGATACGCATCCGGCAGCGCGATCTGCCGGAACGGCACCGCCACGCCCGCCGCAAGCAACGCGGTCGCGACCGCTTCGCCGAGCCCGCCGATCGTCGTATGGTTCTCCGCGACGATGACCATGCGCCCTTTTCGCGCAGCCTCGCGGACGATGGTCGCCGTGTCGAGCGGCTTGATCGTCGGCACGTGCAGCACGGCGACATCGACGCGATCGGCTTCGAGCGCCTTCGCCACCTCGAGCGCACGCATCGTCATGATCCCGGACGAGATCAGCAGCACGTCGTTGCCGTCGCGCAGCAGCTTGGCCTTGCCGAGTTCGAAGCGGTAATCGTATTCGTCGAGCACGGCCGGCACGTTGCCGCGCAGCAGGCGCGCATACACCGGCCCCTTGTGCGCGGCGATGGCCGGCACCATCTGTTCGATGTCCAGCGCGTCGCACGGATCGATCACGGTCATGTTCGGCATCGCACGCATCAGCGCCAGATCCTCGGCGGCCTGGTGGCTCGGCCCGTAGCCGGTCGTGAGCCCAGGCAACGCGCAGATCAGCTTCACGTCTAGATCGTCTTCGGCGATCGCCTGATGAATGAAGTCGTACGCGCGGCGAGTCGCAAACACCGCATAGGTCGTGACGAACGGCTGCGCGCCTTCGTGCGCGAACCCGGCGGCGGCCCCCATCAGCAACTGCTCGGCCATGCCCATCTGGTAGTACCGCTCGGGGAAGGCCTTCGCGAAGAGGTGCAGGTCGGTGTATTTGCCGAGATCGGCCGTCATGCCGATCACGTTGCCGTTCGTGCGGGCGAGTTCGGTCAGCGCATGGCCGAACGGCGCGGAGCGGGTCGCCTGCCCTTCGGCCGCGATGGAGGCGATCATCGCCGACGTCTTCAGGCGCGGCTTGTTGTCGACGGTGCTCATGCGTGTCTCCCTGCTTCGAGTGCGTCGAGCGCGAGTTGCCATTCGTGCGCATCGACCCGGATGAAATGGCTTTTCTCGCGTGCTTCGAGGAACGGCACGCCGCACCCCATCTTCGTGTCGCAGACGATGATGCGTGGCTGCGGTGCGTCATGCTGGCGCGCGTGGTCGAACGCGCGTTTCACCGCGTCGATGTCGTTGCCGTCCACGCGTTGCACGTACCAGCCAAAGGCCTCGAGCTTGTCGACCAGCGGCTCGAACGCCATGACCTGCGTCGACGGGCCGTCGGCCTGCTGGTTGTTCACGTCGACGATCGCGATCAGGTTGTCGAGCTTCCAGTGCGCGGCCGACATCAGCCCTTCCCAGATCGCACCTTCGTCGAGTTCGCCGTCGGAAAACAGCGTGTAGACGAACGCATCCGAGCCCTTGCGCTTCAGCCCCAGACACCGGCCGACCGCGATCGTCAGGCCCTGCCCGAGCGAGCCGCCGGACATTTCCATGCCGGGCGTGTAGCTCGCCATGCCGGACATCGGCAAGCGGCTGTCGTCGCTGCCGTAGGTGTCGAGTTCCGCGGCCGGCAGGATGCCGGCTTCGAACAGCGCCGCGTACAGCGCGATCGCATAGTGCCCGTTCGACAGCAGGAAGCGGTCGCGCCTTTCCCAGTCGGGATCGTCGGCGCGATAGCGCATCGCGCCGAAATACGCGACGGCCAGCACGTCGGCGATGTCGAGCGCCTGGCCGACATAGCCCTGCCCCTGCACTTCGCCCATCAGCACGGCGTTTCGTCGGATGCGGTACGCGCGCTCGGCGAGCGGGACCGCGTCATGGATGGTTTCGGTAGCCATCGATTACTCCAGTATCAGGTCGGAAGGAATGCAAATGAATCGGCGGTTGTCAGCGGTTCACGGACCGGGGCACGACGAACACCAGCAGCGCACCGGCCGCGATCGCGACCGAGATGAACACGAGCCCCGCGGTGGACTTGCCGGTCAGGTCGTTCAGCCAGCCGACGATCGCCGGCGAGAAGAAACCCGCTAGATTTGCGAAGCAGTTGACCGCGGCGATGCCCGCCGCCGCCGACATCCCGCCCAGCAACGCGGTCGGCAGCGACCAGAACTGCGACGACGACGCGAGGATGCCGGCCGACGCGATGCTCAGGCACACGATCGACGCGCCGACGCTGCCGAGCATCGGCAACGTGGCGAAGCCCGCCGCCGCGACCAGCATCGGCACCGCGAGATGGAAGCGGCGCTCGCGGCGACGATCCGCGCTGATGCCGATCAGCGGCAGCGCGACGATTGCACAGGCATACGGAATCGCGGTGAACAGGCCGACCCACAGCGGATCGGCGACGCCGGCCTTGCGAATGATCGTCGGCAGCCAGAACGTGAGGCCGTACTGCCCGAGCACCACGCAGAAGTAAATCGCGGCCATCACCCACAAGCGGCGATCCGCGACGAACGTTCGAATCGACACATGGGCGGTGGTGTGCGCGGCGTCGGCCGACACGTTGCGCGCGAGCAAGACTTTTTCCGCGTCGGTCAGCCACTTCGCGCCGGCGATGCCGTCGTCGAGATACAGCAGGATCGCGAAGCCCAGCACGAACGAAGGCAGCGCCTCGAGCAGGAACAGCCACTTCCAGCCGGCCATCGACATCGCGCCGTGCAGCGAGTGCATGATCGCGCCCGACAGCGGCCCGCCGATGATCCCGGCGAGCGGAATCGCCATGAAGAACAGCGACAGCGCCTTCGCGCGCCGCGCCGACGGGAACCAGTACGTGAGGTACAGGATCACGCCCGGCGCGAAGCCGGCTTCGGCGACGCCGAGCAGGAACCGCAGCGCGTAGAACGCAGCGGGCGATTTGACGAACACGAAGCTCGCCGAAATCACGGCCCAGGTCAGCATGATGCGCGCGAGCCAGCGGCGCGCGCCGACGCGATGCAGGATCAGATTGCTCGGCACCTCGAACAGGAAATAGCCGAGGAAGAAGATGCCTGCGCCCATCCCGTAGACCGTCTCGCTGAAGCGCAGGTCGTTGAGCATCTGCAGTTTCGCGAAGCCGACGTTGACGCGGTCGAGATACGCGCCGAGGTAGCACAACATCAGAAACGGGATCAGCCGGCGCGCGACCTTCGCGTAGGTCGCCGCTTCGAACGTCTGCGCGTCGTTCCGTTGCAGAGGCTCGCCCTGGACCGGCGATGCGGGGTACTTTGCTCTCATCCTTGTCTCCTGCCATGGCCCCGGGTTGTCCCGGGTGCATGATGGTCGGCGCCGCGCATCGGGCGGCGCCGTTCTCAGTGAATCAGCATCCCGCCGTTGACGTCGAGCGTGATGCCCGTCAGGTAGCTCGACAGGTCGCTCAGCAGGAACAGGCACGCATGGGCGACGTCGGCGGCATCGCCGAGCCGGCCGAGCGGAATGCCCTTGACGATGTCCTCGCGCATGTCGGGCGTCAGCTTGTCGCCGGTGATGTCGGTCTGGATCAGGCCGGGCGTGATCGAATTGACGCGGATGCGGTCGGCGCCGAATTCGCGCGCCATCGCCTTCGCGAGGCCGAGCACGCCGGCCTTGGCGGCGCTGTAGTGCGGGCCGCCGAAGATGCCGCCGCCGCGTTGCGCGGACACCGACGACATGCAGACGATGCTGCCGCCGCGCTGCGTCTGCATCGCGGGCAGCACGGCTTGCGACATGTACAGCGTGCCGCGCAGGTTCACGTCGACGATCGCATCGAAATCACGCGCCGAGATATCGAGCGTGCGCACGGGCTGCGTGATGCCGGCGTTGTTGACGAGACCGTCGATGCGGCCGAAGTGCTCCAGCGTCGCGCGAGCGGCCGCCGCGCACGCGTCGCGGTCGGTCACGTCGCACGCGAGGCCGAGATGGCCGGCGCCGAGTTCGGCGGCGGCCGTTTCCGCATCCTCGCGGCGAAGGTCGAGGATCGCCACGCGTGCGCCCTGCGCGGCCAGCGCGCGGGCCGTGGCCTTGCCGATCCCGCGCGGCGACGCGGCGCCGGTGACGATGATGGTCCGGTTGTCGAGCAACATCGCTTGTCTCCTGTGTTGATGTGTTGTCCGGAGTGTCGGCTCACCGGACACCCGCATCAACGCGGAAACGCTCAGCCATAGTTGAGAAAAATTCAGATGACGGCGCGCGGCCCGCCGATGCTGCAACGCAAAATCACGGATGCGCCGCTCAGCCCGCCCCGCCGTGCGCCGCGACCTCCCGCTCGATCCACGCCAGAAAGCGCTTCACGCGCGGCAGTTCCGCGTTCTGCCGCGGGTAAACGAGATGATGCGCGCCGACTTCGACCGCATGGGCGTCGCCGAACACCGGCACCAGCAGCCCTTCGCGGATCCTCACCGACGCGAGCATCAGGCTTTCGAGCGCGATACCGAGGCCGAGCGCGGCGGTCTCGAGCGACATGTACGAACGGTCGAACGAAAAATCGAAGGTCTTCTGCGCCGCCAACGGCACGCCGGTCCGGCCGAACCACTGCTTCCACTGGACCAGCGGCGTTTCGGAATAGATCAGCCGGTGCGCGAGCAGGTCTTCCGGCGCGTTCACCGGATGCCGTTCGAGATAGCGCGGCGACGCGAGCGGCGCGATGAACTCGCCGCGCACGGTCCGGACCTCGAGGTTGTCCCAGTTGCCGTAGCCGTGCCGGACGTCGATATCGTAGAAGCCGTTCGAGAACGACACGTTTTCGTACGAGCACGCGAGGTTCAGCTGGATATCGCCGTTCGCCTCCTGAAACGACGACAGGCGCGGCAGCAGCCACATCAGCCCGAAGCTCGGGCTCGAATGCACGCGCAGGATATCGACCTCGGTTCGGCTCGACGCGCGCTCGGTCGCGCGGCTCAGATCGGCCAGCGAGCCGGTGACATCGGCCAGGTAGCGTTCGCCGGTCGGCGTGAGGACGAGGCCGCGCCCCGAACGCTGAAACAGCGGCTGCCCGATCTGCGATTCAAGATTGCTGAGCTGATGACTGACGGCGGATGCGGTCAGGCCGAGCTCTTCCGCCGCGCGGTTCACGCTTTTGGTCCGGGCGACGCTTTCGAACGCGATGATGGCCTTGAGCGGCGGAATGCGCATGCTGGAATCCGTTGAAGAGAGCGGCCCGGCGCTGCGCCAGCGCTGGCGCATTACCCGCCCAAAAGCGATACGGTACATCAGGAAGCGGCGTCGGGCGGCCCGATTCGCGGCTCGGCCCGCGCGATTCCGGCCGGCCGTGCCGCACACCGCGCCGCGCCAACGCGGCCGCATCGACGACGCCACACGCCTGACGCCCACGGAATCATGCAAAATGCTGCGCATCTGAGTGGCGGAGTTCGACCGGTGGGCATCAATTTCGATTTGACGGACTTGCAGGCGTTTCGCGCGGTCGTGGAAACCGGCAGTTTCCGCAAGGCCGCCGAAGCGGTCAGCCTGTCCCAGCCTGCGTTGAGCCGCCGGATCGACAAGCTCGAAGACGCGCTCGGCGTGCGGCTCTTCGAGCGCACCACGCGCCGTGTCGCGCTCACCACCGTCGGCCGCGTGTTCGCGCAGAGCGCCGAACAACTGCTCGACGATCTCGACGCCGCGCTGCTCGGCATCCGCGACGTGTCGTCGAGCCGCCTGGGCCATGTGACGATCGCGTGCGTGCCGTCGGTCGCCTACTATTTCCTGCCGCCGATCATCGCCCGCTATCATCAGCGCTTTCCGCGCATCCGGGTGAAGCTGCTCGACGCCAGCGCCAACGAAGTGCTGGGCGCCGTCATCAGCGGCGAGGCGGATTTCGGCGTGAGCTTCATCGGCAGCCAGGAGGCGGAGGTCGAGTTCAAGGTGCTGCTCCAGGAGCGGTTCGTCGCCGCCTGTCGCCGCGACCACCCGCTCGCGCGCAAGAAGCGCGTGACCTGGAACGAGCTTTACGAGCACGATTACGTGTCGGTGGACAAGACGTCCGGTAATCGCCTGCTGCTCGACCAGGCATTGGCGGCGGTCGCGCCGCGCAAGCCGAGCGTCTGCGAGGCGCGCCACGTCACGACCCTGCTCGGGCTGATCGAGGCGGGGCTCGGCGTCGCCGCGGTGCCGTCGATGGCGATGCCGGGGCATGACCATCCTGTCCTCACGAGCGTGCCGCTCGTCGAGCCGGCCGTGAAGCGGCGCGTGGGTATCGTCAAGCGGCGCGGGCGCTCGCTGACGCCGGCCGCCGAGGCGTTCCACCGGATGATCGTCGACGCGAAGCGCGGCGACGCCGGCGGCGGCACATCGGCATGACGACGACGGAACGGAAACGAAGGAAGGCTGCATCGTGAGGTGGACCCGGCTGTTCAAATCGCTGTACGTGCAGGTCCTGCTCGCGATGATGCTCGGCATCGGCATCGGTCACGTGTGGCCGGCGGCGGGCGCGATGCTCAAGCCGCTCAGCGACGCGTTCGTCGCGCTCGTGAAGATGACCATCGCGCCGATCGTCTTTTGCACGATCGTGTCCGGCATCACGTCGCTGTCGAATGGGCGGGCCATCGGCCGCACGATCGTGCGCGCACTGGCGCTTTTCTATCTGTTGACGGCCGCCGCGCTCGCGTTCGGGCTCGCCACCGCCTACGTGCTGCAACCGGGCGCCGGCATGCACATCGACGTCCGTCATCTGGATGCGAGCATCCTCGCGCCGTATGCGAAGCATGCGGAGCCGCGCAGCCTGGTGGCGTTCGCGCTCGGCGTGATTCCGGACACGATGCTCGGCGCATTCGCGACCGGCGAAGTGTTGCCGGTGCTGCTGCTGTCGCTGTTGTTCGGCTTCTCGCTGAATGCGCATCCGCGCGCCGCCCGGCCCGTGCTGGCGCTGATCGACGGCATCGCGCAGGTTGTGTTTCGCGTGCTCGCGATGATCATGCGGCTCGCGCCGCTCGGCGCATTCGGTGCGATGGCGTTCACGGTGGGCCGCTTCGGGATCGGCTCGGTCGGCTCGCTCGCGAAGCTGATGGTGTGCTTCTACGTGGCCTGCGCGCTGTTCGTCGCGCTGGTGCTCGCCCCGCTCGCGCGACTGCACGGATTCGCGCTGTGGCGGCTCCTGCGCTACCTGCGCGAGGAGTTGCTGATCGTCCTCGCGACCTCGTCCACCGAGCCGGTCCTGCCGCGCCTGATCGTCAAGCTGGAAGCGCTCGGCTGCGACAAGGGCGTCGTGGGGCTCGTGCTGCCGGCCGGCTATTCGTTCAATCTGGACGGCACCGCGATCTATCTGACGCTCGCGGCGTTGTTCATCGCGCAAGCTTGCGACGTCCCGCTTTCCGCGCCGCAGGTCGCGACGATGCTCGCGATCATGCTGGTCACGTCGAAAGGGGCGGCCGGCGTGTCCGGCAGCGGGCTTGTCGCGCTGGTCGCGACGCTCGCCGTGATGCCCGACCTGCCGGTCGCCGGGGTCGCGCTGCTGGTCGGCATCGACCGCTTCATGTCGGAGGCGCGCGCGCTGACCAGCGTGATCAGCAACGCGTGCGCGGTGATTTTCGTGTCGGTGTGGGAAGGTGCGTGCGACCGCGCGCGTCTGGTGCAGCGGCTCGCGGCGGCCGGGCCGGCGTTGCCGGACGCGGCCGATGAAGACAGTGCCGCGGCAGACGGCGGCGGGAGTGACGGGAAGACGGTCTGATCGGCGCCTTCCCGTCGATCGGGTTCAATGCGCGGAAACGGAATCCAGGCCGGTCGACTTCACGTCGGCCTGCACGTCGGGCGACGCAAGATAGTCGAGCAGCGCCTTCGCTTCCTTGGGGTGCTGCGCGCCGACCGGGATGCCGGCGGCGAAGCGCGTGACGGACTGCAGCGATTCGGGGATCTTGCCGACGAAGGTCGCGCCCTTGACGGGCAGCAGCTCGCTGACCTGCTGGAAGCCGATTTCGTAGTCGCCGTTCGCGACGACCGACGCCACCGGAATCCGCGGGATCATCTTCGCCTTCGACTTCACCTGTTCCTCGATCCCGAGCTTCTTGAACAGTTCGCGTTCGATATACACGCCGCTCGCGCTGTCCGAATAGGCGATCGATTTCGCGTGCAGCAGCACCTGCTTGAGGCCGTCGGCGGTGCTGATGTCGGGCTTGGCCGCGCCGTCGCGCACGACCATGCCGATGCGCGAGTCGGCCAGATCGACGCGCGAGTCGGGGATGACCTTGCCCTGCTTGATCAGATCGTCGAGCGCGTAGCCGACCATGATCACGGCGTCGGCCGGCTCGCCGCGCGCGAGCCGGTTCGGAATCGCTTCGGGCGACTTGCCCATCGACGGGCCGAGCGCGGTCGCGAGCGTATTGCCCGTCTTGGACGCGAACCGCGGGCCGAGCACCTTGTAGGCGGCGGTGAAGCCGCCCGAGCTCATCACGTGCAGTTCGGCGGCCTGGACGTTGGCCGCGACCGCCGCGGTGGCGACGAGCGCGGTCGCGCAGTATTTCAGGAACAGGTTTCTCATGGTCGTGGTCGTGGTCGTGCGGATGCGTGGGTGTGAATGAACGTTCCGGATCGGCCGGACATCAATGCGCGGGCGTCAACGTCGCCGTGCGGTGACGATACAGCGCGAACGTCGCGAGCAGCGCGCACACGGCGGCGAAGCTCATCCAGTAGCCCGGTGCGGCCTTGTCGCCCGTCGCGTGAATGAGCGCGGTCGAGATGGCCGGCGTGAAGCCGCCGAACACGGCCGTCGCGAGGCTGTACGCGAGCGAGAAGCCCGCGACGCGCACCTGCACCGGCATCACTTCGGTGAGCGCGACGATCATCGCGCCGTTGTAGATCCCGTACATGAACGACAGCCAGAGCAGCACGAGCAGCATGTTGACGAACGATGGCGCGTGAGCGAGGAACGACAGCGCCGGATACGCGGTCACGACGGTGAGCATCGTCATGCCGACCAGCAGCGGCCGCCGGCCGATCCGGTCGGACAGCGCCCCGCCGATCGGCAGCCATACGAAGTTCGACACGCCGACGCACAGCGTCACGAGCAGGCTGTCGGCGGTGCTCAGATGCAGCACGGTCTTGCCGAAGGTCGGCGCGTAGACGGTGATCAGATAGAAGCTCGTGGTGGTCATCGCGACCAGCATCATGCCGGCGATCACGACGCCCCAGTTCTGGACCAGCGTACCGAACACTTCCTTCATGCCCGGACGATGCTTGCGGGCCTTGAACTCCTGGGTTTCCTCCAGGTTGCGGCGCAGCATGAAGATGAACGGCACGATCATGCAGCCGACGAAGAACGGCACGCGCCATCCCCAGGCGCCGATCTGCGATGCGCTCAGCCACTGATTGAGCGCGAAGCCGAGGCCCGCCGCGATGACGATCGCCACCTGCTGGCTGGCCGATTGCCAGCTCGTGAAGAAGCCCTTGCGGCCCGGCGTCGCGAGCTCGGCCAGATAGACCGACACGCCGCCCAGTTCCGCGCCCGCGGAAAAGCCCTGCAGCAGCCGGCCGATCAGCACGAGCACGGGCGCGAGCAGCCCGATCGTCGCGTAGCCCGGCACGAACGCGATCAGGATGGTGCCGCTCGCCATGATCGACAGCGTGACGATCAGCCCCTTGCGGCGGCCGACCTCGTCGATGTACGCACCCAGCACGATCGCGCCCAGCGGGCGCATCAGGAAGCCGGCGCCGAACACGGCGAAGGTCATCATCAACGATGCGAACTCGCTTTGCGCGGGGAAGAAGACGTTGGCGATCTGCGTGGCGTAGAAGCCGAACAGGAAGAAGTCGAACTGCTCGAGAAAGTTGCCGGCCGTGACGCGAAAGATCGCGGCGGCCTTCGAGCGTTCGGCCGGAAGGCTGGACGAGGGGTGCATCTGGGTGTCTCCTGAAAATCCTGGAATACGCGGGAGGGGCTGGTCGATTGTCGTTTTCCGGCATGTTGGCGCGGTATCGATCAAACGATAAGTGCGATTTTTGGAAGGATTGATGCAGTGTGGTTATCAATCGACGTGATTTGCACGGGTCCGGGGCCGCGCCCGGGCCGTCTCGCCGCATGGCCGCGTGGCCGCACACGTTTGCGTCGTCGCGTCGGGCCGTGGTCGTCGACGGGCTGTCGACGGGCAGCCATGCCGGCCTCGATTTTTTGTTAACCGTGCCGTTAACGGGAATTGGACCCGCGCCGGCGCTAGTGCAGCCGGCATCTCAACACGAGCGCGAGCATGCCCGCATTCACTTCGATCGAGAAAATCGCCGACTGGGCCGGACGCCACCCGTTCGTCGTCGGCGCGTTGGGCACGCTGATGTCGCTTGCGGCGCTCGCGATCAGCGCGGTGACGCTGTGGGTCGCGCGCAGCGAAGTCGTCGAGCATGCGCACGAGACGTCGCGCAACGTCGCGGCCGTGCTCGCGAGCCAGATCGCGAGGACGGTCGAAACGTCGAACAACGCGCTGATTGCGCTGGCGGCCGACCTCGGCAAGCCGGCCGTGCAGCGCATGGACGCCGGATTGCGGCACGACCTGCTGTTCGAGCGCACCGCCGCGCAATACGTGACCGGCATGGGCGTGACCGACAGTCGCGGCCGGCTGATCGACGGGTGCTGCAGCACGACCCACCGCTGGGACTTCGCCGATCGCGACTACTTCAAGGTCCATCGCGATGCGGACAACATCGGGCTCTACGTCTCCCAGCCCTATCGCGCACGCTCGCGCGGCGGCAAGGAATCCATCGCGCTGTCGCGACGCATCGAGCGGCCGGATCATGCGTTCGACGGGATCGCGGTCGTCGCCGTCGATCTCGCCTACTTCGAGCAATTGCTGTCCCGCCTCGATGTCGGGCCGAACGGCGTCAGCGCGATCGTGCGCGCGGACGGCACGATCCTCGCGAGAAACCCGTCGTTGAACGAAGGCCAGATGAACCTCCTGCGTCGCTCGACCTCCTTCAAGCGGATGGTAAACAGCGAATCCGGCTTCTATCCCGCGCGTTCGAGCATCGACGGCATCGTGCGGTTGTATACCTACCAGCGGATACCGGGCACCCCGCTGATCGCGGTCGTCGCGCCGGCCGAACACGACGTGCTGGCCGGCATCCGGCGCCTGTCGTGGACGGTCGGCGTGTCGGCATCCGTGATCTGCGCATTGTTCGGTGCGGTGGTCTGGCTGCTGGCCTTCGCGTTGCGCGACAATTTCCGCAAGCAGACGCTGCTGACCGATCTCACGCGTACCGATCCGTTGACCGGATTGCGCAATCGTCGCGCGCTCGATACCGCGCTGGCCGACGAATGGGAGCGGTTGCAGCGCGGCAGCGGCGGCACCCTGTCGGTGCTGTTCATCGACGCCGATCACTTCAAGCAGTACAACGACCGGCACGGGCATGCGCAGGGCGACACCGCGCTGCGCTTTCTCGCCGAATGCATCCGCGCGCATACGCGGCGGCGCGGTGACCTCGCCGCGCGCTACGGCGGCGAGGAATTCGTCGCGGTGTTGCCCGATACGGATGAAAGCGGCGCCGCGCGGGTCGCCGAAGCGATTCGCCGCGAGGTGGAACGCAACCGGCTCGACGGGTTTGCGGAAACCGTTCCGCCTTTCACCGTCAGCATCGGCTGTGCGACCGGCCGGCGCGCGCGGCACGCTTCCATGCACGCGCTGTCGCACCAGGCGGACATGGCGCTCTACCGCGCGAAGCGCGAAGGCCGGAACCGCGTGTGTTGCGCGCAGCCCGAGCCGGCATGAACGCGGCGGTCCGAATCGGGACGGGCGGCGGCACCCGCGCTGCCGATCGCGACGGCATTCCGCTCAGGACGTCGCGGCGACGCGCGTGCGCGGCCTCGACCGTGGCCGTTTCACTGCCCGGGTTCGATATACGCGGCCAGTTCTTCCGGCTCACCTGACGGAAACGCGTCCTTCAGGTGATCGAGAAACGCGGACACGCGCGTGCTCAGTAACCGCCTGGACGGATACAGCGCCCACAGCGCGATATCGGAACCCGGCACGTCGCCCCAACTGACGAGCGTGCCGGCGGCCAGGTCGCGGCTCACCAGTGACGCCGGCAGGCACGCGGCGCCCAGGCCGAGGCGGACCGTATCGCGCACCATGCTCAGCGACGACAGCCGTGCCACGGGGTCGATCGGGATGCGCGCCGTCCCGGCCGGCCCGGCGACCTCCCAGGCAGTGTGCGTGTCGTTCGCGCCGCGCACCACGGCCGGTGCCGGTGCGGGCGCGTCGTCGCCCGGCCGCGGCAATTCGGGCCGCGCGACGACCACCAGCCGGTCGCGCAAGAACACGCGCCCGATCAGGCTCTCGTCGGGGTCCGGGTTCACGCGAATCACGAGGTCGTACCCTTCCTCGATCATGTCGACGGGCCGGTCTTCGGTCGTCACCTCCAGCCGGACGTCCGGGTATTTCAGCGCGAACGTCGCCACCAGCTTGCCCATCGCGAACTGGGAAAACAGCATCGGCGCGCTGATGCGCAGCCGGCCGCGCGGCCGCTCGCTCCCCGCTGCGATCGCCGACGCGCTGTCGGCCAGCTCCGCGAGCAGCGCGCCCGTCCGCTCGTAGAGCGCGCGCCCTTCCTGCGTGAGCTTCACGCCGCGCGAGCCGCGCTCGAACAGACGCAGCGACAGGCTGTTCTCCAGTTCCGCGACGCGGCGCGACAGCGTCGCCTTCGGGCGATCCGCGACCCGCGCAGCCTCCCCGAAGCTGCCATGGCGGGCGACGAGATTGAAATCGGCGAGAGCGAGCAGGTCCATGTGTTCCACCAGTGAGACGACATGTCTATTTATCACATCTTCCGGATCATAGGTGGATCACATAACTTACGTGGGCAGTCAATCCCATCGTTATCTCAGGAGTGAACATCATGACCATTCTCGTTACCGGCGCCACCGGCCGTGTGGGCCGCCAGGTCGTCCGTCAACTCGTCGATCGCGGCGCCGACGTGCGCGTGCTGGTGCGCGATCCGGCCAAGGCCGATTTTCCGGCGGCCGTGACCGTCGTGCAGGGCGACATGCTCGACGTCGACGCGCTGCGGGCGGCCTTCTCCGGCGTGCGCACGCTGTTCCTGCTCAACGGCGTGGCGGGCGACGAATTCACGCAGGCGCTGATCGCGCTGAACCTGGCCCGCGAAGCGGGCATCGAGCGCGTCGTCTATCTGTCGGTCCTGCATGCCGACCGCTTCGTGAACGTGCCACACTTCGCGGTGAAATTCGGCGCCGAGCGGATGATCGAGCAGATGGGCTTCGGCGCGACGATCCTGCGGCCCGCGTATTTCATGGACAACGAATCGATGGTGAAGGACGTGATCGTCGGGCACGGCGTGTACCCGATGCCGATCGGCGGCAAGGGCGTCGCGATGGTCGACGTGCGCGACATCGCGGAAGTCGCGGCGATCGAGTTGATCCGCCGCAACGATGCGCCGGGCAAGCTGCCGGTCGACACCATCAACCTGGTGGGCCCCGACACGCTGACCGGCACGCAACTGGCGTCGATCTGGTCGGACACGCTTGGCCGCCCCGTTGCGTATGGCGGCGACGATCCCACGCCGTTCGAAGACAATCTGGCGACGTTCATGCCGAAATGGATGGCGTACGAAATGCGGCTCATGGCCGAGCGCTACGTCAGCGACGGGATGGTGCCGGAGGCCGGCGACGTCGAGCGGCTGACCGCGATCCTCGGCCGCCCGCTGCGGACGTATCGCGACTTCGTGGCCGCGCTGGCGCGTTGAGCGGCGTCCCGGGCGATGCCGAGCGCTTACACCCGTCTACTGGATGCACGTCGTGCCGCGCGGCACGCGGCACAACCCGGTCGCCGACGATGAATGCTGGATCGTGCTGATCGAGCCCGTGCCGACGCGGCACACCGGAGACGTGCAGTCGCCGTTGACCCGCGCGATCGACGAGCAACTGGGCCGGACGCGCTGACGTCACCGCACGCGCGAGGCAAGCCCGCGCGTGCGGCCGAGGGCTACAGCATCGCCTGACTGACGAGTGCGTACTGTCCGCAGACGGGGTCGGCCGGCCCTTCGTGCGCCGAGGCCGGCGCGTTGCGCACCATCTTCGAACACGTATCGACCCGCGCCAAACCCTGTTCGGCCAGCCAGTCCGGCAAGCCGGTCCCGTCCGGCACGTCGATGCGGACGAATTCGCCTTCCCGTTGCGTCAGCCAATGGCTGACGAGCGCCTTCGCATACGCATCGTCGCTCGCGCGCGGCGCCGCCACCGGACCGATCACGTCGCCGCGACCGAAGCGCCGCAGCACCGAAAACGCGACCACCTCGCCATCGCGTTCGAGCACGACGCTTTCACCGCGCTGGAACAGCGCGGCCATCAGCGCATCACGCTGGAGCCCGGACGCGCGCGCGTCCAGCTCGACGAGGCGCGGCCAGTCGGCCGGCGATCCTGCCCGCAGCCGCACGCCTTCGGGCAGGACCACGTCGGCCGGCTGCACCACGTTCCCCTGATACTGGCTCAACGATCCGCACACGTTGAAGCCGAGCTTTTCATAGAGCGGCCGACCGGCCGGCGTCGCATGCAGAAACGTGATGCGTGGCCCAAGTTCGTCGATGAGTATCTCCATCAGCTTGCGGCCGATGCCGCGCCCTTGGTGCGCGTCGGACACGATCACATGCCCGATCGCCGCGCGGTCGGCACCGTACTCCCAGCACATCGCCGTGCCGATCACCACGCCATTTTCCTCGGCCGCGAACGCGATCGACGTGTCGGCGGAAAACTGCCAGTCTTCCGCCCTGAACGGCCAGCGAAGCGCCACCGAGAGCGCGTGGGCCGCGGGGACGTCTGCGGCGGTGAAGCGCCGGTAGCGAAGCGCCGGCATCGTGTCGGAATCGTTCATCTCGTTTTCCTGTTTCATCAAGCAATCGTTACAAAAGTGTCGTCGTGCGCCACGGCCCGACTTCAATGCCGGCTTCGCGCATCATCGCGATCGCGCGAAGTAATGCTGCGCCAACGCGACCCAGTACCGGACGCCGGCCGGAATGATGTCGTCGTTGAAGTCGTATTTCGGGTGATGCAGCGCCGGTGAGGCCGCGCCGTCCTGCGCATTGCCGATCAGCACGTACGCACCCGGCCGTTCCTCCAGCATGAAGCCGAAGTCCTCGGACGTCATGTTCGGCGGCACGTCGCGCTCGACGCGCGCGTCGCCGAACGTATCGCGAATCACCGCTTCGCACAGCGCCGTCTCGGCCGGCGTGTTGACCGTCGCCGGGTAGTACTGAAAAAACTCCACGTCGACCTGCGCGCCATAGGCCGCCGCGAGCCCTTCGCACGCGAGCCGCACGTCGCGCTGCAGCTTCTGCTGCAACGCCGACGACAGCGTGCGGATCGTGCCGCGCAGCTCGGCGGTGTCCGGAATCACGTTGTCCGTCGTGCCCGCATGGAACATGCAGACGGAAATGACCGCCGGGTCGACAGGGTCCTTGTGCCGCGCGGCGATGGTTTGGCACTGCAGCACCATCGAGCACGCAAGCGGCACCGGATCGATGCCCAGATGCGGCTGCGCCGCGTGCGCGCCCTTGCCCGTCACCGTGATCCTGAAGCGCGAGCCCGCGGCCATGATCGGGCCGGTGCGCAACCCGAAATGCCCGGCCGGCAGACCGGGCCAGTTGTGCATGCCGAATACCGCTTCCGTCGGGTATTGCTCGAACAGCCCGTCGTCGATCATCTTGCGCGCACCCGCGCCGCCCTCTTCACCCGGCTGAAACACGAAATGGACGGTACCAGGCAACTGCGGCAGCGCCTTCAGCACGCGCGCGGCGCCGAGCAACATCACGGTATGGCCGTCATGGCCGCACGCATGCATGATCCCGTGCGTGCACGACGCGTGCGCGAAGTCGTTGGCTTCGTGGATCGGCAACGCGTCCAGATCGGCGCGCAGCACGATGCCGCGGCGCGGATCCGCGCCGGGCAGGCTCGCGACGACGCCCGTGCCGCCGAGCCCGCGCGACACCGCATAGCCGAGCGCCTCGAGCTCGCGGGCGACGACGTCCGCCGTCCGGTGTTCTTCGAATCGCAACTCGGGATGCGCATGCAGATCGCGGCGCAGCTTCGCCCAGTGCGCGTGATGCGTTTGCAGCGATGTGTCGGGAATCACGGGGTTGTCCAATTTCGGCACCTTCGGAATGTAGCGGGCTTCGAACTGTACTGCCGGCGCGAATCGCGCGCAGCGACTGCGTCAGTCGTAAAAGCCGACGATCGACTTGATCTCCATGTACTCCTCCATCCCTTCGATCCCGTACTCGCGGCCGTTGCCCGACTGCTTGTACCCGCCGAACGGCGCCTGAGGGTCCCATGCCGGGTAGTTCAGATGCACCTGCCCCGCGCGGATGCGGGCGGCCACCGCGCGTACGCGGTCCTTGTCGGTGCCCTGCACGTGCGCGCCGAGCCCGTAGACCGTATCGTTCGCGATCGCGATCGCTTCGTCGACGGTGTCGTAAGGCAGGATCGCGAGCACCGGGCCGAAGATTTCCTGCTGCGCGATCGCCATGTCGGTGCGCACCTCGGAGAAAATCGTCGGCCGCGCATAAAAGCCGCGCTCGAGACCCGCGGGCCGGCCGGGGCCGCCGGCGATCAGCTTCGCGCGTTCGTCGATGCCCACGTCGATCATCTGCGCAACCCGCCCGAACTGTGCGCGATTGGCCAGCGGCCCGTGCGTCGTGGCCTCGTCGAACGGATCGCCGACGACGAGCGTTTGCATCGCCGCGACGGCCAGTGCCTCGACCTCGCCGAGCACGGCGCGCGGCACGATCATGCGGGTCGGCGCGCTGCACGACTGCCCCATGTTGCGGAACGCGGCGGCCACGCCGGGCGGGACCGCACGCGACAGGTCCGCGTCCGGCAACACGATATTCGGCGACTTGCCGCCCAGTTCCTGCGCGACGCGCTTGACGGTCGGCGCGGCCGCCTGCGCGACGAGCACGCCGGCGCGCGTCGAGCCGGTGATCGACACCATGTCGACCTCCGGGTGCGACGAAAGCGCCGCGCCCACCGTTTCGCCGCTGCCGCTCACGAGGTTGAATACGCCGGCAGGCACACCCGCATCGGCGATCACTTCCGCGAACAGCAGCGCGCTGAGCGGCGACAGCTCGCTCGGCTTCAGCACGACCGTGCAGCCGGCCGCGAGCGCCGGCCCGACCTTCGCGGTGATCTGGTAGATCGGCCAGTTCCACGGCGTGATCAGCGCGCACACGCCGATCGGCTCGCGCGCGACCGCGGTCGTTCCGCGCCGCTCGATGAACGGGTAGCGCGCGAGGTTGTCGCGTGCGACGCGGATATGTTCGGCCGCGAGCGGCACGTGCGCGGCACGCGCATAGCCGATCGGTGCGCCCATTTCCATCGCGAGCGCGGCGGCGAACAGTTCGGCGCGCTCCAGCATCAGCGCATGCACGCGGTCGAGCAGCGCCGCGCGTTCCTGCGGCGACGTCGCGGACCAGCGTTCGAACGCGCGGCGCGCGGCCTGCACCGCGCGGTCGGCGTCGCGCGCGCTGCCGAGCGGGATCTCGCACAGCGTGTCTTCCGTGGACGGGCTGACGACCGCGAACCGGTCGCCGCCTTCGGGCAGCACCCAGTCGCCGTCGATGAAGAAGCGATCGAGCCTTCCGGCTTGCATCAGGTGAACAACGGGTGAATTCATTGGAGAGTGTCCTTGAGTCGATACCAGGCGCCGACGAACGGCAAAAACCAGGGTTTGCCGAAGTGGCCCGGAATCGCGGGCCAGTCGAATCCTTTCCACGGGTTGAGGTCGGCGCGTCCGTCCATGATCTCGGCCATCAACGTGCCCATCAGCGTGGCCATGTGCGTGCCGTGGCCGCTATAGCCCATCGAGTAGTAAACGCCGTCGCGCTCGCCCGCGCGCGGCAGCCGGTTGGCCGTCATGTCGACCATCCCGCCCCAGCAGTAGTCGATGCGTACGCTGGCCAGCCCGGGAAACACGGCGGCCAGTTGACGCCGCAGGATCGCGCCGCTCTTTTCGTCCGAACGCGGATTCGACGTCGCGAACCGCGCGCGGCCGCCGAACAGCAGACGGCCGTCGGGCGTCGTCCGGAAGAAGTTGACGAAGTTCTTCGTGTCGGTGGCCATCCGGCGTGTCGGCAGCAGGCGATCGAGCAGCTCGCGCGGCAACGGCTCGGTGACGATGATGAAGGCGCCCACGGGCACGACCCTGCGGCGAATCCAGCCGAACGGCCCGACGTGCGAAATGCCGCTCGCGAGCAGCACCTGGCGCGCACGGATTTCACCGAGCGGGGTGCGCGCCGCATAGGTGCCGCGCGTGTCCCGCTTCAATTCCAGCACCGGCGCCTGCTCGACGATGTGCGCGCCGCGCGCCTGCGCAGCGCGCGCCAGGCCGCGTACGTAACGGCCGACATGCATCCCCGCGCTCTTGCCGAACAGCAGCCCGCCGTGATAACGATCCGAGCCGATCTCGTCGCGCAGCTCGGCCTTCGTCACCAGGCGCGTGTCGGGGTCCACGCTCGCCGCGAGCAATGCCTGGCTGCGCGCGAGCTTGTCGTAGTGCTCGGGCTTCGCCGCGAGCTTCAGCTTGCCGGTGCGGGCGAAATGGCAATCGATCGACTCTTCTTTCACGAGCCGCTCGACCGTGTCGACGCCCGCGTCGAACGCCAGATAGAGCCGGTTCGCCAGTTCCGTACCGAGACGTTGCGACAGCGACGCGTAATCCTGCGCGAAGCCGTTGTTGCACATGCCGCCGTTGCGGCCCGACGCCGCCTGGCCGACGGTGCCCGCCTCGCAGACGATCACGCGCGCGCCCTTCTTGGCCAGCGCCAGCGCGGCGGCCGAACCGGTGATCCCGCCGCCCACCACCAGCACGTCGCAGCTGCCGTCGGGCAATTCCGGCGAGTGGCTCACGAATGGCTCCGACGTATCGAGCCAGTACGAACTGAAACGCATCACGCACTCCCAAGCTGTCGCATCGCACTGACGGACCGGCGAACGTTCGCCGCACCGATCCGGCCGCTCGTGGGCGGTCCGGCTCGATGCGCGTCGTACTCAGGCGACCGCTCATCCATGTAACGGCGTTGCATCAAAAATCGGCGACCTTGCCCCATGCGGACTCGCTGAACCGGCCGGGCCGGTACGGCGCCGGGTCCACGAAAGGTTGCGCACCGGATGCGAGATCGGCGATCAGGTGCCCGGCGCCCGGGCCGATCCCGAAGCCGTGACCCGAAAACCCCGCCGCGAGGATGAGCCCCGGCACGCCCGGCACTTCGCCGATGCCCGGCACGCCGTCCGGCGTGCTGTCGACGAACCCGGCCCACGCGTGCGTGATCTTCGCTTCGCGCAGTTCGGGCAGCAGTTCGGACGCGCGTCGGTACGTTTCGGTGATCGTCGGCATGTCGGGCTTCGGATCGAGAATGCGTACGGCTTCCATCGGCGTCGGCGCGTCGAGGCGCCAGCGCTTCAACGTTTCATGGCCGCCACGCACGCCTTCGAGGCCGCCCGGCAGCAGATTGCGCCAGCGTTTCGCGAACATCGGCACGAATTGCGGCGCGAAGCGCAGGAACTGCGGCGTCAGGTCCACGCGCGCGCGGCCGCTGATCGCCAATGCGTAGCGTCCGTCGCTGCGGCGCGTGATGGACACGCCGGACGTGTACATCGCATCCGGCAACGGCGTGTCGACGGGCGACACGCTCAGGATCGACTGACGGATCGACGCTTGCGGAAAGCGAATGCCGAGCTGGCGGCAGAACGACGACGCCCATGCGCCGCCGGCCATCACGGCCGTTCGCGTCTTGATGACGCCCGCCTCGGTGACGACGCCCGCGACACGGCCGCCTTCGAGCTCGATGCCGCGCGCCGCGCAGTGCTGGTGAACACTGCCGCCCAGCTTGATCAGCGCGGCGGCCACGGCCGGCGCGGCCTTGCCCGGATCGGCCGTGCCGTCGGTCGGCGAGAACACGCCGCCCTTCCACTGCTGCCCGGTCGCCCGTCCGCGCTCGGCGGCCTGCTTGCTGTCGAGCATGTATGTGGTCACACCGGCGGTCTTCGCGAATTCGCCCCAGCTGGCCCAGCGGGACAGCTCGGCCTCGTCGTTGCTGAGATACAGCAGCCCGCAGCGATGAAAGCCGGTGTCTTCTCCGGATTCGGCGGCGAATCGTTCCCACAGATCGATGCTCTTGCTCGCCATCGGCAACTCGCGCGCATCGCGGTTCTGCTGGCGGCACCAGCCCCAGTTGCGGCTCGACTGTTCGGCGCCGATGCGCCCTTTCTCGACGAGCGCGACCGATATGCCGCGGCGGGCCAGATAGTAGGCGGTGAAGACGCCGATGATGCCGCCGCCGATCACGACGACGTCGGCCGCGGCCGGCGGCGTGGACAAGGTTTCGATATGGCGCAGCGGAGGGGACATGCTCAGTCTCGTTCGGTGGAGGGTTTGACGTTCTGCATCACGTAGAACTTCGCGACGCGTTCGCTGCTTTCCCACCCGATCGACGCGCCGCGCGGCACGAACAGCGCGTCGCCGGTGCCCAGCGACTGCACGCTGCCGTCGGGCGCCGCGAACCGGACGCCGCCGTCCAGCAGGAACATGAACTCGTTCGCGCGATGCGGCCGGACGATCCGGTGATACGGCGTCGAATCCCACGTGCCCGCGCAGTACCCGGCGCCGTCGTCGGTGAACACGTTGTCGCTGCGGCATTGCGGCGCGGGGCCGAGCAGCACCTCGGCCGGCAGCGTGGCGGACGGTTTGAAGTTCGCGTCGGCGTGCAGCGCGAAGATGCCGCGTTTCGTCGGTGTCTCGCACGTTGCCGCGCAGAACATCAGCAGTACCGGCGATGCCGCGGCGATACGCAGCGCGGTGCCGCAGCCGATCACGGCGCCTTGCCCAGGGCCGACCACCAGCGGTGCGGCCCCGGGCGCTTCGAGCGTCAACTCGCCCTGGACGACGACGAGGGTTTCGATGTGCGGAAAGCTCGGCACATCCAGTTCGCCCACGAAGCCGATGCGCCCCGCGGCCATCGCGTCGGGGCCTTCCCACGCGATCTCGCGATGCGACGCGAACGGATCGCTCGCGCCGAGCGCCTGCTTGCTGAATGCGGTGGAAGACGGTGCGCCGTCGGCCCGGTGCAACACGAAAACTGCGGTCATTTCTGCTCCTGTGCAGTGCGTGACGGATTCGTTCGAAAGCGGTCACGCGATATCGGAAATCGTCGTTCGCCGGCTCGCCTGCCGGAAAATCCTCAGCGGGGCATGTCGTCCATACGTGTGCTTACGCCGCGTGACACGATGCATCGCGGCGTTCGGCGCGCATGCGCGTCGATGGCGCTCGCACCGGTGCGCCGCCCGTACGGGCGACCATGTAATCGCGCGGCGTGATCCCGAGCACGCGCCGGAAATGCCGGCACAGATGGCTCTGATCGAAGAAGCCGACGTCGGTCGCGACGACCGACGGCGCGAGACCGGCGCGCAACAGGTCCTGCGCCCGCCGTATCCGCACGAGACACAGATACCGGTGCGGCGACAGCCCGGTTTCGCTGCGAAAGCGCGCGGTGAAGCGCGACACGCTCAACCCGGCCACCGCCGCGAGCGTGTCGAGGTTCAGCGGCTGCGCGAACGACGCGTCGATCGTGCGCAGCACGTCGCCGATCGCCGGCGACACGGGCCGCGCGACACGCGGCGAGCCAACGAATTGCACTGTCATGTCGAATTCTCCCGGCGCGCGCTTCAATGCAGGAAATCCTGCATCCGGTAATACGCGCCGACGAGCGGCAAAAACCACGCGTGCCCGAAATGGCCGGGTATCGCCGGCCAGTCGAGCTCGCGCCACGGGTTCGACGCGGCCGCGCCATACAGCACGTCGGCCATCACGCGGCCCATGTGCACCGACATCTGCACGCCGTGGCCGCTGTAGCCCATCGAGTAATAGAGCCCGTCGTGCTGGCCCGCGCGCGGCAGCCGGTCGGCGGTGATGTCCACCAGCCCGCCCCAGCAGTAGTCGAGCCGCACGCCGGCCAGTTCCGGGAAGTAGCCGGCCATGCCGGCGCGCAGGACGTCGCCGCTCTTCGCGTCGGAGCGCGGGCTCGACATCGCGAAACGCGCGCGGCCACCGAACAGCAGCCGGTTGTCGGGCGTCACGCGGAAGTAGTTGCCGATCTGGCGCGACGTCACGTAGGCGCGGCGATGCGGAAACAGCCGGTTCAGCTGCGCATCCGGCAGCGGCTCGGTCACGACGATGAAGCTGCCGACCGGCGCGATGCGTCGCCGGAACCACGCGAACGGCCCGTGCTGCGATGCGCCGGTGGCGACCAGAACGCGGTCGGCAACGATCGTGCCGCGGGTGCTGGTGATCCGGTGGCGCTCGCCGTCGAGCCGGTCGATCTGCGTGACGGCCGCGTGCTCGACCACGCGTGCGCCGGCCCGCACGGCCGCTTGCGCGAGGCCGACGCCGAACTTGCCCATGTGCATCTGTGCGCCGTTGCGCTGCAGGAGCCCGCCGTAGAAGCCGTCGGATGCGATTTCGTCGCGGATCCGCGACGGTTCGATCAGTTCGATATCCGGATCGACGTCGCGCCGCAATGCGTTGAAGGTCTTTTCGAGCCCCGCGAAATGCTGTGGCTTCGCGGCGAGCTTCAGCTTGCCGGCGCGCCGGAAATCGCAATCGATCGCCTGTTCGGTCACGATCGTCTCGACGCTCTTCACCGCGCTTTCGTATGCGAGATAAAACTGCTTCGCCTGCGCGGCGCCGATGCGGGCGGCCAGCGACGCGTAGTCCTGCGCGACGCCCGTATTGCACTGGCCGCCGTTGCGGCCAGACGCTTCGCCCGCGACCTGCGCGGCTTCGAGCACGACCACCGAAACGCCGCGCTGCGCGAGCGCGAGCGCCGCCGACAAACCGGTGAACCCGCCGCCGATCACGACGACGTCGGCCCGCCCTTCGACGGGGCCTTCGCTTCCGGCGCGAAACGCGGGGCGGGTATCCAGCCAGTACGATTCCAGTTTCATCGGATCCTTCTCGAGCATTTCCGCAACGACGATCGGCGACCGTTCAATGAGAATCATTTAATCACCGTCAAAAACCGCAGTTGCCGCGTATTCGCGCGCGGCACGCGTGCAAATTGCCGTTTTGCGCGACCGCCGCGGCAGACTATGCGGCGGACCGTTCACCGCCCCGCGCGATGCACGGTTCGCGCGCCACGCACTACAGCTGCAGCGGCGCGACACCGGCGGGAATCGGCTCCGCCTGGAAGCGCGCGAGATCCTCCTCGCTGCGATGGCACAGCACCTGCGCGCCGTTGCCGAGCGTGCGCAGCGACGGGGCCGTCCGGTTGCACACGCCGTCCACGCGCATCGCGCAGCGCGACAGGAACGGACACAGCTCGTCCTCGTTCTCGCGCGCGCCGATCGGCACCAGCGGCCGGTGGCAACGCTCGGCCGCATCGTCGAGCCAGCCCGCGCGCAACTCCGGCGCGGACGACACGAGCAGATGCGAATACGGGTGATAAGGCGGCGCGCACAGCGCGTCGCGGCTGCCCGTCTCCACGCGGCGGCCCGCATACAGCACGACGATGTCGTCGCTGATCGCGCGCACCTTCGCGATGTCGTGCGTGATGAACACGTACGACACGCCGAGCTTCGCCTGCAGGTCGCGCAGCAGCTCGATGATCGCGGCGCCGACGACGGTGTCGAGCGCCGACGTCACCTCGTCGCACAGGATCAGGTCGGGCTCGGCCGCAAGCGCGCGCGCGAGGTTCACGCGCTGCTTCTGTCCGCCCGACAGCTCGCCGGTCCGCCGCGACGCCACCGCCGGCGGCAGCCGCACGAGTTCGAGCAGCTCCGCGACGCGCTGGCGGGCTCGCGCGCCCTTGATCCCGTGGTAGAACGCGAGCGGTCGTGCGAGCGTGCGCTCGACGGTATGCACGGGGTTGAGCGCGGTATCGGCGTTCTGGAACACGATCTGCACGCGGCGATGCTGCTCCTTGGTGCGCTTGACGATATCGCGTGCGAGCGGCACGCCGTCGAGCAGGATCTCGCCACCGGTCGCCGGCACGAGGCCCGCGATCACCTTCGCGAGCGTCGTCTTGCCAGAGCCCGATTCGCCAATCACGCCGACCGTCTGCCCGCGCCCGATGCGCAGGTCGACTTCATGCAGGATCACCTTCGCGGGCCAGCCGTTCGCGGCGCGGCCGCCGTAGCCCGCGATCGCGCCGCGCACGTCGAGCAGCGGTGTGGGCGCGGCCGGTCGTTGCGCTTCCACGTCGCGCTCCGCATCGTTCGGCGTGACCGCCGCGATCAGGCTCTGCGTGTACGGGTGCGTCGGCGCATGCAGGATCTGTTCGGTATCGCCCGCCTCGCGGATCACGCCGTCGCTCAGCACGACGATCCGGTCGGCCATCTGCGCAACCACGGCCAGGTCGTGCGACACGTACACCGCGCTCATCCCGCAGCGCTTGATCACGTTCTTGAACGCCTGCAGCACGTCGATCTGCGTAGTCACGTCGAGCGCGGTGGTCGGCTCGTCGAGGATCACCAGCTCCGGATCGGTGATCAGCGCCATCGCGGCCATCAGCCGCTGCAACTGGCCGCCCGATACCTGGTGCGGATAGCGTTTGCCGATCGTCTCCGGCTCGGGCAGCGCGAGCGCGCGAAACAGCTCGATCGCCTTCGCCTGCGCGTCGCGCTTCGTCATCGTCTTGTGGATCAGCGCGCTCTCGATCACCTGGTCGAGAATCGTGCGCGACGGGTTGAACGCGGCGGCCGCGCTCTGCGCGATATACGCGACCTTGCGGCCGCGCAGCGCGGTCAGCGCCGGTCCGGAAAGCGTGCACACGTCGGTGCCGTCGAGCTTCACCGCGCCGCCGGCGATCCGGCATCCGGCGCGCGCATGGCCCATCAGCGACAGCGCGATCGTCGTCTTGCCGGAGCCCGATTCGCCGATCAGCGCAAGCACCTCGCCGCGCCCGATGTCGAAGTCGACGCCGTGGACGATCGTCGTTTCGTCGCCGCCCGGCCGGCCGCCGACCACGCGCAGCCCGCGCACCTCGACGAGCGGATTCGATTCGTGTCGCATCAGTGTCCTCCGGCGGCGCCGGCCGCGCCCTTGCGGCGGCCGCGATGCGGCAGACCGTCGATCAACAGGTTGACGCCCACCGTCAGGATCGCGATCGCGACCGCGGGCATGATCGCGACGGCCGAGCCGTCGCCGAGGCTCGCGATGTTCTCGCGCACGAGCGAGCCGAGGTCCGCGTACGGCGGCTGCACGCCGAGCCCGAGAAAGCTCAGGCCGCTCAGCAGCAGTACGACGAACGTGAAGCGCAGCCCGGTGTCCGCCAGCATCGGGTGGATCATGTTCGGCAGCATCTCGACGCACGCGATGTACAGCGCGCTTTCGCCACGCGCCTTCGCCACCTGCACGAATTCGAGCGTGCTGATGTTGACCGCCAGCGCGCGCGCGATCCGGTACGAGCCGGGCATGTAGCTGACCGCGGCGGTGAGGACCAGCAGCGGCAGCGACGAGCCGAACGCGGCGACGAACATCAGCGCGAACATCTTCGACGGAATGGACGTGAGCGCGTCGAGCAGCCGGCTCATCGTCTCGTCGACCGCGCGGCCCGACACGGTCGCGAGCAGCCCGAGCGTCGTGCCGGTCACCGCGGCGAGCAGCACCGCGGCCAGCGCGAGCAGCACGGTCAGCCGCGTGCCGTACAGGATCCGGCTCAGCATGTCGCGGCCGAGGAAGTCGGAGCCGAACGGCAGCTTCGCGCTGAACGACGCGAACACGTCGGGCGTGACGATCGCGCCGACGTCATGCGGCGCGATCAGCGGCGCGAACACCGCAACGAACAGCATCAGGCCGACCATCGACAGGCCGACGCGGCCGCCGGTCGTCAAGGCGATGCGCACGGTGCGGCGCTTGGGCGGCTGGTCGGGGGCAGGCGCGGCAGGCGGCATGCTGCCCCGCCCGAGGGGCGGGTCGCCGGAGGGCGGCAGCGCGCTGCTGCGTTGTACGGGTTCGATCGGTTGCATGGGCGGCATCTCGGAAGAAAGACGAAACACTCAGGTGCGCAGTCGCGGGTTCGACACGATCGAGCACAGGTCGGCGAACAGCACGAGCGTCAGGTACGCGACGCAGAAGATCAGCGTGCACGCCTGGACCAACGGGAAATCGCGATTGCTGACGGCGTCGACCATCAGGCTCGCGAGGCCCGGATAGTTGAAGATCGTCTCGACGACGATCACGCCGCCGAGCAGATACGACAGGCTCAGCGCGATCGCATTGGCGATCGGGCCGATCGCGTTCGGCAGCGCATGGCGCAGCACGACGCGCGCCGGGCTCGCGCCCTTCAACGTGGCCATCTCGACGTACGACGCGCTCAGTTGCTCGATCACCGCGGCGCGCGTCATGCGCGCCATCTGCGCGATCACGACCGCGCACAGCGTCAGCACCGGCATCGCATATGCACGCAGGAAATCGTGCAGGCTTTCGATCGGGCCGCTGTACGACAGTGCGGACAGCCAGTGCAGCTTCACCGCGAACACGAGCACGGCGACCGTCGCGATCAGGAATTCCGGCGTCGCGACGAGCGACAGCGTGCCGAGGCTGATCACGCGGTCGATCACCGACTCGCGCTTGACCGCCGCGAGGATCCCGAGCAGCAATGCGATCGGCACCGATACCGCGGTCGTGATCGCCGCCAGTGCGAGCGACTTCGGCAGGCGCCCGCCGATCAGTTCCGACACCGGCATGTCGCCGGAAAACGACCGGCCGAAATCGCCGTGCAGCAGCCCGCCGAGCCAGTGCAGGTAACGCACGTGCGCCGGCATGTCGAGACCGAACTGCTGGCGCAGCGCGGCGACCGTCTCCGGCGTCGCCGACTGGCCGAGCGCGGCCTGCGCGGCGTCGCCCGGCAGCAGGTTCGTGATCGTGAAAATGATCGCGGACACGATCAGCAGCGTCAGCGCGGTGACCGCGATGCGCCGGCCGATCAGCCCGATGAGAACTCGGTTCATGGAGCGACACTCCCGAAAAGCCCCCGCGTGGCCGGCGCGGTCGCCCGCACCGGCCACGCAACGGCGGCCAGCAACAACATCATGCGTTCCACCACACGTTCTCGGCGAACGTGAAGCCCATCATCGGCCCGGTGGGGATCGAGCCGAGGCCCGCGAGCCGCTTGTCGTAGCCGTCGAGGAAGCTGATGAACGCCGGAATGCCGACCCGCCCCTGCTGCGACACGATCACCTGCATGTCGCCGTACATCTGCTTGCGCTTCGCGTCGTCGGTTTCCGAACGCGCGGCGAGCAGCAACTGGTCGAACTTCGCGTTCTTCCAGCCCGACTCGTTCCACGGCGCATCCGACTTGAAGAACTGCGTGAACAGCACGTCGGCGCTCGAACGCGGGTTGATGTTGCCGAACGTGAGCGGGTGCTTCATCCAGTGGTTCGACCAGTAACCGTCGGGCGATGCGCGGTTGACCTGCAGGTTCAGCCCGATCTTCTGGCCGGCCTGCTGCAGCAGCACGGCCATTTCGATCGACCCGTTCGCGTCGGACGTCGCATAGATCGGCGGCAGCGCGGCGCCGAGCGCCCCCGCCTTCTGGAGCAGGAATTTCGCCTTGTCCGGATCGTGCGCGCGCTGCGGCAGCGACGCGTTGAAGTAGCGATGCCCCGGCGGAATCGGCTGGTCGTTGCCGATCACCGAATAGCCGCGGAACACCGCCGTGCGAAGCTGCTCGCGATCGAACAGGTACTTCATCCCTTCGACGAAATCGGGGTTCGCGACGATCGGGTTGTCGCTGCGCATGATCAGGTCGGTATAGAGGCCGGACTTGGTTTCCTTCAGTGCGTAGCCCGGCGTCGACGAGACCCGCTGCGTCGAGCGCGGATCGATCGCGTTGATCAGGTGCACGTCGCCCGACAGCAGCGCGTTCAGGCGCGCGGCGCTGTCGCTGATGCCGATCAGCTCGATCTCGTCGAGATACGGCTTGCCCGGCTTGAAGTAGCTGTCGTTGCGCACGCCGATGGTCGACACGCCCGGCTTGAACGACTTCAGCTTGTACGGGCCGCAGCCGACGCCGGTCGAGAAGTCGGTCGTGCCGTCCTTGACGATCACGAGCTGCGGCGTCGCGAGGATCACCGGCAGATCGGCGTTCGCGCTCGCGAGCGTCAGCGTGACTTCGTCGGGGCCGGTCGCCTTCGCATCCGAGAACTGTTCGGCAAGCGTCTTGACCTTCGACGCGGTGGCCGGGTTCTTGTGGCGCATCAGCGAAAACACCACGTCGGCCGGGCCGACGGGCTTGCCGTCGTGGAACGTGACGCCCTTGCGCAGCTTGATGATCCAGGTCTTCGCGTCGGTCGTCTGCAGCGACTCGGCGAGGTTCATCTGCGGCGTCAGGCTCGCATCGAGCTGCGTGAGACCGCTGTAGAACATGAAGAAGCGCGTGTAGTCCGCGCCCGTCGAGCCCTTGGCCGGGTCGAGCGTATCGGCCGTCGAGCCGGCTTCGTTCGCAACCCGGATCTTGCCGCCGCGCTTCGGCGCGGGCGCGGCGAATGCCGAATCGGGGGTCATCAGCAGTCCGCCGGCGCCGGCGGCCATCATGCCGCCCGCCGCCATGACCTTCATCATGTCGCGGCGCGTGAAGCCGCCCTTGCCGCCGTTGTCGATATCGTCGCTCATCCGAACTGCTCCTGACTGTGGGAAGTGGGTCCAAGGGTCCAGCGTGGTTGTTCAATCGCGCCGCGCCCGCTTGCTGGTGGCGGGCGCGACGTCGTACACATGCAATTCATTTAAGCATCGCCAAAATGCGGTTTGTCGCGATTCGGGCGCCCCGCACGATACGAATCGACCGTTTTAGGCCGCCCGCGCAGCATGAATTGCTGCGTGCGCGCACGTGTCGCCGTTGGCCCGGTGGCGTGTCGCGGTGGTTGCCGAATCCGTGTCGATGCAGGAAATCGTAAGGCCGCAGCCGCCGCAGATTGCGCCGACAAAATTGCCCGTTCGGCATCCGGCGCGCGTTTGGCTCACGCAAACCGCACGTTTGTGTCGAATGCGTGTGCGCATGCCGACGACGGCTGAAATGAGCGGCGCATTGCGGCAGATCGCCGCATGCACGGGCGTCGACGGTGGGGATCGCGACGGGACGTCGCACAGGAAAGTTCAGAGGAATGCCGCTCGATCGGAGCGGCTTGGCGGGAAGACGGGAAGATCACGGGACTACCGGGAAACCGGGACCGTGCAGCCGTCAGGCGCCGCGCCCGCGTGCGGCGACGCGTGCGTCACCGGCATGTCGACGCGCACGCCGGGCGGCCGCCAGCGCGGCGCCCGAGAAGCAGAGGATGCGCCGGCCGCGAACGGACGGCGCGAAGCCGTCACGCAGCGAGCCGGAATACCGATACGGCGGCCCGCAGGCGCGCCGCCTGCTCGTCCAGCGACGAGGCGGCCGCAGCCGCCTGCTCGACGAGCGCGGCGTTCTGCTGGGTGACTTCGTCCATTTGCGCGACCGCCAGCCCGATCTGTTCGATGCCGGTGCTTTGCTCGGCCGATGCCGCCGAAATCTCGCCCATGATGTCGGCCACCCGGTCGATCGACCGGACGATCTCCGTCATCCGCTCGCCGGCCGTCTCGACGAGCCGGCTGCCGCTGCCGGCCCGCTCGACCGACGCGTCGATCAATCCCTTGATGTCCTTCGCGGCCGCGGCGCTGCGTTGCGCGAGCGAACGCACTTCCGACGCGACGACGGCGAACCCGCGCCCCTCCTCGCCGGCCCGCGCGGCTTCCACCGCGGCGTTGAGCGCGAGAATGTTGGTCTGGAATGCGATGCTTTCGATGACGACGGTAATGTCCGCGATCCGCACCGATCCATCCGAAATCTGCCGCATCGTTTCGACGACGGCCTGCACAGCGGCGCCGCCGAGTTCGGTCGCATCCTTCGCCTGGGCCACGAGCGCATTCGCCTGACGTGCGTTGTCGGCGTTCTGTTTGACCGTGGACGTGATCTGCTCCATGCTCGCCGCCGTTTCCTGCAACGACGCGGCCTGCTGCTCGGTGCGCTGCGACAGATCCAGGTTGCCTTGCGCGATCTCGCCGGTGCCGGTGGCGATCGAGTGGGTCGTGGTCTGGATCTCGGCGATGGTGTCGGTCAGCCGCGCCTTCATGTCGCCCAGCGCGACGAGCAGGCTGCCGGGCGCGGCGTGCGCCGTATCGAACTGCACGTCCAGTTCGCCGGCGGCGATGCGGGCGGCGATCTGCGTCGCATGCGCGGGCTCGCCGCCGAGCGTGCGCCTGACGCTGCGCAGCACGCCCCATGCGATGGCCGCGAGCGCCGCGGCGATGACGAGCGCGACGGCGCCGAGCACCATCGCGAGTCGGGCAAACGCCGCGTTGATGTCGTCGTAGAAAAATCCGGTGCCGATCCACCAGTTCCAGTCCGGAATCGCGACCACGCCCTGCAGCTTCGGCTCCAGGTCCGCGTCGGGGCTGCGCTTGATCAGCACGTCGACGAGCGCGAAATGCGCCTGCGCCATCCCCGCGCGGTACGCCTCGCTGTCGGTCATGCCGCTGGTCGTGCGGTTGCCTTTCGCGCGCGTGCCGATGAACTTCGCGTTCGGGTGCACGAGGTTGACGCCGTCGGACGTCGTGACCCAGAAGTAGCTCTTCGAATTCGCGTTGAGCGCCGCCAGCGCGGCCTTGGCCTGCTGCTGCGCCTGCTCCTGCGTGAGCGTGCCGCTCGTCTGCAGCGCGCGATACGAATCGACCAGATGCTCGGCCTTGGTCAGCAGAATGACGATCTCTTCGCGGCGGCTGTCGATCAGCGCGTCGCGCAGCGTGTGCAGCGACAACGCGGCGAGCAGGACGACGCCGAGCAGCGCCGCGGCGACGAGCATCAGCAGTTTGGTGGACAACTTCATGCGGGGGCCTCGAAATATTAACCGTTCGGTACATATATCGGCCCGGGCGGCCCCGCCTTGAACGACTCGATATCGGTAATTACCCTCGTTTCGTACGCTGATCGAACGCGTGACGGGACGCGCCGGCATCACGGCTGCGTCCCGTCGCGCGTTCGATGGATCTGCCGGCGCAGCCGGCTTACAGCCCGAGCTGCGTCGCGAGCTGGCCGATGTCCGACACTTCGTAATAGTTGTAGAACGGCGTGCCCGGCTCGTGGCCGCGGTTCACGAACGCCTTGTGCTTGATCCCGAGATCCTCGGCCGTCATCAGGTCGTAGCGCAGGCTCGACGACACGTGCAGCACGTCCTCCGGCTTGCAGCCGAGCTTGTCGAACATGTATTCGAAGCCCTGCATCCGCGGCTTGTACGATTGCGCCTGCTGCGCGGTGAACACCGCGTGGAACGGCGCGCCGAGCTTGTCGACGTTGCTCATGATCTGCTCGTCCATCGCATTCGACAGGATCACCAGCTTGTACTTCGACGCCAGCCGCGACAGCCCGGCCGGCACGTCCGGGTGCGGGCCCCACGTCGGCACCGCATGATAGAAAAGCTCGGCCTCGGCTTCGTCGAACTTCACGCCGAGCCGCGCGCAGGTGCGGCGGACCGAGTTGACGACGACGTCGCGGTACGGCTTCCACGCACCGAGCACCTCGTCGAGCCGATAGGCGGCGAACGCGCGCACGAAGGCCTCCATCGCGGCCGGCGACAGCCGGTCCGCATAGATTTCGCGCGCCGTCTCGGCCATCCGGAAATGGGTCAGCGTGCCGTAGCAGTCGAAGGTGATGTACTTCGGTTCAAACTGGATCATGGTGACGTCCTGTCGGTGTGAAGCCCCGGCAGGGCCGGGGGTGGGCTGGGTTTAACGAAATTGAATCAGGGCAAAAAGTCGTTCGCGCATCGTTCGGCGTCGCTCAAAACGCAGAATCGCCGCGTGTTGCCCGGCACATGCAGCACGATCTGCGGCGCGATCGGGCGCGGCGCGGCCGGCCGGTGGGCGGCGTGCTGCCGCAGCGGGCTCGCCTGCCGGCGCGGCCCTCCGGGCAGGCGGCAGCGCGGCCGTGCATTTATCGTAGCGGCGTTCCCACAGCAGGAGTGGTGGGATTGACCGGCCGCGCCGGCACGATCAGCGCGTTCGTCCGCATCGATCGAACGGGTTTGCGTCGATCTCGCGGGCGCGTCCGTCACCGCCGGAAAACAGGCGAATCGTCCTATCCGCGCCCGTGGGTCGCTGGCAGAGTCGATAGGTCATTTCTACCCATCCGGAGTCCGGCGTGTCCGACCTCAATTCTTCCCGCACGCTCACCTATCGCCCGTTCGCCGAAACCGACCTGCCCGCCGCCCATCGGCTGTCGGAGGCGGTCAAGTGGCCGCACCGGCTCGACGACTGGCGCTTCGCGTTCCAGCTCGGCAGCGGCATCGTGGCCGAAGACGAGACCGGCGTCGTGGGGACCGCACTCGGCTGGCGCCTCGGCGAATCGCACGCGGCGCTCGGCATGGTGATCGTGTCGCCCGAGCGGGCGGGCGGCGGCATCGAGCGCGAGCTCCTGGCCCGCGCGCTCGACGGCTTCGGCACACGAACCGTCTTTCTGCATGCGATGCCGGGGCGCGAGCCGCTGTACGCCGCGTTCGGCTTCGAGCCGATCGATACAATCGACCAGCATCAGGGCGCGGCGTTCCGGCCGCCGCTGATCTCGCTGCCGCCCGGCGAGCGCCTGCGCCCGCTCGGCACCAACGACGGGCCGCGCCTCGCCGCGCTCGCGTCGCGTGCGGCCGGCTACGAACGCGGCGCGGTGACCGATGCGCTGCTCGACGTCGCGAACGGCATCGCGCTCGATCGCGACGGCGAGTTGCTCGGCTTCGCGCTGTTCCGCCGTTTCGGCCCGGGCCACGTGATCGGTCCGGTGATCGCGCCGGATGCGCTGCGCGCGCAGGCGCTGATCAGCCACTGGCTCGCGTTGAACGAGGGGATGTTCGTGCGGCTCGACTTGCCCAGCGACAGCGGGCTGTCCGACTGGCTGGAAGGGCTCGGGCTGCCGCGCGTCGATACCGTCGTCGCGATGGCGCGCGGCACGACGCCGGCGCGCGACCCGGCGCTGCGTGCGTTCGCGATCGTGAGCCAGGCACTCGGCTGAAGGACACCGACGATGAGCTTCCTGTACAAGGCCGACCCGGTGCGCGGCGCGCAGTGGGCGGCACGCTTCGCGCAACAGGCGCCCGACCTGCCGTTCCGGATCTGGCCGGACCTCGGCGACGCCGCGGCCGTCCGCTATCTCGCCGCCTGGCAGCCGCCGGACGATCCGGTCGGGCTGCTGCCGAATCTCGAAGTCGTGTTCTCGGTCGGCGCCGGCATCGACCAGTTCGACCTGTCGCGCGTGCCTTCGCACATCCCCGTCGTGCGGATGATCGAGCCGGGCATCGTCGAAGGGATGGTCGAATACGTGACGCAGGCCGTGCTGACGATCCATCGCGACCTGTTCGACTATGCGACGCAGCAGCGCGACCAGGTGTGGCGCGAGCATCCCGTACGCGCGGCCGCGTCGCGGCGCGTCGGCGTGCTCGGGCTCGGCACGCTCGGCCAGGCCGTGCTCGACACGCTGCGGCGCTTCGGTTTCCCGTGCGCCGGCTGGAGCCGCACGCCGCGCACGCTCGACGGCGTCGATTGTTATGCCGGCGATGCGGCGCTCGACGCGTTCCTCGCCCGCACCGACATCCTGATCTGCCTGCTGCCGCTCACCGACAGCACGCGCGGGCTGCTCGGCGCACGCGTGTTCGACGCGCTACCGGCCGGCGCGTCGCTCGTGCAGGTCGGGCGCGGCCCGCAACTCGATGAAGCCGCGCTGCTCGCGGCGCTCGCGAGCGGCCGCGTCGACAGCGCGATCCTCGACGTGACGGACCCCGAACCGCTGCCGGCCGGCCATCCGTTCTGGACGCATCCGCGCATTCGCATCACGCCGCACATCGCCAGCGCGACGCGGCCCGACACCGCGGTCGACGCGGTGCTCGCGAACCTCGCGCGCCATCGCGCGGGGCAGCCGATGATCGGCGTCGTCGATCGTACGCGCAGCAGAAAATGCCGAAGCGCCCCGCACAAACGCCGCGCGCATACGTTTCAGGCCGCAAATTGAAGACGCACGCGGAATTCTCGCCCGTTAGCATGAACTCACCGCTGACACCTGACGAGAGTCCCGCCTTCCCATGAACCAAGCCGCGCTGATCGAAGCCGATCGTCAACATCTGATCCACCCCGTCGTCAACTACCGTGCGCACGAGGCGCGCGGCGTCACCGTGCTGGAATCCGCGGACGGCGTGTTCCTGCGCGACGCCGCGGGCCACACGCTGCTCGACGCGTTCTCGGGCCTGTGGTGCGTGAACGTCGGCTACGGCCGCGACAGCATCGTGAAGGCCGCCGCCGACCAGATGGCGAAGCTGCCCTACGCGACCGGTTATTTCCACTTCGGCTCGCAGCCGGCGATCGAACTCGCCGAACGGCTCGCCGCGCTCGCGCCGCCGTCGCTGAACCGCGTGTACTTCACGCTCGGCGGTTCGGACGCGGTCGATTCCGCGATCCGTTTCATCACGCATTATTTCAACGCGACCGGCCGCCCGTCGAAGAAGCAGATGATCGCGCTGGAACGCGGCTATCACGGTTCGTCGTCGGTCGGCGCCGGCCTCACCGCACTGCCCGCGTTCCACCGTCATTTCGACCTGCCGCGCGCGGACCAGCACCATATTCCGTCGCCCTACCCGTACCGCCATCCGCTCGGCGACGATCCGCAGGCGCTGATCGCCGCGTCGGTCGCCGCGCTCGAAGCGAAGGTCGCCGAACTCGGCGCGGACAACGTCGCCGCGTTCTTCTGCGAGCCGGTGCAGGGTTCCGGCGGCGTGATCGTGCCGCCGGCCGGCTGGCTGAAGGCGATGCGCAACGCGTGCCGGCGTCTCGGCATCCTGTTCGTCGCCGACGAGGTGATCACCGGCTTCGGCCGCACCGGCCCGCTGTTCGCCTGCGAGGCCGAGCAGGTCGATCCGGACCTGATGACGGTCGCGAAGGGCCTGACCGCCGGCTATGCGCCGATGGGCGCGGTGCTGATGTCCGACGAAATCTACGAGGGGATCGCGGGCGACCGCGCCGATGCGCCGGTGGTCGGCCACGGCCATACGTATTCCGCGCATCCGGTCAGCGCGGCGATCGGCCTCGAAGTGCTGAAGCTCTATCACGAAGGCGGGCTGCTCGCGAACGGCCAGGCGCTGGCGCCGCGCTTCGCCGCGGGGCTCGACGCGCTGCGCGCGCATCCGCTCGTCGGCGACGCCCGTTCGGTCGGCCTGCTCGGCGCGCTCGAACTGGTGGCCGACAAGGTGCACAAGACGCGCTTCGACCCGGCGCTGAACGTGCCCGACAAGATCGCGGCCGCCGCGTACGCGAACGGCGTGGTGTTCCGCGCGTTCGGCGACGGCGTGCTCGGCTTCGCGCCGGCGCTGAGCTTCACCGCGGGCGAGTTCGACCTGCTGTTCGAACGCGTGCGCAAGACGCTCGACGACGTGCTGGCCGATGCGGGCGTGCAGCGCGCGCTCGACGCCGCGCACGCGCAGCCGGCCTGACCGGACAAGGGAAAGCCGGGCTTGTGGCCGCCATCGTTCGACTCTAAAGTAACCGGACATTCCATTTTTGCCTTCTCACGTGAACATGACGGACAGCAAGCTGGATCGCATCGACCTGCGCATCCTCTCCCAGTTGCAGAAGCGCGGCCGCATGACCAACGTCGAGCTGGCCGATGCGGTCGGGCTGTCGCCCAGTCCATGCCTGATCCGCGTGAAGCGGCTCGAGAAGGCCGGCTACATCGGCGGCTACGGCGCGCACATCCAGCTCGAGAAACTCGGCGACGTGCAGGTCGTGTTTACCGAGGTCACGCTGGCCGACCACCGGCGCGAGGATTTCGACCGCTTCGTCGCGGCGATCCGCAACGTCGACGAGATCGTCGAATGCCACCTCGCGAGCGGCGGCTACGACTATCTGCTGAAGTTCATCACGCGCAGCGTGAGCCATTACCAGACGATCGTCGAAGGGCTGCTCGAGCAGAACATCGGCATCGAGAAGTATTTCAGTTACGTGATCATCAAATCGCCGTTCGTCAAACGGCACTACCCGCTCGAATCGCTGTTCGGCGAACGTCACTGACGTACGCGCGACACCCCTGAACGCGGCAGCCCACTGTCCGCGTGGGGTCGTCGCGCGCCCGCTCCGCCGTCGTTGTCGTTGCCGCCGAACCGCTTCATTCAAGGAACTGTCATGCCGCTTACGCTGTCCCGAACCGAACTCGTCCGCACCGCCAACCTGATCGACGGCGCCTGGCGCGATGCGCTCGACGGCCGCCGCTTCGCCGTCACCGATCCGGCCACGCTCGATACCGTTGCCCACGCACCCGACAGCGGCGCCGCCGACGCCCGCGCGGCGACCGACGCGGCGGCCCGCGCGCTGCCCGCGTGGCGCGCGACGCCCGCGCGCGAACGCGCCGCGATCCTGCGTGCCTGGCATGCGGCGATCGTCGCGCACACCGACGATCTCGCGAAGCTGATGTCGCGCGAACAGGGCAAGCCGCTTGCCGAAGCGCGCGGCGAAGTCGCGTACGGTGCGTCGTACGTGCTGTGGTTCGCCGAGGAAGCGACGCGCACGTACGGCGACCTGATCCCGCAGCAGCAGCGCGGCAAGCGGCTGAGCGCGGTGAAGGAGCCGATCGGCGTCGTCGCGGCGATCACGCCGTGGAATTTCCCGCTCGCGATGATCGCGCGCAAGATCGCACCCGCGCTCGCGGCCGGCTGCACGGTCGTCGCGAAGCCGGCGGAGGACACGCCGCTGACCGCGCTCGCGCTCGCGTTTCTCGCGCAGGAAGCCGGCGTGCCGGCCGGCGTGCTGAACCTGATTACCGCGTCGCGCGAACGCGGCGTGGAAGCCGCGGCCGACTGGCTCGCCGACGGCCGCGTGCGCAAGATCACGTTCACCGGCTCGACGGCCGTCGGCAAGCTGCTCGCGCGCGACTCGGCGGCGACGTTGAAGAAGCTGTCGCTGGAGTTGGGCGGCAATGCACCGTTCATCGTGTTCGACGATGCCGAGCTCGATGCCGCGGTCGACGGGCTGATGGCCGCCAAGTTCCGCAACGGCGGGCAGACGTGCGTGTCGCCGAATCGCGTGTACGTGCAGGCCGGCGTCTACGATGCATTCGCCGCGAAGCTCGCCGCGCGCGTCGCCGCGCTGAAGGTTGCGCCGGCGACGGACCCGGCCGCGCAGATCGGCCCGATGATCAACGCGCGCGCGGTCGACAAGATCGCGCGGCACGTCGGCGATGCAGTGGAGCGCGGTGCGCGCGTGCTGACGGGCGGCAAGCGCCTGACCGAGCTCGGTGCGAACTATTACGCGCCGACCGTGCTCGCCGACGCCACCGCCGACATGCAGCTGACCTGCGAGGAAACCTTCGGCCCGGTCGCCGCGCTGTTCCGGTTCGATGCGGAGGACGAAGCGGTCGATGCCGCGAACGACACGCCGTTCGGGCTCGCCGCGTATTTCTACACGCAGGACGTGCGGCGCATCGCGCGCGTGTCGGCGCGGCTCGAAACCGGCATCGTCGGGATCAACGAAGGCGCGCTCGCGAGCGAGGCCGCGCCGTTCGGCGGCGTGAAGGAATCGGGCTATGGTCGCGAAGGCTCGCGTTATGGCCTCGACGACTATCTGTCGATCAAGTATCTGTGCCAGGGCGGGCTCGACTGACCGAATGAACCCGGGCCGTCCGCGAGGACGGCCATCGCCGCGCCCGGTCGACACACACGTTGACATCGGAACCGATCGGTCCATATAATCACTCCAACTTCAGGCACCGCATCGTTTGCGAAACCGATCAATGGCAAATCCGGCTGGCGTGGGCCGTCCGCGCGAATTCGAACTTGGCGATGCCGCGCGCGACGCGATGGACGTTTTCTGGGACCGCGGATACGAGGGCGCGTCCCTGCCCGACCTGATGGCCGGCACCGGCCTGTCGCGCGGCAGCCTGTACAAGGCGTTCGGCGACAAGAAGGCGCTGCTGCTGGCGGCGCTCGACCTGTACATGGCCGATGGGCTCAAGGCAACCGCGGACATCCTGTCGCAACCCGGCGCCGTGAAGGATGCGATTCGCGATTCGCTGCTGCGCTATGCGCGCCTGTCCGTCGGCGACGCGGGCCGGCGCGGATGTCTCGCGGTCGCGATGACCACCGAACTGGCCGCGCGCGACGCCGATGTCGCGGAACGCACCGGGCGCCTGTTCCGACGGCTGCAGCAGCTCTATGCCGGTGCAATCGTCCGTGGCCAGGCAAGCGGCGAGATCGCGGAGCAGGACGAACAGGTGCTGGCGCGTTTGCTCGTCTGCCAGATCGAAGGGATGCGCGTGCTGGGGAAAACCGGCGTGTCCGAGCCCGACATGCTCGCGCTGGTCGACCGCACGATGCGCATCCTCGACTGATATTTTTTTACCCAATTTGGAACCAAATGGTTCCGTATGGAGAGCCGTCCATGTCACGGAATGACCCCGTCTCACCCGACCCGCGCCGCTGGGCGATGTTTGCGGTCCTGCTCGTCGGCGCGTTTCTGCCGCCGCTGGATTTCTTCATCGTCAATGTCGCGCTGCCGTCGATCCGCGCGGAACTGGGCGCGTCGTCATCCGCCGAGCAACTCGTCATTTCATCGTATGCGGGGCTGTACGCGGTGACGCTGATCACCGGCGGGCGACTGGGCGACCTGTTCGGCCGCGGCCGCGTATTTTTCCTCGGGTTAATCGGCTTTGCGATCGCCTCGACGTTATGCGGTCTCGCGAGTTCGCCGTGGACGCTCATCGTCGGCCGTGCGTTGCAGGGCGTGACGGCCGCGATCATGGCGCCGCAGGCGCTCGCCTCGATCCAGGCGATCTTCCCCGAATCGGAAAAGCCGCTCGCGCTCAGCTTGTACGGCGCGGTATTCGGCCTCGCCGCCGTGATCGGGCAGGCGCTGGGCGGAATCCTGATCTCGCTGAATCTGTTGAATCTGGGTTGGCGCACGATCTTCCTCGTCAACCTGCCGCTGGCGATTCTGGTCGTCCTGTTCGGGATTCCACTGTTGAAGGAAACGCGTGCACAGCATGCGCGCAAGCTCGACCTCGGCGGCACCGCGCTGTCGATGCTGACGCTGGGCGCGCTGATCGTGCCGCTGATCGAGGGGCGCGAAGCAGGCTGGCCCGTTTGGGCATGGGTGTCGCTGCTCGCGGTGCCGGCCCTCGCCGCGTTCTTCTGGCGCTACGAGCGCCGGCTCGGCCGCCGCGACGGCGCACCGCTGCTCGATCCGGCCGCGCTGCGCGCACCGGGGCTGGGCCGCGCGTTGCTGATCGCGCTGCTGCTGTACTCGATCGGCGCGTTCTTCCTGCTGTTCTCGGTGTATCTGCAGAATGCGTTGCACGTCGACGCGCTGAGCGCGGGCCTCGTGTTCTTGCCGTTCGGCGTCGGGTTCCTGCTCGGCCCGTTGTCGACGCCCTTCTGCTCGCGTGTCATCGGCGCTTACGTCAATCCGTTCGGCATGAGCCTGGAGATCGTCGGGCTCGTCGGCCTCGCGTGGTTGATCGATGCCACGCCGCTCGGGATGCCGCTCGCTGCCGTGCCGCTCGCGGTCGTGCTCTTCGTCATCGGTTTCGGACAAGGGCTCGCGCTGCCGACGCTGATGCGCATGGTGACGGGGCGCGTCGCACCGGCGCTGTCCGGCATGATCGCCGGCATCGCCAGTTCGACGCTGCAGGTCAGCACGTCGCTGAGCGTGGCGATCATCGGCGGCATTTTCTATACGACGCTCGGCACGCGCCAGGATCCGGCGGCCATCGCGCACGCGTTCATCGTCGCACTCCTGTCGATCTCGGTGTTCCTCGCTGTCGGCGCCGTGCTGGGTATCTCGCTGGCGCGCGCGCCCGCCGCGCACACGTCGATGCGTGCTGCCGTCCGTCCGGGCTTCGGCCCGGAACGCGAACGGCCGTGAGCGTCGGCGTACACACGAAAGCGAATCCGCGTCGCGGAGCGCATCAGAGCAGCCCGAGCGCCGATGCCTTGAGGGTCGCCGCGGCGCGTGTCGAACATTCGAGCTTGCGGAACGCCTTCTCGACATGGGTGCGCACCGTGCTCGGACTCATCGCGAGCGCCTGCGCGACCTGCTTGTTGCTCGCACCGCGGGAAATCGCCCGCAGCACGTCGATTTCCCGCGCGGACAGGCGCGGGCCAGCGGCCGACGCGCCCGTCGCGATGCGCCGGACCACGGGCGGCCCGCCCGTCACGAGCGCCGCCACCACTTCGCCGCACAGCCGGCCGCCGGCCACTTCTTCCTGCAACTGGCCGGCGGCGGCCGCATCGCTCAGGGCCGCTCGCCACGGACGCGCCGAGCGCAACGCGACCCACGCCAGCGACGCCGCCAGCACACGCGCTTCCAGCGTCAGCGCCGTATCGCGCACGCCGCGGAAATAGCCCGAGCCGTCCTGCCGCTCGTACGCATACGACGCAAGCACCGCGGCTTCGCCGAGCGCGCCGGTCTGCCTGCCGGCGCGCTCGGTCCAGTACGGCACGAGTCGCACCTTTTCCCACGCGCTCGCAGGCAGCCGCGTCGGCAGATTCCACACGTCGTTCGGCACCGCGGCCCTGCCGATGCCGTGAATCAGCCCGGCGCGGTACACGCGTTCGCGCGCGGCCTCGTCCGGCGACAGACGGCCGTAACACGCGGCGGCCGTCGCGGCGACCGAACGCGAAAAACCCGTCATCCACGGCAGTTTCAGATCGATGACGTCCGCAATCAATTCGGCGGACGTCGCGCCCTGCATGTCCGGCGTGGCCAATGCGGCGTCCAGGTCGGCGGGGGCCATGTGTTCGAGCGCCGCCAGCCAGCGCGGTGCGTCGCGCGCAGCCGTCTCGACGAGCACGGCCGGATAGCGCGACCCCGCGCGTTGGCCGATCAATTCGAGGGCCCGTTCGATGCCGTACGTGCGGCTGAACACGTCGAGATCGCCTGCCAGCGCGACGATCGACACGGCGGGCGGCACCTGTTCGCGCACGAGCCGCGCAGGCAGCCCGTTGCCGTCCCAGGTTTCGAAAATGTGCCGCAGCGCGGTTTCCGTCGCGCGGGACAGGCCGAGTATTCGCGCAACTTCGCCCGAGACTTCGCAATGGATTTGCGCGAGCGGGATCAGCGCGGCACCCGCGCCGCCGATCGCTTCGGCCATGCCGGGCTGGCTCGCGAGCATTGCGGCGCGGATCGCGACGTCGTCGCCGAATATCTGCGCGAAGCCCGCCGCGTTCGCCGTGCAGCCCGACCAGCGCAACAGCGCCACCTCGCGGGCCGTGTCGCAGACCGATGCATCGAATCGTGCCGCGTGCGCGAGCTGCGCCGCCAACCAACTGGTGCGCGGCGAATGGTCCGTCGGCTGGCCCATGCTGAGATCGCCGATGAAGGCCAGCGCGCGGACGGCGTCGACTATGCGCAGCGGGGCGTGACGGGCTTCGGCGTCGGGCATCGGGTGGGAGGAGACATTCGCGAGGATGGGAAAAAGATCATACGCGACGGCGTCGCGGCGTGCAGGGGCATGCGCGTTGGCGGCGCGTCGGGGGCCGGCCGGGCGCGATGTCTGCCGGCATCGGCGCAGGCAACCGGCAGCGGACTTCGCCATCGGACATCTGACCGATGGCGGCAGGTGCGGACGATTGCGATACTCGGCGCACTGGAGATCCGGTTGGAACCGCATTCGCGTGGTGGAGACCGTGCATGCGGGCCGGAACGACGATTCAATGTAACAAGGAGTGCAAATGACTGATCGCTACCCCGAATTCCACGCCCCTGCCGACGAACACTGGCTGAAACGGTACTACTTTTCCCGGGCGATATTCTCGCTGATCTGGGTCGCGCTGGCGTTTTCCGTCGGCCGGCAAAGCGCGGCCGGCGCGGCGGTCCTGCTGGTCGTTTATCCGGCCTGGGATGCGCTCGCCAATTTCGTCGACCTCGCCCGCAGCGGCGGGATGGCGGCAAACCGCACGCAAGCGGTCAACGTCGCGATCAGCGCCGTCACGACACTGGCGGTATTTCCGGCGTTGAGTGCGGGCCTGCCCGCGGTGCTCACGGTGTTCGGCGTCTGGGCGATTCTGTCTGGCGCGCTGCAGCTCGGCACTGCCGTGCGGCGGTGGAAGCATGCCGGTGCGCAGTGGGTGATGGTGCTGAGCGGCGCGCAATCGGCACTGGCCGGGTTGTTCTTCATTTTGCAAAGCCACGCGCCGATGCCGCCCGCGATCGTGAAGATCGCCGGCTATGCGGGAGTGGGGGCGCTTTATTTCCTGATATCCGCCATTTGGCTGCAGGTGCGGGGGATGCGGCGTAGCGTGTCGTGAGCCGTCGGTCGGAATGAAGACCTGCACGCGGTCGCGAATGGCGCTGAACGACCCGTCGCAGCCATTGGGTGCCTCGGCAACTCAACGGCAAGGTTCGGTGCCAAGCTGACCTTCGAATGTCCAACTGCATGCACCGGCGAAGGTGCTCGGACAGTAGCACTGATGGCCTGTTACTCCGCGATTTGGTAACGGACTGCGCAAGCGGGCGCCCCGGGCTGCCCTTTACTCTCTTGACGCGGCGTCAGGAGCCGTTCAAGCAGATCGGCGCTGTCTAGTTGCGCAATCCACCAGTTCAAAGCGTTCCCTACCTTGTCCTCGCGCCAAGCGAGGTAGCCATTCGTGAACTCGCGCACACCCACAATGCGACGCGCGACCAGCCTGCCTTCGTGTATCGGTTCTTTCGCTACGAAATCGGGCAGCATCCCGACAGCAATACCTTCGCACAGTGCTTGCAGTTTGGCTGCGAGCGTCGGCACGATGATCAGCGGCTGTCCGTCACGGGTGGCCACAGATTGCGGTTGCAGTTCGCGGGAAGTGTCACTGATGACCACACCTCGATATCTTGCGATCGTTTCGCTCTCCAACGGCTCGGGCATGCGGGCGAGTGGATGGTCCGGTGCCACGACAAAAACGTGCCGGAGGGTTCCGATTGGCCGGGCCGCAATATTGGCGGCATGCGGCGGCTCGCCGAACGCCCCTATCGCGAGATCGGCACGCCGCGTAACCAGGGCATCCCACACGCCCCCAAGCACCTCGGTGGAAAGACTTAGCTGGGTATTCATCTCCAGGTCGTAGAAGGCATGGACATACGGCCATAAGGACTGGATTGGCAAGATTGCATCGACGCATAGTCGAAGCTCCGATTCCCAACTGTCTCGAATGCCTTTTGCTTTGGCCTCCAGGTGTCGAGCCGCGTCTAAAAGTCGACGCCCATCTTCCACAACAGCACGACCCGCTTCCGTGAGTCTCGTCCGTCTGCCGCTGCGGTCGAACAGCTCGACCTCCATGTCACTTTCCAGCTTTTGCACAAGGTAAGTGAGCGTGGACGGAACTCTATGCAACAACTCGGCCGCCTCGGCAAATGTACCGGTCCGGTCAATTGCATCCAACACTTCGAGAACTTCGAATGACAGCTTGGTCGCCATATAGCAGATACTTCTATCGTTCACAGGATTCACCGCGACGGCTGAGCGGCTTTGCCGCAGCAACGCTTCCATGCGGTTGCCCAAACCTTTCGGGACTCGCTCGGATGCTGATCAGATGGACAAAGGCGATGTCGTCCCTGAACCGGATGCATCTCCCGGATGCTCTCGTTGACGAAGCCTCCGGCCACTCAATGGTCATTGCGGCAGGAGTCTAAGGTACACGCTGCCGTTTGTCTGCTCGCGTCAATTTAGTCGTCGCCCCGCCAGTGCAGCCACGGGCTGTTTATCGGTAGCGGCGACCGAGTCGCATTCCGGGTCAAGCGCCACGGCATCGGTCGGTGTCCGGTGCGCGTGTTCCAAGACGATCGGACGCGCCCACATTCGCGCCTTCGCGTACAGGGCGTGACATGCCGCGACGGATACGATTGGCACGCGTGTGTCCCTGGGCAAGGTACAGCCGACGTTCGAATGGCTGCTTGAGAGCGATTGCCTACGACTGTCGATGTCCGGATGCCGCCCGACGCGTTTAGAAGACACTAGCCGTTCCCAAAGCCGGTCCTATGAACCGCTTGATAACTGTGGCTCGGCCCGCATTCCTACCGCCTACGCAACGCCTGAGCCAGCGCATCCCCCGCAGCCAGAATATGCGCGGACAGGGCCGCACAGGCTGCGTCCACATCACCCTCGCGTATCGCCCGAACGATGTTCCGATGCTCATCATTCGAGCGATCCTGCCAGTCGAGCTGCTGCCACGTCGCATACAAATGCCGCGCACTGGCCCGATGCATGTCGCCAATCGCAGCGACGAGCCGCGGCATCCCGCACCGCACTGTCAATGCGCGATGAAACCTCAGGTTCAGCGTGCCAAGCACGGCTATGCCACGCGCCGCCGCTTCCTGATCGAGGATCGCATCGAGCTCCTCCAGCGCATGTGCATCGAGAACGGGAATCGCCTCCCGCAACGCCAGCGCCTCGAAAGCAGCACGCATCTTCGCCATTTCAAGCACGTCCGCCGGCTCGAGCGGCGCCGCCCGCACGCCTCGTCGCGGCTCCACCACGGCCAATCCCTGCGCTTCCAGCCGTCTGAACGCCTCGCGTACCGGCACATGACTCGCACCGAACTCTGCCGCGATATGGTCCTGACGCAGCCATTCCCCCGGCGCGATGGCGCCCGAGATGATGCGGTCCGCCAATGCGCCAGCGATCCGATCGGCCAGCGAGCGATCCTCCTTGACTTCCAAATTCATCCCGACCACCATGCATAGATTATCTATTAAATTGTAACAAACCCGGAGGCTCGATGCGCCACCACCGCCCTGTCCGTCTGCAGCACATCGCCGGCATCGGCGTCGATCGCATGGGTTCGATCGCCGATCATGCCGACGTCGACCTTTTGCGACTCGAAAATCTCGATACCGACATCCCGCCTACCGCGGAAGCGCTCGCCTTCACCCGAGCGGCCATCCAGCGAGATTCGGCCAACTCCTATCTCCCATTCGTCGGTCAGGATCGGCTACGCGCGAGCGCTGCCGCCCACGTGTCGGCGCTTTCGGGGCAGCGCTTCACGGCCGATCAGGTGGTGGTGTCGGCGGGCGGGCTCTCCGGCATTCTGAATACGTTGTTCGCTACCGTCGAGACCGGCGACGAAGTCATCGTCACCGATCCGACGTACGCAGGTCTGCTGAACCGCGTCCGCCTGGCGGGCGGCGTGCCGCGGCAAGTCCCGTTCGCCTTCACGCCGGGCGGCGAATGGAAGCTGGACCAGGCCGCGCTGCGGGCTGCAATCGGTCCGAAAACGCGGGCCATGCTGCTGATGTCTCCTTCGATGCCTTCGGGCGGCTTCTTCGATGCGTCCGACTGGCAACTGATCGCGAGCCTGTGTGTGCAGAACGATCTGCTGCTGATCCTCGACAGCGCGATGGAACGGCTGCTCTTCGATGGACGCACGGTCATCCATCCCGCCGGCCTGCCCGGCATGGCCGAGCGTACGGTGACGGTCGGCGCAGCGTCGAAGGAGCTGCGCATGATCGGCTGGCGGGTCGGCTGGATCGTCGCGCCGGAATGGCTGATTCCCGATCTTGTGGCCGTGTCGCTCGCCAATGTCGTGGTGCCGGTCGGCATTGCCCAGGAGGCTGCGGCGATTGCGCTCGAACATTCCGCATCCGAGCTGCCTGGCTACGTGAGCGAACTCGAGAGACGGCGGGACACGGTCGCCGCCGAACTATCCGGGCTGCCGTTCGGCATGCCGGCGGGCGGCTGGTCGATGCTGCTGCGCGTGTCCGACTTCGGCCTGACCGGATCGCAGATGTCGGAGCGCTTGCTGCGCCGCGGCGTATGTGCGACGGCGATGACCGGATGGGGCGTCGCACACGGCGAGCAGTACGTCCGTTTCGTGTTCTCGAACGAACCGGTTGAACGGTTGCGCACGCTCGGGGACAAGGTGCGCTTCGCACTGGAGGACGCATGACGGCCGCTCACGAGAAAAGCGAGCAGCGAGCAGGGCGTCGCTGGTTGGAGAGATCTGGAATTCCGCGTGCGATCGTCGAGCGAACTCACACGAGATCAATCCACATGACCTGATGCATCCGGCGCCGGGGGCGACGCGATATCGCGGCCCCCAGCGGACGTAACGTTGAACGAACGCCCTACCGCCCCGCCGGCGGCCGCAAAATATCGCGTGGAATCGACGCGATCAGCACGCAGCTGACCAACAGGCAAGCACCGAGCGCATAGGTGCCGTTGTTGATGTTGCCGGTCATTTGCTTGGCGACGCCGGTGATCATCGAGCCCGTGAAGCCGGACAGGTTGCCCACCGAGTTGATCAGCGCGATGCCGGCGGCCGCGGCCGTGCCGGACAGGATCTGCCCCGGAAAGGTCCAGTAGATCGGCATCAGTGCGAGGATGCCGCAGGTGGCGATAGTCAGGAATACGATCGACAGCGCCACGTTCTGCGCGAACGCCGCGCTCAGGATCAGGAAAACGCCGCCGATCAGCGCGGGAATCGCCGCGTGCAGGCGGCGTTCGCCGGTTTTGCGCGAGTGCGATGCGTTCCACACCATCGCGAAGATCGCCGTCAGGTACGGAATGGCCGTCAGCACGCCGATGTGCAGCGGGCTGTGCACGCCCGACGCGCGGATGATCGACGGCAGCCAGAAGGCCAGCCCGTAGAAGCCGGTATTGAACGTCAGCAGGATGAAGGTGAGCAGCCAGACGCGCGGGCTGCGCAGCGCGGCGCCGATGCTGTGCGACTTGTGCGCGGCCTCGGATTCGAGATTGCGCGACAGCACCGCCTTTTCGTCGGCGGACAGCCATTTCGCCGACTGCGGGCCGTCGCCGAGGCAGGCCAGCACGATGAACGCCACCACGATCGACGGCAGCCCTTCGAGCAGCAGCATCCATTGCCAGCCGCTCATGCCCGACAGGCCGTGCGTCTGCTGCATCAGCCAGCCGGACACCACGCTGCCCAGCGTCAGGCTCAGCGGGATCGCGACCAAAAAGCCCGACATCGCCACGCTCTGGCGGCGCGCCGGGAACCAGTAGTTCATGTACAGGATGACGCCCGGGAAAAAACCCGCTTCGCACAGCCCCAGCAGGAAGCGCAGCGTGTAGAACATCGTGGTCGTCTGCACGTGGAAGAACTGCGCGAGCGGCACGATGAACGCCATCGACGACGACACGATGCCCCACGTGATCATGATTCGTGCGATCCAGAAGCGCGCGCCGTAGCGATGCAGCAGCAGGTTGCTGGGCATCTCGAACAGGAAATAGCCCCAGAAGAAGATGCTGGCGCCGAGCGCATAGACGCCGTCGCTCAGGTTCAGGTCGTCGAGCATCTGCAGCTTCGCGAAGCCCACGTTGACGCGGTCCAGGTAGGCCACGACGTAGCACAGCAGCAGCAACGGCAGGATGCGCCGCATGACCTTGCGGTAAAGGGCGTCTTCGGACGAGTCGGCCGCGGCCGGTGCGGCAGCGGCCTGCGTTAGGGATGGCATCGGTCTGTCTCCTGATTGTGTAGGTCTTCTTCGTACCGTCGCGTGCGCTTCGCGCATCGATGTTACCGATAACATCCGGTGGCAAAAAAAAGCCGACGAGGCGACGGGAAGCGATCGGCACGCTGATACCGGTAACACCTTTGAAGGTAGCATGCTGCGATACGCACATACAAGTGCCGCCGAACGCGTGGTTTCCCTAGTACGGCCCTGATCGCGACGGCCACGCCACCGCCCGCCTGCGCGGTATGCCGCACCGGTATGATGTAGCCTTTCCGGCTTTCTCCCGATCGCGATTCCGATGCCCAGTCCCACCGCCGTCCGGCCCGCCGGGCCGCCCCGCATGTCCGACGTAGCGCGCCTCGCCGGCGTATCGAAGATGACGGTGTCGCGCGTGCTCGCCGGCCACAGCGTGGCCGCCGAGACGCGCGCACGGGTCTGCGAGGCCATCGACCAGCTCGGCTACGTGGCGGATGCCGCCGCCGGTGCGCTGTCGTCGGGGCGATCGGAATTCGTCGCGGTGCTGGTGCCGTCGCTGTCGAGCTCCAACTTCTCGGACACCGTGCGCGGCCTGACCGATGCGCTTGAGCCGCATGGTCTGCAATTGCTGCTCGGCGATACCGATTACGACCTGGAACGGGAAGAACGGCTCGTCCGCTCGATGCTGCGACACCAGCCGCGCTGCATCGCGCTGACGGGGTCGCAGCACACCGAAGCGACGCGCAAGGTGCTGGAGCGCTCGGCGATTCCGGTGGTCGAGATGTGGGACCTGCCCACGCGCCCGATCGACACCGCCGTCGGCTTCTCGAACGTGCGCGCCGCCCGTGCGATGGTGCGCCACCTGGCCGAGCGCGGTTACCGGCGCATCGGCTTTCTGGTCGGCGCGAGCGAACTGGATCGCCGCGGCCTGGACCGGCTCAAGGGCTACCAGGCGGAGATCAAGGCGCAGGGGCTGGGCGAACCGCGCGTCGTGCGGCTGGGCGAATCGCCGATCACGATGAGCCACGGCGGGCCCGCGATGGCCGCGCTGCTGGAGCGCTGGCCGGATACCGACGCGGTGATGTGCGTGAGCGACATGTCGGCATTCGGCGCGATCATGGAATGCCACCGGCGCGGCCTCACCGTGCCCGCCGACATCGCCGTGGCCGGCTTCGGGAACTTCGAAGTGGCCGAGTGCTGCCACCCGACCATCACCACCGTGTCGGTCGATGCGTACGGCATCGGGCTGCGCACCGGCGAAGCGTTGCTGGCGGCGCTGCAAGCGCGCGACGGCGGCGAGCCGACCGGCTCGAAAAGCATCCGTATCGACTACACGATCATCGCGCGGGAAAGCGCGTGACAAGCCGACGGCCGCGCGCGTCCCAAGACGCGATGCGCGCGGCTTCGCACCGGCCCCCTGCCCCATTCCTTCGCCACGCGCGCACGAAATCCCTTCCGCTACGCAAAAAAGCCGTGCTAACATCCAATCGATGTTACCGGTACCATCCGGCACGCAAAATGAAGAAGGCCCCTCAGGAGACAGCCTGCCATGTCACACACCCCTCGCCGTCTGCGCAGCCAGGAATGGTTCGACGACCCCGCGCACGCAGACATGACCGCGCTCTATGTCGAGCGCTTCATGAACTACGGGTTGACGCGCGAGGAACTGCAGTCGGGCCGTCCTGTCATCGGCATCGCACAGACGGGCAGCGATTTGGCGCCGTGCAACCGCCACCACATCGAGCTGGCCGAACGCACCAAGGCCGGTATCCGCGACGCGGGCGGCATTCCGATGGAGTTCCCCGTGCATCCGCTGGCCGAGCAAAGCCGCCGGCCCACCGCCGCGCTCGACCGCAATCTCGCGTACCTCGGGCTGGTGGAAGTGCTGCACGGCTTTCCGCTGGACGGCGTGGTGCTGACGACCGGCTGCGACAAGACCACGCCCGCGTGCCTGATGGCCGCGGCCACCGTCGACATGCCCGCGATCGTGCTGTCGGGCGGACCGATGCTCGACGGCTGGCACGACGGCAAGCGGGTCGGCTCGGGCACGGTGATCTGGCATGCGCGCAACCTGCTCGCGGCCGGCGAGATCGATTACGAAGGCTTCATGCAGCTGACCACGGCGTCGTCGCCGTCGATCGGCCACTGCAACACCATGGGCACCGCGCTGTCGATGAACAGCCTCGCCGAGGCACTGGGCATGTCGCTGCCCGGCTGCGCGAGCATTCCCGCCGCCTATCGCGAGCGCGGCCAGATGGCTTACGCGACCGGCAAGCGCGCGGTCGAGCTCGTTCGCGAAGACCTGCGCCCGTCGACAATCATGACGCGCGCGGCATTCGAGAATGCGATCGTCGTGGCCTCCGCGCTGGGTGCATCGACCAACTGCCCGCCGCACCTGATCGCGATTGCACGCCACATGGGCGTCGAACTGAGCCTGGACGACTGGCAGCGCCTGGGTGAAGCCGTGCCGCTGCTCGTCAACTGCATGCCGGCCGGCGAATACCTCGGCGAGAGCTTCCACCGCGCCGGCGGCGTGCCCGCGGTGCTGCGCCAGCTCGATGCGGCCGGCCTGCTGCGGCGCGACTGCCTGACCGTATCGGGCCGTGCGATCGGCGAGATCGCCGACGCCGCGCAGAACGCCGACCGCGACGTGATCCGCACGCCCGACGCACCGCTCAAGCACGGCGCCGGCTTCATGGTGCTGTCGGGCAACTTCTTCGACAGCGCGATCATGAAGATGTCGGTGGTGGGCGACGCGTTCCGCCAGACTTACCTTTCCGAGCCGGGCGCGGAGAATACGTTCGAGGCGCGCGCGATCGTGTTCGACGGCCCCGAGGATTACCACGCGCGCATCAACGATCCCGCGCTGAACATCGACGAGCGCTGCATCCTCGTGATCCGCGGCTGCGGCACGGTCGGCTATCCGGGCAGCTCCGAAGTCGTGAACATGGCGCCGCCGGCCGAGCTGGTGAAGCGCGGCGTGACGTCGCTGCCGTGCATGGGCGACGGACGCCAGAGCGGCACGTCGGCCAGTCCGTCGATCCTGAACATGTCGCCGGAAGCCGCGGTAGGCGGCGGCCTCGCGCTGCTGCGCACGAACGACCGTATTCGCGTGGACCTGAATCGCCGCAGCGTCGACGTGCTCGTCGACGAGGACGAACTCGCGCGCCGCCGCGAAACCGCCAGCTTCACCGTGCCGCAGGCGCAAACGCCGTGGCAGGAACTCTATCGCCGGTTCGTCGGACAGCTGTCCACCGGCGGCTGCCTCGAACCGGCCACGCTGTACCTGAAGGTGATCGAGCAGCGCGGCAACCCGCGCCATTCGCACTGACCCCACCGCCCCCGACTCTTGCCGAGCTGACCATGCGTACTCCTTCCGTTTCCGACTGCCTGCCGCACGACCTTGCCCACGCGCTGCTGATCGGCCGCGTCTGGCGGCACGACGGCGCCCACGCGGGGCCGAGCGTCGTCGCCGTGCGCGGCGGCGAAGTGTTCGACATCACGCGCACCGTGCCGACCACCGCGGACCTGTTCGACCGCCCCGATGCGGTCGCCATCGCGCGCACGGCCCCCGGCGAATCGCTCGGCCGCGTCGAGCCGTTGTTGCAGGCCGCGCTCGACGGCACGCCGGGCGCGACGCACCTGCTCGCGCCGTGCGACGTGCAGGCGATCAAGGCGTGCGGCGTGACCTTTGCGGTCAGCCTGATCGAGCGCGTGATCGAGGAACAGGCCGGCGGCGATCCGGCCAAAGCGCGGGAGGTGCGCGACACCATCGCCGCGACCATCGGCACCGACCTGTCGAAGATCGTGCCGGGCTCGGAAGCCGCGTTGCGCCTGAAGGCGGAACTCGAGCGCCGCGGCGCGTGGTCGCAATACATGGAAGTCGGTATCGGCCCGGACGCCGAGGTGTTCTCCAAGGCGCAGCCGATGTCCGCGGTGGGCTTCGGCGCGGACGTGGGGCTGCTGCCCATATCGGTGTGGAACAACCCCGAGCCGGAGATCGTGCTGGCGGTCGCCAGCGACGGCAGGCCGGTCGGCGCGACGCTCGGCAACGACGTGAACCTGCGCGACGTCGAAGGCCGCTCGGCGCTGCTGCTCGGCAAATGCAAGGACAACAACGGCTCGTGCGCGATCGGCCCGTTCGTGCGGCTGTTCGACGATGGCTTCACGCTCGATGGCGTGCGGGCATGCAGCGTGTCGCTGCGCGTCGAAGGCGCGGACGACGGCTTTGTCCTCGACGGCATCAGCCGCATGCGCGAGATCAGCCGCGACCCGGCCGACCTCGTCGCGCAGACCTGCGGCGCGCATCACCAGTATCCGGACGGCTTCATGCTGTTCCTCGGCACGATGTTCTCGCCGATCCAGGATCGCGACGCGCCCGGCGGCGGGTTCACGCATCACCTCGGCGACCGCGTGACGATCTCCACGCCCGCGCTGGGCGCGCTCGTCAACACCGTGCGGCTTTGCACGGAGATCGCGCCGTGGACCTTCGGCGTGCGCGCGCTGTATGCGAATCTGGCCGCGCGCGGGGTGCTTGCCTGAACGGAACGAAGGCGATACCGCCTCCCCGCTTGCGATCGATCGCAGTCAGCCACGGCGTGGGCGACGCACCAGCGGACCGGCGCAGGATACGAACGAAATCCCGCCCGTCGTCGGCGGGTACGCCAGCCGGACCGACTTAGCCGCGCCGCATGAAACAGGGGCCCGCGGGCCCCGTCAATCAAACCATCACACCGCCACCGGCCGCTCCGCCAGCTTGAACTCGCCGACCGTCTGCGCGAGCCGGGCCGCCTGCTCGCGCAGCGACGTCGCCGCGGCCGCCGATTGCTCGACGAGCGCCGCGTTCTGCTGCGTCGTGTCGTCGAGCTGCGACACCGCCTGATTCACCTGCTCGAGCCCCGTGCTCTGCTCCTTCGCGGCGACGCTGATTTCGGCGATCACGCTCGTGATGTTGCGCACGCCGTCGACGATTTCGTCCATCGTCGCGCCGGCCGTCTGGACGAGCCCGGAGCCGCCCTCGATCTTCTCGACCGACGAGTGGATCAACTGCTTGATTTCCCGCGCGGCCTGCGCGCTGCGCTGTGCGAGCGCACGCACCTCGCCGGCGACGACCGCGAAGCCGCGGCCGTGCTCGTTCGCGCGTGCGGCCTCGACGGCGGCGTTCAGCGCGAGAATGTTGGTCTGGAACGCGATGCCGTCGATCACGCCCACGATGTTGGCGATCTCTGCCGACGCCTGCGTGATGTCGTTCATCGTCGACACGACGTCGCGCACGACCGTGCCGCCCCGCAGCGCGACATCCGACGCCGATTCCGCCAGCCGGTTCACCTGGCTCGCCGCATCGGCCGAATTGCGGGCCGTGCCGGCGATCTCCTCGAGCGCGGCCGCCGTTTCCTGCAGGCTCGACGCCGCGTGTTCGGTGCGGGCCGACAGATCCTGGTTGCCCTGGGCGATCTCGGCGCTCGCGAGATTGACCGACGCGCTGAACGCGCGGATCTGCAGCAGGATCGCACTGATCTTCTCGGCGAACGCGTTGAACGCGCGCGCGATCTGCGCGGCTTCGTCCGCGCCGTCGGCCGGCAGGCGCTTCGTCAGGTCGCCGCTGCCGCTCGAGACGTCCGTGAGCGCGTCGCGCACCATCAGGATGCGCTTGAAGGCCGCGTTCGTCATCGCGCCGACGAGCGCGGCCGCGATGATGGCGACGATCACGATCGCCAGCAGCGTGGTCGTCGCGACCGCGCGCATGCCGGCCGTCACGTCGCCCTTGTCGAGCGCGAGCACCAGCGACCAGTCGGTGCCGACGATCGGTTGTGCGCGCATCAGCTTGGCGGCGCCGTCGATGTCGACCGCGACGGGCGCGGACGCCGTCTGCAGTGCGCCGAGGTGATCGGCATCGAGTTCCGGCGACAGGCCGGTGGCCGGTTTCATGATCAGGTCGGTCTTGGCCGACGCGATCACGCGCGCGCCCTTGTCCACCAGGAACGCGAAGCTCGCCGGCGTCGGGTGAACGGATGTCACGATCGAGCTCACGTTCTCCATGAACAGGCTGGCGGCCAGCACGCCCTTCACCGCGCCGTCGCGCACCACGGGCACCGCGAACGCGACGGCCGGCTTGCCGCTCGTCGCGTCGCGGTAAAGCGCCGTCACGACCAGATGGCCCGCGCCGACGGCCTGCTTGTACCAGGGCCGCGCGGTCGGATCGTAGCCGGGCGCGAGCGGCACGTTCGAGAACGCCGTCTTGTCCGGCAGGCCGAGCGTCAGCACCTCGAAGCCGCCCGACTTGCCGAGCAGCTTCAACGCCGGCACCGGGTCGCCGTCGCCGATCGCGATCGTATCCGCGAGCGCCTGGGTTTCGCGCGACCGGCTGGCCACCCATTCGTCGATCGCCAGCGCGTGGCCGGCGAGGATCGATTTGTGATTCTGGTCGATGGCCTCGTCGTTGTGGGTCTTGACGACGTAATAGACGAGCCCGCCGGTGACGGCCAGCGCCGTCACGACGATGGCGACACACGTCGCAAGTATCCGTGCGCGAATTGATGACAGCATGATGACTTCGGTCTCCGTTACCGCGTGATTGAAATGGATCGCTGAACAGGGCGACCCTGATCCGTTTAACGGCACCGTCGGCGGGAAGTTGAGCGATGCCGGACGGACGGCGACCGGCACGGGTACGCCGAGGCAGAAACCGGTTGTGGTACGCGAAAACGGAGCCGTTCGTCCGTTCGGCGTGACGAATGCGGAGCGCTGCCGGATTTTTTTGACGACAGGCAACCCGCAAACGATTGCCTCGGGCGACGGTCCTAAACTGTTCACTCTCCGTTCCGTTAATCAGGAAATCTATTTAATACCCACAACTGGATTCCTCCTATGAATGATCGACGATTAACGGTTCGCACGAAGCTGATCATGGCTTTCGGACTTCTTACCTGCACGGTCGTACTCGTCTCCGTCGTCGGCATCGTCTCGCTCGGCAACGCGAACGCGGCATTCGAGGACTACGTCAACGGCATCAACGCCCGCGCGACCCTGGCGGACAAGGTTCTCGCCGCGGTCGACCGGCGCGCGATCGCGGCGCGCAACCAGGTCCTGGCGGCCGGGACGCGCGATGCGGACGTCGAGAAGGAAGCGGCGCTGCGGGCCGACCGCGAAGTCGGCGCGCTGATGGGCGAACTGACGAATGCAGTGCGCGAGGGCAGCGGCGCGACCGACAAGGCCCGCGAACTGGTTCGGCAAATCGCGGCGATCGAGGCGCAGTACGGCCCCGTGGCGCGCGCCATCGTCGACGCGGCGGCGAACAACCGGCGCGATCAGGCGATCACGATGATCAATGAACAGTGCCGACCGCTGCTCGCCCAGCTCGTCGCGGCCACCGATGCGTATGCGACGTTCTCGCGCACAATCGCCGCCCAGCGGGTGCAGGAATCGGACGACCGTTATACGTCGCGACGACTGATGCTGATCGCGATCTGCATCGCCGCCGCCGCCGCGGCCGCGATCTCGGGCCTCTTCATCACCCGCGGCCTGCTGCGCGCGCTGGGCACGGAGCCTGCCGTGCTCAGCGATATCGCCGGCCATATCGCCGCCGGCAATCTCGGCGCCGAAGCCGCAACCGGCGCCGCGCCCGCCGGCAGCGTGCTGGCTTCGATGCGCGACATGCAGGCAAACCTCATCCGCCTGATCTCGGAGGTTCGTACCGCATCGGGCAACGTCGCGACCGGCGCCGGCGAAATCGCGTCCGGCAACCAGGACCTGTCGTCCCGCACCGAACAGCAGGCCGCGTCGCTGCAGGAAACCGCGTCGAGCATGGAGCAATTGACGTCCACCGTGCGCCTGAACGCCGACAACGCGCAGCAGGCAAGCGGCCTGGCCAACAACGCATCGGAGGTCGCGCAGCGCGGCAGCTCGGCCGTCGGCCTGATGGTCGACACGATGACGGACATCAGCGCGAGCTCCGCCAAGATCGCCGAGATCACCGCGATCATCGAAGGGATCGCGTTCCAGACCAACATTCTCGCGCTCAACGCGGCCGTGGAGGCCGCCCGCGCCGGCGAACAGGGCCGCGGCTTCGCGGTGGTGGCGAGCGAAGTCCGAAGTCTTGCGCAGCGTTCGTCGAGCGCCGCGAAGGAAATTCGCGAGCTGATCTCGCAATCGGTCCGGAAAATCCAGGACGGCTCGCATATCGCGAACAACGCGGGCGACACGATGAGCGAGGTCACGCACGCGATTTCGCGCGTGACCGACATCATGGGCGAGATCGCCGCGGCATCGAGCGAGCAGAGCCGCGGCATCGAGCAGGTCAATCTCGCCATTACGCAAATGGACGAGGTCACCCAGCAGAATGCGGCGCTCGTCGAGCAGGCGGCCGCCGCCTCGAAGTCGCTCGAGGAACAGGGAAACCGGCTTGCCGAGGCCGTCTCGCTGTTCCGGCTGGACACGCGCGCGGTGGGCGCGTAGGCCGGCGCCCTCTATCGATGACGGACGGCACATGAATTCCGCCGTCCGTCATGTTCAGCACCGGAAATTAACCAGATAGTGGGAATTTTCGCCGTCGGCGTACGACGCGAAACAATTCCGTAACGACCGCGTAACGATCGCTGACCACAATCCTCCGTCTTCTACCCTCAGGATGGAGTCTTGCATGTTTGCGTCACGAAGCCGTTTCCCGCTGCACGTCGCGGCATTGTCGAGTGCGATCGTACTGGCCGCGTGCGGCGGCGGCGACGACGTCGCGTCGACCGCCACGATCGCCGCGGCCGTTCCGGCGCCGCCCGCCGACCCCGGCTTCGTCGACAGCGCGCCGATCCCGAGCGCGCCCGCTTTCGTCGACAACGTCGCGACCAACCAGCGCGGCGATGCGCGCTATGCGACGCTGTCGACCAACGCCGCGGTGCGCGTGTTGAGCCGATTTCTCGATCTGTGGCAACCGGCGACGATGCTGGTCGACGCGGGCGTGACCGCGCCGGCGAACGGCGCGTTCCCGGCCATCTCGCCGTCGACCTGCTCCGGGCTGCCGAACAGCGGCGTGCCGTGCGGCACGATCCTGAACGATGCGGTGCTGTCGGCCAACGTGCAGTACGTGGTCAACGCGACGACCGCCCGCACGCCGCAGCAGGCCGATGCCGCGTACTACGACGACCGGCGCGGCAAGGGCTACAGCGTGACCGACGGCATGGGCCCGCTCACCGCCGCATGGCGCACCGCGGCCCAGCAGACCACCAGCATCACCAGCGTGCCCGCCGATGCGACGACCGTGCTGTACAACGATTCCGGCAACAACGTCGGCGTCGGCAGCAGCGGCGGCAACGCCAGCTTCGGGAAGGTCGTCGACCTGCTCAACGAAATGGGCAACAACGCGTCGACCGAACCGTCGAAGCGCTTCTTCAAATATGCGCGCCCGTACCGCTGGAGCAGCAGCGTGGTCGTCGCGCCGACGCTCGTGCCGGCCGAGAGCACGACGCCCGCGACCGACGGCGGCTTCATCAGCGGCCACACGGCCGAGGCGATGCGCGATGCGACGACGATGGCGTGGCTCGTGCCGGAACGCTTCCAGGAAATGGTCAGCCGCGGCCTCGAACTCGGCGAGAACCGGATTCTCGCCGGCATGCATTCGCCGCTCGACGTGATCGGCGGACGCATGCTCGCGCTGGCCGTCAGCGCGGCGAACCTGACCGCATACGCCGGCGACGCACAGGCCGCGTACACGCAAGCCCATCAGACGCTGCAACAACTGACGGGCACGAGCGCGACGACCTTCTCCGCATTCGCGCGCTCCGGCACGACGGCCACCGACCGGTTCGCCGACTACACGACGAACAAGACCGCATTCCTGCGCCGCATGACGTTCGGCTTCGGCGCGATCGAATCGACGAACGCACCGCCGGTCGTGCCGAAGGGCGCGGAGATCCTGCTGCAGACGCGCTTTCCGTACCTGAGCGCCGACCAGCGGCGCGTCGTGCTGAAGACGACCGAGCTGCCGTCCGGCTATCCGGTGATGGACGACGCGGAAGGCTGGGGCCGCCTGAACCTGTTCGCGGCGGCCGACGGCTACGGCGCGTTCAACGGCAACGTGATCGTGTCGATGGACGCATCGCAAGGCGGGCTCAGTGCTGCCGACCTGTGGCGCAACGACGTCGCGGGCGCCGGCAAGCTGACGCTGCAAGGCAGCGGCACGCTGACGCTGGCGGGCAACAACGCGTACACGGGCGGCACGCAGGTGAGCGGCGGCACGCTGGCGGCCGCGTCGCCGACGGCGTTCGGCAAAGGCGACGTGTACGTCGGCCCGGGCGGCAGCGTGCGGATCGCGGCCGCCGCGCCGGTGACGATCGCGACCCGCTACACGCAGCTCGACAACACGACGCTCGAACTCGATATCGACGGCAACGGCGGTGGGCGTCTGCGCGTGGGCGGGCCGCTCACCGTCACGGGCGGCACGCTGCACGTGACATTCGTGAACGGCTACGCACCGAAGGCCGGCGACACGATCGCGCTGATCGACGGCGCGGCGGCGGCCGCGAAGTTCGCGGCGGTGACGGTCGACGGGTTCAAGGCCACGCCGGTCTACACCGCGACGGGCGTGTCGATCACGCTGTCGGCGGCGTAACCGGCAGCGAAGCTCGATCCTGCAACGGCGCCGCTCACGGGCAAGGCCGCGTACCGAAGCGCCGTTGCAGTTCGATGATCGTCGGCAGGTTGAAATCGTGGACGTCCGGCGCGGCGCCGCCCTGCCGCCGGCTGACCTCGACACTAAGTTCCAGCGCACGCGCGCGCGTCTCGGCGAGCAACCTCAGCGCCTCGCCGAGCAAGCCCTTCTCGAGTTCCGACAGCGAGCCGTCCTGATCGATTTCGCCGATCGTCGGCTCGCGCATGCGGGTTTCCATCGCGGCTTCTCCTTCGCTGTCCGATTGCGCGCGGTCGCACGTCGCGTCGCGCATTACATGACCGCGCCGCGCAGCCACGGCACGAATTCGCGTTCGCCGATGCCGTTGTCCTCGCTGCGGGATCTGCGTCCGGACGCGACGTCGAGCATCAGCCGGAACAGCCGTTCGCCCGCTTCATCGACCGTCAGCGAACCGGCGACGATCCCGCCGCTGTCGAAATCCATGTCCGATTGCATCCGCTCGAACAGGCCGGTCGTCGTCGCGACCTTGATCGTCGGCACCGGCTTCGAGCCGAACACCGAACCGCGGCCCGTCGTGAAGCACACGAGATTCGCGCCGCCGGCGATCTGCCCGGTGGCCGACACCGGGTCGTAACCGGGCGTATCCATGAACACGAGCCCGGCCTGCCGCACCGGCTCCGCATAGTCGTAGACCGCGCGCAGCGGCGAGCGGCCGCCCTTCGACACCGCGCCGAGCGACTTCTCGAGAATCGTCGTGATGCCGCCGGCGAGGTTGCCGGGCGACGGGTTGTTGTTCATTTCGCCGCCGTCGTCGGCGACGTAGCGCTCCCACCACTGCAACCGGCCGAGCAGACGCTCGGCCACGTCGCGCGACGCCGCGCGCGCGATCAGCAGATGCTCGGCGCCGTAGATCTCGGGCGTCTCGGACAGAATCGCGGTGCCGCCGTTGCGGACCAGCAAATCGACGGCCGCGCCGAGCGCCGGATTCGCGGTGATGCCCGAGTAGCCGTCGGAGCCGCCGCATTGCAGGCCGACCGTCAGCCGCGAGGCCGGCACGGCGCTGCGACGCGCACCGTCGGCCGCCTCCACCAGTTCGCGCACGATCGACACGCCTTTGGCCACGGTGTCGCGTACGCCGCCCTCGTCCTGGATCACCAGCGTGCGCACGGTGCCGGGCGCGGCCGCGTCGAGCCGTTGCGCGAGCGCGCCGACCTGGTTGACTTCGCAACCAAGGCCGACGAGCAGCACGCCCGCGAAATTCGGATTCCGTGCATAGCCGACGAGCGTGCGCCGCAGCAGTTCGATGCCGTCCCCGGTCGCGGACATCCCGCAGCCGCTCTGATGGGTGATCGCGACGACGCCGTCGACGTGACCGAACGCATCGAGCGCGCCGTGCCGGTAGGCATCGGCGATCGCATGACAGACGCTTGCCGAACAATTGACGCTCGCGATCACGCCGACGTAGTTGCGGGTCCCCACGCTGCCGTCGGGCCGCACGAATCCGTCGAAGGTATCGCGGCGATCCGTCGCCACGTCGTGCGCGTCGCCGACGAGCCCGTCGTCGTGCGCATGCCGCTCGGGCATCCCGACGTTGTGCACGTGCACGTGCTCGCCCGCGGCGATGTCGCGCAGCGCGACGCCGATCGGCTGCCCGCATTTGACGATCGCGCTGCCGCGCGCGATCGGCGCGGTGGCGACCTTGTGGCCGGCCGGTACCGCGTCCGCCAGCCGCAACGGTGCGCCGTGCACGTCGATCGGCACGTCCGGCGCCAGCGCGTCGAGTACGACGGCGACGTTGTCGTTGCCGTGAAGGATCACGACTGCCGGTTGCTTCACGATGTATTTCTCCCAGTGGTTGCGATGCCGGCCGGCTCATAGCGGGCGACGAGTTGCCGCAAGCGCGGTTGGTCGGCCGGCACCGCCAGCGAATCGGCGAGCGCGAGCAACGGCTCGATCCGCCGCGCCACCTTCTCGCGATGGTTGACCGCGATATCGGCGATGCGATGCGCGAGAAACGGATTCAGAAAGCGCTCGCGCACGCTGTCGACGTAGCGTTCGGCCGTTTCGCGCAGGCCGAGCGCGACGAACACCGGCTCGACTTCGTCCCGCCACACGGCCTCGAGACCGTCGCGCAGCCGCGCGTCGTTCATCGCGTTCAGCACCGTTTCCGATGCGTCGCGCCCGGCCGCGAGCCACTGTTCCGCGAGCCAGCTGTGCCCGAGATTGAGGAAGAACAGCTTCAGCCGCTCGTGGCTGCGCAAATCGTCGGTGACGACGATCTGTGCATGCCGGCACGGCAGCGCCATGCCCGCACGTCGTTCGATCGCCCATAGCGCATACGGCTCCGCGATCGCGCCGACCGGATGAAGCGGCTCGGACACGATGCGGTCGACGAGCGAGTTGACCCACACGCAGCGGTTGCCCAGATAGTCGGCGAACGCGTCGGGCAGCCGCCACCGGCGTGCGAGGCCCAGCACGATGTCGCGCAGCGTGTCGCCGTTGTTCGTCACCAGTTCGCAAGGCAGGATGGACACGCCGTCATCGGGCCGCACCTGCCAGCGCGCATGCAGCAGCGCGAGCAGCTTCGCCGGAAAGCCGTGCGGCGCTTGCCCGGGTTGGGCCAGCAGGTCCACGGTGTCGCGCGGATCGGCACGATAGCCTGCGTCGCCGGTGTTCGACACGATGGCGCGCACCGTCTCGATCGCGGCGCCGCGTATCTCCGCCCAGTCGCGCTCGGCGTCCCACGCGCGATGCACGGCGCGGCACTCGACGACTTCGTCGACCACGCCGCCGCGCTCGCGCCCGCGAATCCGCACCGGATACCGGCCGGTGGCACGCAGCGCGTCGATGCGGGCGCGGCTGGCCGGATTGCCGGTCGTCTGCACGATACCGATGCCGCCCATCGCGTGGGCATCGTCCAGCGCCTGCGAGACGAACAGGTCGACGTGCGCGAGCAGGAAGCGGCTCGTGCCGAATTGCAGGATCGGCGGCGTCATCGCGTGCGCTCCGCGTGCCGGATTCGCTGGATCAGCATTCGACGAGCGCCTTCACGACGGTCTGCCCTGCATCCAGCAGACGCGGCAGCGCGTCCGGCACCTCGTCGAGCCGCATCCGGTGCGTGTTCAGCGCGCGGTCGGGAATCCTCCCTGCCCGCATCGCGTCGAGCACCGTCGCGAAATCCTCGGCCGTCGCGTTGCGGCTCGCGAGCAGCGTCGTTTCCCGTTTGTGGAATTCGGGATCCGAAAACGCGACGTGCCCGCGCACGATCGAGATCAACGTGTATTTGCCGCCATGCGCGACGAATTCGAAACCGCGATTCATCGCATCGAGGTTGCCGGTCGCGTCGAACACCGCATCGAAATACTCGCCGTTCGTCAGCGCGGCGAGACGCGCCGCGTCGCCTTCCCCCACCTCAACCGCCGCATCGACCGCCAGATGCTGGCGGCAAAACGCGAGCCGGTCGGCCCGCGTGTCGAGGCACGTGACGTCGGCGCCGCGCAGCTTCGCGAAGATCATCGCAGCCATGCCGATCGGCCCGGCGCCGACGACCAGCGCGCGCTGCCCGGCACGGACGTCCGCGCGCCGCACCGCATGCGCGCCGATCGCGAGAAATTCCAGCATCGCCGCCTGGTCGAGCGAAATGCCGTCGGCCTTGTGGACGAACTGCGCGGGCACGCTCAGGTATTCGGCCAACGCCCCGTCGCGATGCACGCCGAGCACCTTGATGTTCACGCAACAGTTCGTGTTGCCGTGACGGCATGCGACGCAGTGTCCGCACGACAGATACGGCATCACGTATACCGCATCGCCGGCGCCGAGCCCCGACGCCGGCTCCGCGTCGACGACGACCGCCGAAAGCTCGTGGCCCATCACGCGCGGATAGTCGAGGTACGGCTGGTTGCCGGTAAAGATGTGCAGGTCGGTGCCGCAGATGCCGACCCGTTGCACGCGCAACAGCACTTCGCCGCTGCCGCGCACGGGCGGTTCGCGATGCTGCACGCGCAGCACGCCGGGGGATTCGCAAATCACGCTGAGCATGTCGGGTTCCTTTCGTTCTGGTTCATTCGTCGTGGCGTGCGGTGTCGATCCGGTAGAAGCGGCGCGCGTTGCCGCCGAAGAGGCCGTCCAGCGCCGCGGCGCCGAGCAACCGCGCGCAATCGTCCTCGCACGCGGCCAGCCATTCGCCGTAGCCGCCGCATGCCGACGCGAGCCGCAGCACCGGCCAGTCGCTGCCCCACATCAGGCGCGTCGGCCCGAACAGATCGGCCAGCGCATCGACATACGGCCGCGTGCGCGCGCGCACCGCATCCGGGCCGGCCGACGGCCCCGCTTCGGTCCAGAGGCCGGACAGCTTGCAGTGAAGGTTCGGCAGGCGCGCGAGCCGGCTCATCGCGGACAGCCACGGCTGCAATTCGCCGCGCTCGATGAACGGCTTCGCGCCGTGGTCGATCACGATCGGCAGATCCGGATGGCGTCGCGCGAACGCATGCAGCGCATCGAGATGACGCGGCATCACCAGCGCATCGAAACCCAGCGCATGCTTGCGCATCGCGGCGACCGCGCGATCCAGCCGCGGATCGTCGATCCACGCGTCGTCCGGCAGATCCTGCAGCATCGGTCGCAAGCCGCGCGCCTTCGGCGCGAATGCAAACGCCGCGATTCGCGCCGGTGCGTCGTCGGCCTTCAGGTCGACCCAGCCGACCACCGCGCCGACGCTCGGCGTTTCAGCCGCGAGATCGAGCAGAAAGCGCGTATCGGCTTCGCTCGGCAGCGACTGCACGAGGACGGTGGTATCGATGCGCGCCGCGTCGAGCAGCGGCGCGAGATCGGCCGGGCCGAAGTCCCGGTGAATCGCATCGAGTTCGGCCGGCGGCCAGCAACCGGCTCGCGCGCCGATGCGCCAGTAATGCTGATGGGCGTCGATCCGTGCGGTCATGCGCGTGCTCCCGGCACCGGCGCGTGCGCATCGATCAGACCTTCGTCGCGCAGCGCATCCCACAGCTCGGCCGGCGCGGGGCGCTCGAACCAGTCGATGTTCTGCTTCAACTGGGCCACGCTGCGCGCGCCGACCACGCACGACACGACGGCCGGATGGCCGAACGGAAACTGCAACGCAGCGGCGGGAAGCGGCACGTCGAAGCGGTTGCACAGCGCGCCGAGCCGCGTGGCCTTGTCGATCACGTCGGCGCTCGCGTCCGCATAGTCGAACTTGCCGTTGCCGGCGAGCAGGCCGGAATTGAACACGCCGCCGATCACGATCGCCGTCCCGTCACGCGCGCACGCGTCGAGCAGCGGTTCGAGCGCCGTCTGTTCGAGCAGCGTATAGCGGCCGGCCAGCAGCACCGCATCGAGTTCCGCTTCGTTCCGCGCGTCGGCCGCGACTTCCCATTCGTTCACGCCGAGACCGAACGCGCCGATCTCGCCGCCCGCGCGCAGCGCGTCGAGCGCGCGAAACCCGCCGCCACGCGTCAACTGTTCCCAGTAGTGCGCGTGACGATCGCCGTGCGTCATCGCGCCGATGTCGTGCACGTACAGCATGTCGACGCGCGCGAGCCCGAGCCGCTGCCGGCTGTCGTCGTGCGAGCGCATGATCCCGTCGTAGCTGTAGTCGTAGACCGGCCGGAACGGCAGCGGCTCGGCCCAGCCGTCGTCGCCCGGCTGCACGCTGGCGTCGGCGCGCATCAGCCGCCCGACCTTCGTGCTGAGCGTGAACGCGCGGCGCTCGCGCGGGGCGAGGCCGGCCCCCACGCGCCGCTCGGACAGCGTGTAGCCGTAATACGGCGCGGTGTCGAAATAGCGCAGGCCGGCCGCCCACGCGGCGTCGACGAGCGCGGCGGCATCGGCCGCCGACATCGGCCGATAAAGGCCGCCGAGCTGCGAGCAGCCGAGGCCGAGCGCGGACACCGTCAGCCCGCTGCGCGGCAAGGTGCGCGTATCGTTTGCGTTCATGAGGCGTGACTGGATGCGGGGTAAAGGAATCAGTACAGGACGTTCTTCGCGGCTTGCGAATCGAGATTCTGCTTGTCGACCATCACGACGCCGGTATCGATCAGCTTCGGCGCGGGCTTGCGCTCGATCACGTCGAGCGCGGTACGCACGCCCTGGTTCCCCATCTGCCACGAGCCCTGCACGGCGATCGCCTGCACGGTGCCGTCGCGCACGAAGCCCTGCAAGTCCTCGTTGCCGTCGAAGCCGATCGCCACCACCTTGCCCGCCTTGCCGGACTGCTTCAGCGCCCGGCCCATGCCGACCGCGGTCGGCTCGTTCGCGCCGAAGATGCCCTTCAGGTCCGGGTTCGCCGACAGCACGTCGGTCGTCTGGTTCAGCGCGGTCGCCATTTGCGATTGCGAGTAGTAGGGGCCTACGACCTGCAGCTTCGAATGGCTCTCGAGGTACTTGCGGAACCCGCCGACGCGGCTGACCTCGGACCCCGCGCCCGGCACGTACGACATGATCGCGATCTTGCCGGACTGCCCGACGCGCTCGATCAGCGCCTTCGCGCACAGCGCGCCCGCCTTTTCGTTGTCGGTCGACAGGAACGCCTGGTAGTACGGCTTGCCGGCGTCCGCGATCGCCGAGTCGATCAGCACGACGGGAATGTGCGCTTCCCACGCCTTCTTGATCGCGGGCACGAGCGCATCGGGATCGGACGGCGCGAGCACGATGCCCGCCACGTGACGCGTGACCGCGTTGTCGACCATGTTGACCTGCCCGCTGATATCGGACTCGGCCGCCGGGCCCTGGAACGTCATCGTGTAGCCCTTGGCGCCGTCGAGCGCCGCCTTCGCGCCCTTCTGCACGTTCTGCCAGTAGTTCGAATTGACCGTCTTGACGATCACCGCGATCTCGCCGCCCGCCGCATGCGCGCCGCTGCTGCATACCGCGAATACGCACGCCGATGCCGCCAGCAGGATGGATTTGTTCATGTCTCGCTCCGCTTCTCGTTGGTAGGGACTGCTTGCTGCCGGTCAGGGCCGGCGATTGCGCAACTGGTCGATCCACACCGTGCCGAGGATCACGACGCCGATGATGATCTGCTGGATGAAGCTCGACACGCCGTTCATGTTCAGGCCGTTGCGCAGCACGCCGATCACGAACGCGCCGATCGCCGTGCCGGAAATCGTGCCGACGCCGCCCATCAGCGACGTGCCGCCGATGACCGAACTGGCGATCGCGTCGAGCTCGTACATCACGCCTTCGTTCGGCTGCCCGGTGACGAGCCGCGACATCAGCACGCAGCCGGTCACGCCCGCGAGTGCGCCGGACAGCACGTAGGTGAACAGCTTCACGCCCTGCACGTTCACGCCCGACAGCCGCGCGGCTTCCGCGTTCGACCCGACCGCGTAGATATGCCGGCCGAGCGACGTTCTCGACAGCAGCACGGACACCACGACGAACAGCACGACCATGATCACGACCGGATACGGGATGCCGGGAAAGGTCGTGTCGGGGAACCCGTCCGCGCCGATGTGCGAGATCCGCAGCAGCGCGCCGTTGCCGAGCGCGCCGAACGCGTCGCCGAGATCCGAGACCGGCCGCGCGCCGGTGATCTGCAGCGCGATGCCGCGCGCGACGAGCATCATGCCGAGCGTCGCGATGAACGGCGGCAGGCCCATCTGCGTCACGCAGATGCCGTTGACGAGCCCGCACAGCGCGCCGACCAGGATGCCGGCCGCCATCGCGGCGGGCACCGGCACGCCGGCCTTGACGAGCAGCGCCGCGCACACGCCGGCCAGCGCGAGCACCGAGCCGACCGACAGGTCGATGCCGCCGGTGATGATCACGCAGGTGGCGGCCACGCCCAGATAGGCGATCGACGTGACCTGCAGGCCGACCGTCATCAGGTTGTCGACCGAGAAGAACGCCGCGCTCGATATCGAGAACGCGAACACGAGCACGACGAGACTGCCCAGCGCCGCGAACTTCTGGATCAGGTCGCGCCGCCGCTGTCGCGCCGCCCGTTCGTCGGCCTGGCTTCGATCGGATGTCATTTCAAGCATGGGAACGCCCCGACGCGTAGTGCATGATCTCCTCCTGACTGGTGTGTTGAGTGTCGAGCAACGCGGTCAATCGACCTTCGTGAAACACGGCGATCCGGTCGGTCATGCCAAGCAGTTCGGGCAATTCCGAACTGATCAGCACCACGCCGACGCCGTCGGCGGCGAGCCGGTCCATCAACCCGTAGATCGCGAATTTCGCGCCGACGTCGATGCCGCGCGTCGGCTCGTCGAAGAACAGGATCTTCGAGCCGCGGTACAGCCATTTGCCGATGACGACCTTCTGCTGGTTGCCGCCGGACAGGTTGCGCACGCGCTGGTGCACCGACGGCGTGCGAATCGCGAGGTCCTGCACGTAGCGGCGCGCGACGTCGAGCTCGTCGTCGAAGCGCAGGAATCCGAAGCGTGACGTGATGCCGCGCACGTTCGCGAGCGTGAGGTTCGCCGCGACGGGCATCGGCAGCGCGAGCCCCTCCTTCTTGCGGTCCTCCGACAGATACGCGATGCCGTGCCGGATCGCCTCGCGCGGCGAGCGGATCGTCACGGGCCGGCCGTGCAGCGCGATCGTGCCGCCGTCAATGCGATCCGCGCCGAAGATCGCGCGGGCGATCTCGGTGCGCCCGGCGCCCATCAATCCCGCGAAACCGAGGATCTCGCCGCGGCGCAGCGCGAACGACACCGGCCCGAACACGCCGTCGCGGCGCAGGTCGCGCACGTCGAGCAGCACGTCGTCCGTCGGCACCGATTGCCGCGACGGATACGCGTCGTCGAGCGTGCGTCCAACCATGCGCGCGACGATGTCGTCGATGCTCACGTCGGCGAAATCGTCCGTCGAGATGTGACGCCCGTCGCGCAGCACCGTCACGCGATCGACGATCTGCGCCATTTCGTCGAGCCGGTGCGAGATATACAGAATCGCCACGCCGTCGGTGCGCAGTTCCTCGATGATCCGAAACAGCTGCACCGTCTCCGCTTCCGTCAGCGACGACGTGGGCTCGTCCATGATCAGCACGCGCGCATCGTGCGACAGCGCCTTCGCGATCTCGACCATCTGCTGCTGCGCGATGGACAGCACGCCGACCTTCGTCGTCGGGGCCACGTTCAGCCCGATGCGCGCGATGCAGCGCGTCGCATCCGCGTTCATCCGTTTCGTATCGACGAACGGCCCGCGCCGCGGCTCGCGTGCGAGGAACAGGTTCTCCGCCACGCTCAGGTGCGGGACGAGATTGAGTTCCTGGTGAATGATCGAGATGCCGGCCGCCTGCGCTTCGGAAGCCGAACGAAATCGCACCGGCGCGCCGCGATAGTGAACGACGCCGTCGTCGGGCAGGTACTGGCCGCTGATGATCTTCATCAGCGTGGATTTGCCCGCGCCGTTCTCGCCGCACACCGCATGCACCTCGCCGCGGCGCAGGTCGAGGCGAATCCCGTCGAGCGCGAGGACGCCCGGGAAGCGCTTGCGAATCCCGTCCAGGCGCAGGATCTCCCGGTCGGCTTCGTCGTGCGCGGCCTGACCGGGCAGATTGCGAGGCATTGCCATTGCGTCTCCTTGGGGTGGATCGACCGCGGCACTATCTGGTCAGTCCAATTTGGATGAATTACAGCAATCAAACCAACTTTGGTCAAGCCAATTTAACTATCTACATCCGATCTTACCAATAGTGAAAACCCCGACATCCGGATGAACCCGCTGCCACACGGGGCAAAGCGGCAGGCGTGATAGACTCCGCGACACGCGCTTGCGCCGAAAGCGCATTGATCCCTATCACTCGTATGAAATCGACAGAACCCAAGCGGCTTTACCAATCGGTCGCGGCCCAGATCGTCGCGTTGATTCGCCAGGGCGAATTCGCGATCGGCGAGCGGCTGCCGCCGGAGCGGGAGCTGGCGCTGACGCTCGGCGTATCGCGCCCGTCGCTGCGCGAAGCGCTGATCGCGCTGGAAATCGGCGGGCAGATCGAGATCCGGATGGGCTCCGGCGTGTATGTGCGCGACACGGCGGCCGACGCGGTCGGCCCGATGGCCACGCTCGGCGACAGTCCGTCGGAATTGATGCAGGCGCGCGCGGCCGTCGAGGGCAGCGTCGCCGCGCTGGCCGCCGCGCGGATGACGGCCGCGATGCTCGAGCGCCTGCGCCGCACGGTGCAGCGCATGAAGCGGCTCGCGGAGGCCGGCAAATCCCCGGTCGAAGCCGACCGGCAGTTCCACATGCTGATCGCGGAAGCCGCCGGCAATTCGGTGCTCACCCGCTTCGTCGGCGAGCTGTTCGACAGCCGCCACGACCCGATCGCGACCGCGATGCGCGGCCATGCGGAGAATCCGCAGACGTGGACGGCCGCCGTGCGCGAGCACGAGGACGTGCTCGTCGCGTTGCAGGCCGGCGATCCGATCGCGGCCCAGACGGCCATTCGCGCGCACCTTCGCGCGTCCGAAGCGCGGTGGATCGAGGGTGGGCTGAAAGCCGATCCGGATTAAATCGCGCGCGTGCTCCGGCACGCGTGTCGCCGCACACCCCAACCCACCGACTCCCCGCCTCGACGCGCTGGAAATCGCGTTTCCGCACGCGCCACGACTGCCGTCGCGCCGCCCGTGGCCGTGCACATCACCCCATCTCAAAATTACGATTGCAAATGCCTCTCATTTGCATTAAATTGCCGCGCAAATGTACTGTTTGGAACACAGATGTCGGCGCAAGGCCGCCCGCCGTGCCCGAACGCGAACGACACGAAAAGGAGAGGTATGAGCAGGAGGAACTGGGCGGCCGCGCCGATGGCCATCGTCGTCGGCACGACCGGCATGGGCGCCGCCGACGCGCAGGAAACGTCGCTGCCCACCATCGAAATCTCCGCGCAACGCGCGACGGCGCCGTTCCGCACGCGCGAATCGACGAGCGCGACGCGCAGCGAGGCCGACGTGATGGAGATTCCGTTCGCGGTCAGCAGCGTCGACACGAAGCTGATCCAGACCGTGGCCGCCACGCGCGGCGACGAGCTTTACGACTGGGTCGCGGGCGTGTCGCGCCAGAACAACTTCGGCGGCCTGTGGGACAACTACGCGGTGCGCGGCTTCGCCGGCGACGGCAACACGTCCGGCACCGACTACCTGGTCAACGGCTTTTCGTGGAATCGCGGGATGAGCGTGCCGCGCGACACCGTCAACCTCGAGCGCATGGAAGTGCTCAAGGGGCCGGCATCCGCGCTGTATGGCCGCGGCGATCCGGGCGGGATCATCAGCTATACGACGAAGCAGCCGCAGTTTGCACGCGCGAACACCATCGGCGTATCGGCCGGCAGCTACGGCGCACTGCGCCAGACCCTCGATTCGACCGGCCCCGTCACGAAATCGCTCGCGTACCGCTTCGTCGCGATGAACGAAAACAACGGCAGCTTTCGCGACACGGTGTCGAGCAAACGCTACCTGTTCTCGCCGTCGTTCACGTGGGACATCGGCGCGGACACGACGCTGCACTACGAATTCGAGAGCGCGCGTCAGCGCGCGCCGCTCGATCGCGGCGTGCTGGCGGTCAACGGCCAGCTCGGCGTGATCCCCGCGTCGCGCTTTCTCGGCGAGCCGCGCGACGGCGACTACGACGTGCGCAACACGGGCCACCAGTTCACGCTCGAGCATCGCATCGATTCCAGCTGGTCGGTCAATGCGGGCGTCGCGCAACGCAACACCGACCTGTCGGGGCGCTCGTCCGAGGCATTCGCATTGCAGCCGGACGGCCGCACGCTGTGGCGCCGCTACCGGCAAGTCGCGTTTCACTCGAACGACCTGCAGGGCCGCGTCGAAACCACCGGCTCGTTCCGCACGGGCGGTATCGGCCATACGCTCGTGATGGGTGTCGATGCGTATCGCTTCAACTACGACCAGTTCGTCGCGCGCTCCACGCCGAGCGCCGCGGCGCCGTATGCGATCGACATCTTCGATCCGGTGTACGGCCAGCCCGCGCCGACGCCGCGCACCGCGACCAACCTGCTCGAACGCGATAACGGACAAGGCGTCTACGCGCAGGACACGCTCGCGTTCGGGCCGCACTGGAAGATCCTGGCCGGGCTGCGTTGGGATCGCTTCCACCAGTCGATCGACAACCGCCTGAAGGGCGTGACGACGAGCCAGTTGCAGACCGCGGTGAGCCCGCGTATCGGCGTCGTGTATGAAATGAGCCCCGCGTGGTCGTTCTATGCGAACACCGCGTATTCGTTCCGGCCGAACAACGGCGCCGACGTCGGCGGCAACGCGTTCGATCCCGAAAAGGGCCACGGCTACGAAGCCGGCGCGAAATGGGCGGGCGCGCGCTCGCTCACGACCGTCTCCGCGTTCTACGTGACCAAGCGCAACGTGCTCACCGCCGATCCGGCGAACGCCGGCTTCTCGCGCGCGGCCGGCGAAGTACGCAGCCGCGGCGTCGAATTCGAATGGAGCGGCGATCTCGGCCACGGCCTGCGCGGCATCGCCAATTTCGCGTACGTCGACGCCGAAGTCACGCGCGATACCGTGCTGGCGCCCGGCTCACGCCTCGTCGACGTGCCGCGTCTGAGCGGCAGCGCGCTGCTGATGTACGAGACGACCCTGCCGTTCGCGGACAAGGCCGGCGCCGGCGCCGGCGTGATCTACGTCGGGCGCCGCGCCGGCAACACGGCCAACACGCAGGACGGCTTCGAGCTGCCGGCCTACGCGACCGTGCAGCTCAACGGCTACGTTCAGGTCAACAAGCACCTGCGCGCGTCGGTCGTGCTGAACAACCTGTTCAATCGCACCACCTACGTCAGCTCGTACAACAGCCTGTGGGTCGCGCCGGGCGCGCCGCGCAGCCTGTTCGCGTCGCTCGCTTACTCGTTCTAAGCCGGCCGGGACGGCTGACGCGACGCGCATCGCGCGTCGCGTCAGCCGCCGACCACGAACCGCGCGCCCAGCGCGAGCAGCAACGCCGGCGGCATCACGCACGCGCCGACCGCGAGGAATGCGCGGAAACCGACCTGCAGCCCTTCGCGCCGGATCGCCGTCAGCCACAGAATCGTCGCGAGCGATCCGGTGATCGACAGGTTCGGGCCGAGATCCACGCCGATCAGCATTGCATCGACCACCGTTCGCGGGCTGTGCGCGACGTGGATCGTCGAACTCGCGATCAGCCCGGCGGGCAGATTGTTGACCCCGTTCGACACCAGCGCGACCGCGACGCCGGCTACGGCCGCCGCAACGTGCTCGCCGCTTTGCATGAGCGCGTGTAGCAGCCCCGCCAGCGCGCGCACCGCGCCGGTCCGGTCGAGCGTCTCGACGACGACGAACAGCCCCGCGACGAGCGGCAACACGCTCCATGAAATCGCGCGAACGATCGGCACGCCCGCCGCGCGATCCCGCATCACCACGCACGCGACCGTGACGACACCCGCCAGCGCGGTCGGCAACCCGAGCGGGCGATCGGCGATCGATACCGCCATCAGCGCGACGGCCGTTGCGGCGATGCCTGCCAGCGCGATGCGGCCGCCGCTGGTCAGCGGCTGCACCGGCAGCGCGGACTCACAACGGCCGGAAAGCGCACGTCGCTGCACGATCCGCAGCATGACGAACGTGCACGCGATCGACGCGACGGACGGCGCCGCGAAGTGCGCGAGCCAGACGCCGAGGGCCGGCATGTGCGCGCCGTACAGCACCAGGTTCGCGGGATTCGAAATCGGCAACACGAAACTCGCGGCATTGGCGACGAGCGCACAGCTGTACAGCAGCGGCATCGGATCGGCCTTCGCGCGGCGCGCAGCGGCCAGGACCGCGGGCGTCAGCACGACGGCGGTCGCATCGTTCGACAGGAACACCGTGGTGACGACGCCGACCGCGTAGATCAGCGCGAACAACCGCCGCGGCGATCCCTGTGCGAGATTGACGACGTGCGTCGCGACCCAGTCGAACAGCCCCTCGCGACGGGCCGCCTCGGACAGCAGCATCATGCCCGTCAAGAACAGGTACACGTCGCCGCCTTTCGCGACGGCGTCCAGCGCCTGCGCGACGGGCAACAGGTTCAACCCGACCAGCAGCAGCGCGCCGCTCACGGCCCACGTGGCCTCGGGCCAGCCGAACGGGCGCGTGATGACGCCCGCGGTGGCGAGCGCGGAAATCAGCCAGGCAAGCGAAACAGGATTCATGGGCAAGTGGACGGAGGCAGGGGAATCGACATCGCTGTCACGACGATGTCGCCGATAAATCGGCGGGCTTGCCGCACGCGCTGCTCAGCGATCGCGCATGGCCGAGCCACAGCGCGAGCGAGCCCGTCGACACGGCGCCCAGCACGACGAACGCGGCCGGATAGCCGAAGTGCTGCGCGAGCATGCCGCCCAGCACCGGACTGAGCGCCGCGCCGATGCCCTGCGCGGTCGCGACGGCGCCCTGCCCGGCATTCACGCGCCCGGAGCCATGCAGCAGGCGCACCACGAGCGCGGGCACGACCACGCTTTGCAGACCGGCGCCGATACCGTCGAGCACCTGCACCGGCCACACGCCCGCTTCGCTCATCCATGTCGCGGCGACCAGCCCGCGCACCGGCAGCACGAGATACGAGCACAGCAGCACCCGCCAGTAACCGTGCGCGCGGATCAGCCGGGGCGCGAGCCACGCCGCCGCAATCATCACGCACTGCGCGATGACGATCGTCTGCGCGGTGAACGCGCTCGCGTTGCTGCGATGCGTGACGACGACGCCCATCCCGTAGAGCGGCAGCATCGCGGCGTTGCCGAGATGAAACAGCGCGAGCGACGCGCCGAGCAGCACCAGCGGCCGGTTCTCGGCGAGCGTGCGCAGGCCGCCGACGCGCGACGTCGACGCCGCGTCGAACGCATCGGGATGCGTCGCGTCCGTTGCCGGCGCAGCACCGGCAGGATCGAGGCCACGTGCGGACGCATGATCGATCGCGTACCTGGGAATCGCCAACGTGCTCGCGATCGCGAGGACCGTAAACACGCCGACGAGCGCGAACACCGCATCGAACCCGACATGCCAGCCGAGCCACCCGGCGAGCGCCGCCCCGGCGACGTTGCCGGCGTGGTTCGCCATCTGGTTGCGCCCGAACTGCCGGTCGAAACCCTGCCGGCGCACGATGCCGAGCGTCACGCCCGCGGCGGCCGGCGCCAGCATCGCGCCGCTGACCGCCGCGAGGATCTGCGACGCCGCCACCGCCGGATAGCTGTGGACGAACAGCATCGCCAGCGACGCAAGCGCCGTCGCCGCGGTCGCCACGACGATCAGCGCCCGCTTCGCGCGCACCGCATCGACGAGCGCGCCGGCCAACGGCGTCGCGGCCATCGCGGCGAGCCCGGCCAGCGTCATCACCGAGCCGATCGCATCGGCGCCCCAGCCGCGCGACAGCAGGATGACGCCGATGAACGGGCCGATGCCGGCCTGCACGTCGGCCAGGAAGAAGTTGAGCGCCTCGAGCGCGCGTGCCGGTCTCATGGGCGTCTCACCGTCACACGATCATTCGGCGTCCGCATCGACGAGCTCGGCGATCTCGCTCACGTCGAGCGTCGTGCCGTGCGGCGTGACGACGCCGTGGCCCCACGCCTGCACATGGACGCCGGGAAGCAGATAGTCGCGCAGGGCTTCAGCCGCATGCGGCGGCACCCGCAGCGCGACGCCGCTCGTCAGCAACGCACCGTTCAACTCGCCTTTCGGGCCATGCAGCCCGAACGCGACTTCGCCGCTCGATTCCATCGGCTGTCGAGGCGGTCGCGGCGGCTTCGGGACGGCGTGCTCCGGCCCGGCGTCGATGATGTCGATGCCGCCGCGACCGGTCAGTTGCACGGCCGCGATCATCGCCGCGCGACGCGGCTTGACGCCCCGCACGCGGATGCGGTCGCCGACCGCGACATGACGCACCAGTTCGCGGCCCAGATGCGGTGGTACGTGCACCTGGAGGTCGCCGTTCAGGATCAGGCCGTCGATTTCTCCGTGCGGATTGAGCAGGAACTGCGTGACGCGGCCGCGCGTTTCGGGCAGGCACGCGGGATCGATCCAGTGCATGACAGGACTCCTTTCGATGGATGGGGGAATAGCGTCGCGCGATCAGCGCGCGACATCGTCGTAGAGGTTCACGACATGGCCCGGCGCGCCGAACGCCGTCGCCTGCAACGCTTCGCCGTACGCATTGCGCGTGCCGTAACCGACCGCGGCCACGCGCTCGCCGGGAACGAGCAGCGCGCCGAATTGCTGCGCGGCCGGAACGGTCAGCTTGACGATCGTCCCGCTGTCGAGCATCACGCCGTCCGGCTCGCCGCGCGGCGCGTGCGTCACGCGGCGCACGACGCCGGACACGCTCAGGCGGGCGAGATTGACGCCGCGCAGCATCGGCGGCACGGGTGCGACGGGCGCGGGCGGCTGATCGGACAGCGACGCGCCGGTGCCGTCGTTGCGGACGACGCGTGCGCGGATTTCATCGTCGACGTGTCGTTCGCCGGCTATCGTGACACGCTGGCCCGACCGCACGAGCGCCGTCAATTGCGAACCGAGATGCGGCGGCAGGCGGACGAGCGTGCCGTCGGTCAGCACGAAGCCGTCGACGGCGCCTTCCGGATTGATCGTCAGCCGCGACAGCGTGCCGGAAACCAGCGCATCCGACGCGGTGTCGTTTCCGGGCGCGGCAGGCACAAGCGCACGAGGCCGGGGAGGAGCAGGCGGCGGCATGGCGCCGGCCGGGTCTTCCGCACGCGGCGCCGGCGGCACCTGCGCCAGGCTGACTGTTGCGACAGCAACGAGTGCGGCAGCGCAGAGCATGCGATGCGACCGGTGAACGGCGGCGCGGCGCCACGATCGCGATCGCGATCGAACGACAGGCTGGTACGACTTCATGACGGGCTCCGGCGACGGGTTGCGATGCATCGATATCCGCAATACCCGTGCCAACCTGAGAGGCACCGTGTGGCCGTGCGCCGAATGGCGAAGCACGTCTGACGTGTCGGATTTCCCGACACGTCGCTTCACCGGATGTCGGCATTCCCGACGGTCGAAACGGCGCGACTAGTCGTCCCGCTCGATCCCGAGATTCGCCATGCGCGCATAGAGCGACTGGCGGCCGATCCCGAGCTGCCTCGCGGCCTCCGCGCGATTGCCGTTCGCGCGCTCGAGCGCGTGCAGGATCGCCGCGCGCTCGACCGTCGCCAGCGCATCGGGCAGCGGCATGTCGAGCAGGTGCGCCGGCACCGCCTCGGCGCCCGACTCGCGCGCCGGCACGGCGGCCAGGCCGAGATCGGCCGCGCTGACGGCCGGCCCGGGGGCAAGCGCGGCCGCCCGCTCCATCACGTTGCGCAGTTCGCGCACGTTGCCCGGCCAGCGGTGATCGAGCAGCGCGCGCTGCGCGTCGTTCGTCAGATGCAGCGCGCGCATGCCTGCCGCGCTGCCGAGGAAATGCGCGGCGAGCGGCAGGATGTCGGCGACGCGCTCCGCGAGCGGCGGCAGGTGCAGCGGAATGACGTTCAGCCGATAGAACAGGTCTTCGCGGAACGTGCCGTTCGCGACGGCCGCGGCGAGGTCGCGGTGCGTCGCGGCCACGACGCGAATGTTGATCGCGGTCGGGCGATCCGCGCCGAGCGGCATCACCTGGCGCTCCTGCAACGCGCGCAGCAGCTTCGCCTGCATCGCGGCGGGCATGTCGCCGATCTCGTCGAGAAAAAGCGTCCCGCCGTCGGCCTCGACGAGCCGCCCCGCGCGATCGGCGTGCGCCCCCGTGAACGCGCCGCGACGATGCCCGAACAACTCGCTTTCGAGCAGATCGGCCGGGATGGCCGCGCAGTTCACGGCGACGAACGGCCCCGCATGTCGGGCCGATGCGGCATGCAGCACGCGGGCCGCCACCTCCTTGCCCGTGCCCGTCTCGCCGGTCACGAGCACGGTCGCGTCGCTCATCGCGGCGCGGCCGACCTGCTTTTGCACGTCGCGCATCGCGGCGCTCACGCCCAGCAGTTGCGGTCGATCCGCCGACGGTTCGCCCGCGAAACCGCTGTCAGGCGGCGCGAGCGCGGGCGGCTGATTCGCCGACACGATGCGTTCGAGCAGTTGCGCGATGTCGCGACGCCCGATCGGCTTCGTCAGGTGATCGAATGCGCCGAGCCGCATCGCTTCGATCGTGTTGTCGCTGGTCGCATGGGCCGTCAGCATGACGACCGGAATCGCGGCCAGCGCAGGATCGTCGCGCAGTTGCGCGAGCACGGCCAGCCCGTCCAGATCCGGCAGGCGGAAATCCAGAAAGATGCATTCGATGCCGCCGCCGTCGCGCAACGCGCTGAGCGCGGCGCGACCGGTTGCGGCCTCGACGGCCCGATGACCGAGATCGGCGAGCGTTTCGGCGAGGCTGTCGCGGAAGGCCGCGTCGTCGTCGACTATGAGGATGTTTGCCATGGAATTTCAATCACGAATGCGGCGCCCCCGTCGAGGCGCGCGTGCCCGCCATGCGCCGCCGCCACTTCGCGGACGACGGCGAGGCCGAGGCCCGTGCCATCCGCGCGGCCCGTCACGAACGGCTCGAAAATCCGCTCGCGCTGCGCGGCCGGCACGCCGGGGCCGCTGTCCGACACGGTGATGCACAGCCAGTCGCGCCCGGCGAACGCGCGCCGCTCGGCGGCGAGCGTGACCGCGCCGCCGTCGCCCGCGTGGTGCAGCGCGTTGAGCAGCAGATTGTCGAGCGCCCGCCGCATCTGGTCGGGATCGAAGGCGGGACGATCCGACGGCCACGCGAGCCGCTCGCCCTGCCCCGCGAGCGACAGCGTCAGGTCGATCGCTTGCCGCTGCGCGAACTCGCGGTGCGCATCGACGACCTGCGCGAGCCACGCGTCGACGTCGACCCGTGTCGCATGCGGGCGCACCGGCTGCGTCAGCGCGAGCAGGCTCGACAATTGCGCATCGATGCGCTCGATCTGCGCGAGGATCACGCGCAACGCGTCCTGCTGCCGCCGGCCATCGCCGGCCAGTGCGTTTTCCGCCTTCAGCCGCATCGCGCCCATCGGATTGCGAATCTCGTGCGCGACCTGTGCGGCAAGCTTCCCCAGCATGCCGAAGCGCTCGGCCTGCGCGAGGCGCGTGCGCAGTTCGTCGGCCTGCTGTTGCAGCAGGTCGGCGCGCCGCGCCCGCTCGTTGAACGCATCGATGACGCGGTCGAGATCGGGTTCGCCGACGTACGGCAGCTGATGCTCGCGACCGTCGGGCCCGAGCCCGCTCTCGATCCGCGCGAGATTGCGCTTCCATCGGCGCAGCGCCACGGCCAGCGCCGCCGCGATCGCCAGAATCACCGCGAGCACGGCCGCGAGGCCCGTGGCCAGCAATTCCCCGTGCCGGCCCAGCGGCGGGCGCGCACGCGTCAGCATCCACACGTACAGCCCCGATCCGCCGCGTACCGGACAGGCCGCCGCGATCACCGCATCCTGCGCGCCTTCGACGACGTTCGCCGTCGCGGCATGCGTCGCGGCCGCGGCGCGCAGCGTGCGGAGGATCAGCGGCGTTTCCGCTTCCGGAACGTCGTGTTTGACGCCGCTGCCCTGATAAGTCGGAAAGGAATACGCGAGAAAGCCGCTCGCCGCCGGGGCGGCGTCGGGCATCCAGAACCCGCCCTCCATGTCCGGCGCGCGGGACAGCACGATGTCGAGGATCGCGTGCATCAGGTCCGGGGCGGGCCCGGCGCCCGCCGACGCGGAAGACGCGCCGTAACGCGACGCGACCGCTTCGCAGGCCGACGCGCCGGCGGCCTTCGCGCTGGCCACCTGCTGACTCTCGGCGGAAGTCGCCGTAACCCAGACGACCGCGACCAGCGTCGCGCACAGCGCCGCGACGAGTGCCCAGAGCATGACGAGTTGGGTGGAAAACGACGGACGCTTCATCGGATCGGGCTGGCGGTTGAGGACGACAGAATAGCGTATTGCATGTCATGCGAAGCGGTCACGACCGGCATGCATTGCGCCGACTGCCGGCCCGATCGGATCGGAACGGCAACGGCGCGCGCCAGTGCCGTCACGCTCGCCACTTGCATTTCGGTATCGGCGACGAATCCCGCCGATCGCACGCGCCTGGGCCGCCTTGCCGCCATCGACATACGTGTCCGCAATCACCGCCTTCGCCGAGCCCGCGCCGTTGCGCCGACCGTACTCAGGCTTGAAGGTACCTGCCCGGAAAATCGAACGGGAATCGAAAACGCCCGCCGCCGGAAATCCGGCGTCGGGCGTCTCGACCCCTCTTGGCGTGCGGCGCGCCCCTACCGCGCAAGCGCGGCGACTTGCCCCGCCGTCAGCGCACCGTGGTACACGCGGAAATCGCTCACCAAGCCGTCGAAGGCCGGATCGGCCGCGAACTGCGACCGCCCGATCCAGTTGTTCGCGGTCGGACCGAGCCGCCACGGCGCGAGAAACGCGTCGGCCGCGCTGCCGACTGCTGCGCCGTCGACGTAGAGCGTGGCCGTCGTCCCCGCCAGCGTGACGGCCACGTGCGTCCACTGCGCGGCTCGCAGCGGCGCTTTCGCATCGATACGCCGCTCGCCGTGCGCCCCGTTGACCGTGATCGCGAAGCGCAGCGCGCCGGTGTCGGCGAGCGGCGTGAGCATCATGTAGCGCCCGACACCGGAGCCGAAGTCGAACACCCGCGACCACTTCCGCACGGTGCGCGCACACACCCATGCCGCGACCGTGAAATCCGACACGTCGGCGAGCACGCCCGCCGCAAGCGCGACGTAGCTGCCCGCACCGTCGAGCGACAGCGCATTGCCGCTGCGCCCCGGCGCGAACGCCGCCCCGCCGACCAGCGTACCGGGGTGCCCGTTGCCGCTGCGATCGGCGGCGGTGACGCCGCGCGATTCGTCGAACGGCAGCCAGATCTGCAGCTGCTGGCCGGTCACCACGCGCGCCTCCGCGGAATGCTGCGTTTCGCCGGTCGGCGTGGTTGCGCTCACAACGTAATACCAGGTGCCCGCGGCCGGGCTGTCCGTCCACGTCAGCGGATCGACGATGCCGGTCGCGACGGTCGCGTACGGGCCGCCCGACGCCGCGCCGCGCTTCACCGTATAGTGCGTGCCGTTCGCGACACCCCACCACGACAGCACCGCGCGCCCGGCGCTCGCGTGCGCGGTGAGCCCGCTCGGTGCGGGCGCCGGGCCGGCCGGATCGCGCGTATACATCAGCGTGCCGTAGCCGAGCTGATCGTAGCCGCCGCTGTTCGGCCCGTAGTTGCCGCCGCCACCCTCGGGCTGTGCGGCGAGCGCGAAGCGCTTCGACCACGGCGCCGCGAGCCCCTTGCGGTTCACGTAGTGGTTGTACACGAGCGCCCAGCACGGCCGGACCCCGCCCTGACCGCCGGTCGCGAACTGCGTTTGCGTGACGTTCACGTTCGAGTAGGTGACGTACGGCACGTCGAAGAACGGGCCGTCGGGCGATTGGCGCAAATTGGCTTTCGCGACGTATTCGGCGCCGGCAAGAAAACGGTTGTTGTCGTACCCGTACAGATCGACGCCCTGATTCCACGCCATCTCGCAAATCGCGCCGGCCAGCGCGATGCCGAGCGTGTTGTGCCCCTGGTCGCGGCCGCTCTCCTGCCACTGGCCGAGATGGCCCGGATGCAGGTAATACACCGCCTGCGGTATCGCGCCGTTGCCGGGCCCCGCGCGGAAATAGTCGATCGCCTCGTCGAACAGCACGCGGTCGTCGCACAGCACGCCGATCGCGAGGATCGACGCGATATTGCACAGGTCCCAGTTCGCCCAGTAGTGCGTGATCTCGGTATTGTTGTGACGATGCAGGAAATCGGTGTTGATCGGGTAGAACACGGTGCGCATCATCCGCTGGAACGCGGCGAAATCCGCGGCCGCCCAGCCCGGATAGCCGCGCATGATCTCGCCGGCATTCGCGAACTCGTAGCCGTACAGGCCGGCCGCGAGGTCGACGTTCGAATCGCCGCCCAGGCGCTTCAGCGTCGCCGCCCATGCGTTCATGATCCGCACGGCCGTGTCCGCATACAGCTTGTCGCCGGTCACCTTCCAGCGCAGCGCGCACGCATAGGCGGCGGCGACGTCGTTGTACAGGATTCCGTAGTTCTGCGGCCCGCTGCCGCCGCGATCGATCTCGACCTGCGGTCGCGGCTGCCACGACTGGCTCGCGTGGCCGTTCGCGATCAGCACCGACCAGCCGTCGAACCACGGCTGCGCGTGCGTCATCACCTTTTGCGCGACGCGATCGAAATCCGCCTGCGTATGCAGCAGGCCCGGATGGACGAAGGCCGCCGTCGAGCCCTGCGATACCGCGGCGAATGCGGCGCTCGCACCGCCGAACGTCCCGCCGCAGGCGAGCATCGCCCATGCGCCCAGACTGTGGAGAAACGTGCGCCGCGACATCGCGTCGTCCGACATCCATTCGGGTTGCGAAGCGTCGCCCGTGCGATGCGCGACCGCTTCGCGCATCGCGTTGTCCTTCGTCCAGTCCTTGCCGCTCATGCGTCTCCCTTGGTCGTTGCGGCCGCGCCCGCGCGCGGCCCTGGGTTCGAACTTCGTCGAAAGTGTGCCGCTGTCGCCGGAAGTCCCGGCACGGCGAAGCAGACGGCGGTTGGTCAGGCATCTGCGGAAGCGCCCCGCTTCGCCTGCACCGGCTCCGGCCGCCACACGTCATGCGATCCTGAACGCAAACGATGACAGTGGCGGGAAGCGGCGGCAACCGCGCATGGTGCGCGTCGGGATCGGGCGGGTCAATTACGCGTTGTAAGGAAACGGCCGCGTCAGCCCGCGACTCGGGGAATCGTCGTCCGCTGATCGGCGTGCGATTCGATTCGCCGCGTTGAGCGTCGACCGCGCGGCATGCGCGGCGCATTCGGTCCGCGGCCCGCGCGTCGGAGCCGCCTCGCCTTTCAACGCGCGTCCGCGGCAACGGCAGCGCGCTTCGACGCACCGTCCCGCTCGACTCGCTCGACGATGCGTGCCAGCCGAATGATGTCGGTCAGCGCGAAATCGGCTGCATCGGGCCGGGGCCGGCCGCACTGGTCAGCCATGCGCATCGCGAACGCGAGCGCTTCGGAACGCTCGCGCAGCAGCGCGCGCAGTGCATCCGCGATCACCTGCCGGTCGCGCGGGTCATCCAGGCCCAGCACGGAACCGGCATCCGGCATCGCGAACGGTCCGGCCACCCGCACGGAAACATCCGCCGCGCGCATCGTGTTTCGTTCCATGGTCGTCCTCTTCGTCGACTCGCGACCGACCGGCGCCGACCCGCACGTCAGCGCCGGTTCGACCGCGACACCACGTCGATCCACACCGCCAGCACCAGCACCGCGCCCTTGACGATCATCTGCCAGTACGCGTCGACGTCGAGCATCGACATCCCGTTGTCGAGGCTCGCCATCACGAGCGCGCCGATCAGCGCGCCGTAGACGGTGCCCGACCCGCCGCGCATCGACGTGCCGCCGATGAAGCACGCGGCGATCGCATCGAGTTCGCCCATCGAGCCGGCCGACGGCGACCCGGCCGCGAGCCGCGCCGTGTTGACGAGGCCGGCGAACGCGCACATCAGCCCCATCAGCGCGAAGATCACGAGCTTCACGCGATCGGTGTCCACGCCCGACAGCCGCGTCGCCTCCAGGTTCGACCCCACCGCATAGATGCGCCGGCCGAACACGGTCTGCGTCGCGATCCACGAGAACACGCCGAGCAGCACGAGCAGCAGCAGCACGGGCACCGGAATGCCGCCGTAACGGTCGAGCGTCGCGACGAACGCGAACAGCACGGCGCCCGCGCCGACGATCTTCGCGACGTCCTGCCACAACGGCGCGACCGAGAGCCGGTAGCGCCGCCGCGTGCCGCGCTGCCGCACCACCAGCAGCGTCGCGACCACGAACAGCAGCACCGCGAGGCCGTCCCCGGCGAGACGCGGCAGATAACCCTGCCCGATGAACACGAAGCCGTCCGACACGGGCGCGATCGTCGAGCCGCCCGTCACGCCGAGCAGGATGCCGCGAAACGCGAGCATCCCGCCGAGCCCCACGATGAACGACGGCACGCGCCGATAGGTCGACCACCAGCCGTTGAAGAGTCCGATCAGCACGCCGAGCGCGAGCACGGCCGGGACCGTCGCCGCAACCGGCCAGTGGCGGTTGACGTCGAGGATCGCGGCGACGCCGCCGAGCAGCCCGAGCAGCGAGCCGACCGACAGGTCGATCTCGCCCGCGATGATGACGAACACCATCCCGCACGCGAGCATGCCGGTGATCGACATCTGCCGCAGCAGGTTCGATACGTTGCGCGGCGTGACGAACGCGCCGTCCGTCAGCACCGAGAAGAACGCCCAGATCGCGACGACCGCGAACAGCAGCGCGAGCACCTTGTAGCGCGTGAAGACGTGGCGCAATGGCAGCCGCGGCGCGCGGCCGGCGTCTGCATCCGGCGTCGCCGGGGTCGAGGAAGAAAGTTCGGAATTCATGTCGCACTCGCTGCGGTGGGTTCGGCCGGCAGCCGCGCGGGCTTCAGCGCGGCGCCGAGAATCTGTTCCTGCGTGAGGCCCTGGTTGACGAAATCGCCGCGCAATTCGCCTTCGCCGATCACCAGCACGCGATCGGCGAGGCCGAGCACTTCCGGCAGTTCCGACGACACGACGATCAGCGCGACGCCGCGCTTGGCCAGCGCGAAGATCAGCCGGTAGATCTCGGCCTTCGCGCCCACGTCGACGCCGCGCGTCGGTTCGTCGAGGATCAGCACCTGCGGCTCGGTCAGCAGCATCTTCGCGAGCACCGCCTTCTGCTGGTTGCCGCCCGACAGGCTCGCGATCGACAGGAACGGGTGGGCGGCACGCACCGACAGCCGCTGCATCTCGGTGCGGATCGCGTCGAGCTCGGCGGCCGCGTCGATCCGCCCGCGCGCCGCGAAGCGCTGCAGCACCGCGAGCGTGATGTTGTGGCCGACGCCGAGCTGCGGCACGATGCCGTGGCGCTTGCGGTCCTCGGGCACCATCGCGATGCCGGCGCGGATCGCGTCGGCCGGCGAGCGGATCGACAGCGGCCGGCCGTTCATCGTCACGGTCGCCGTGCACGCGCCCGGATACGCGCCGAAGATCGCCTGCATCAACTCGGTGCGCCCCGCGCCGACGAGCCCGGCCACGCCGACGATCTCGCCGCGCCGCACGCTGAACGACACGTCGTCCACGCGCTTGCGGCGCGCGTTCGTCACGTCGCGGCACGTCACGTGGCGTACGTCGAGCACGACGTCGCCGATCTCGTGCGGCTCGCGCGGATACAGGTCGCGGATCTCGCGGCCGACCATCATCGCGATGATCCGGTCGGTGGTCAACGCGGCCATCGGCTCGGTCGCGACATGGCGGCCGTCGCGGATCACGGTGACCGTGTCGCACACGGCCGCCACCTCGTCGAGCTTGTGCGAGATGTACACGCACGCCACGCCGCGCCGCTTCAGGTCGCGCACGATGTCGAGCAGGATCCGCGTTTCCGACGCGCTCAGCGACGACGACGGTTCGTCGAGGATCAGCAGCTTCGCGCGCTTGTTCAGCGCCTTCGCGATCTCGATCAGCTGCTGGTGGCCGCCGCCGTAGTTCATCACCGGCTGCGCGACGTTGATCGAGTCGATCCGTAATTCCTGCAGCAGTTCCTCCGCGCGCTGGACCATCGCCGCGAAGTGCATGCGCCCGCCCGGCAGCGTGATCTCGTTGCCGAGGAAGATGTTCTCGGCCACCGACAGTTCGGGCACGAGCATCAGTTCCTGATGGATGATCGCGATGCCCGCGCGCTCGGTGTCGCGCACGCCGGACGCCACGAGCGGCGCGCCTTCCCAGCGGATCTCGCCGTCCCACGTGCCGTGCGGGTACACGCCCGACAGCACCTTCATCAGCGTCGACTTGCCGGCGCCGTTCTCGCCGCACAGCCCGACGCATTCGCCGGGGCGCACGGTCAGGTCGATACCGTCGAGCGCCTTCACGCCGTCGAATGCCTTGACGATGCCACGCATCGTCAGCAAGGGTTCCGTCATTCGTTCATTGCCTCGCAGTAAGCGGCCGCCGTCGCGGCGGCCGCGCGTCGCGTCCGTCGTACGCTTACTGGCTCGCCAGCTGGGCCTGGGTATAGAAGCCGTCCTTCACGACGACGTCGACGTTGCGCTTGGTCAGCAGCGTCGGCTGCAGCAGCACCGTGTCGACCTTCTTCTTGCCGTTGTCGTACTGCGCGTTGAACGCAGGCTTCGTGCCCTTCGCGAGATCGACCGCCAGCTTCGCGGCTTCGCTCGCGATCAGCTTCAGCGGCTTGTAGACGGTCATCGTCTGCGTGCCGGCGATCACCCGCTTGACCGCGGCCAGATCCGCATCCTGCCCGGACACCGGCACCTTGCCGGCCAGATGCTGCGCGGCGAGCGCCTGGATCGCGCCGCCGGCCGTGCCGTCGTTCGACGCGACGATCGCGTCGATCTTGTTATTGTTCGCGGTCAGCGCGTCCTCGACGATCCGCAGCGCGGTCGACGCGCTCCATTCGGGCACCCACTGCTGGCCGACGACCTTGATGTCGCCGCGGTCGATCGCGGGCTTCAGCACCTTCAGTTGTCCTTCGCGCAGCATCTTCGCGTTGTTGTCGGTCGGCGCACCGCCCAACAGGAAGTAGTTGCCCTTCGGCTTCGCGTCGAACACGCCCTGCGCCTGCAGCTCGCCGACCTTCTCGTTGTCGAACGAGATATACGCGTCGACGTCCGCGTCGAGAATCAGGCGGTCGTACGACACGACCTTGATGCCGGCCTTGCGCGCTTCGGCGACGACGTTGCCGAGCGTCTTCGAGTTGAACGGCACGATGACGATCACGTCGACGCCGCGCGAGATCAGGTTCTCGATCTGCGAAATCTGCCGCGCCTCGCTTGCGTCGGCCGACTGCACCGACACCTTCGCGCCGAGTTTGGTTGCGGCTGCAACGAAATAGTCGCGATCGCGCGACCAGCGCTCGACGCGCAGGTCGTCGATGCAGAAACCGATCTCGGGCTTGTCCTTGCTCGCATGGGCGAGCGGCGAGCCCAGTGCGAGGATCGCCAGCGCGGCGGCGCCGGCAAGCGAACTCAATACGGTACGACGCGTCACGGATTTCATGTCTCCACTCCTTGTTATGGAACCACTCACGAACCGCGGGCGGCCGCCGGATTGCACCGCCCGCATCGATTCACTGCAACGTGCGTGTCAAGCGCCCGTCGCAAACACCGGTTCGAGCGCCCGATACAGCGCGCGAAACGTCGGCCGGCGCACGTCGCGATACCACGCGTGCCGCTCGGGATCGGGCTCGCGCACCGCGACGACGGGCGGTTGCGGGCACACGTCGTCCAGCCGCGCACGCGGTTCGACCGCGAGGTGCGCGAGGCGCGCGGCGCCGAGCGCCGGCCCCACTTCGCCGCCTTCGCGCAGCGTCAGCGCGCGGCCGCTCAGGTCGGCGAGCATCTGCGTCCAGTACGCGCTGCGCGAGCCGCCGCCGATCACGGTGATGCTGTCGGGGGCGAGCCCGGCCGCATGCAGCGCATCGATGCCGTCGAGCAGCGCGAAGCCGACGCCTTCGAGCGTCGCGTTCGCGAGATCCGCGCGCCGCGTGTCCGGCGTGAGCCCGTAGAACACGCCCTTCGCGTTCACGTCGTTGTGCGGCGTGCGCTCGCCGCTCAGGTACGGCAGGAACCACGGGCGGCTCGCGCGTGCGTTCGTCTCCGCATCGTCGAGCAGCGCCGCGACGCCGTCGTAGCCGGCCAGTTGCGCGGTGAAGTCGATGCAGCCGGCCGCGTTCAGCATCACGGACATCAGGTGCCACGTATCGGGCAGCGCATGACAGAAGCTGTGCACCGCCGATTCGGGATTCGCGCGAAACCCGTCCGACACCGCGAAATACACGCCCGACGTGCCGAGCGACAGCAGCGCATCGCCGGGCCGCACGATCCCGACGCCCACCGCGCCGGCCGCGTTGTCGCCGCCGCCCGCCACCACCGGGATCTCGCGCAGGCCCAGCGCCCGTGCGACAGCCGGCAGCAGCGTGCCGGTGATTTGGTTGCCCTCGAAGACGGCCGGCATCTGCGTGCGCGACAGCCCGCAGGCGGCGAGCAGCGTGTCGTCGTAATCGCGCTTCGCGACGTCGAGCCACAGCGTGCCGGCGGCATCCGACGAATCGGTCGCGAACGCGCCGGTCAGCCGGTAGCGCAGATAATCCTTCGGCAGCAGCACGTAGGCGATGCGCGCGAACACGTCGGGCTCGTGACGCCGCACCCACAGCAGCTTCGGCGCGGTGAAGCCCGGCATCGCGATGTTGCCGGCCACCGTGCGCAGCGCGGGCGCGAGCCGTTCGAGTTCGTCGCACTCCGCGTCGGCCCGGCCGTCGTTCCACAAAATCGCGGGGCGCAGCACGTCGCCGTGCGCATCGAGCAGCGTCGCGCCGTGCATCTGGCCGGTCAACCCGAGCGCGTCGATGTCGCGCGGATCGATGCCGGCCGTACGCGCCTCCGCCACGAGTGCGGCGAGCGCGTCGCAGGCGGCCTCCCACCAGTCGCGCGGCGCCTGCTCGGACCAGCGCGGCTGCGGCCGGCTCACGGTGAGCGGACGGCTCGCGCTCGCGCGCACCGCGCCGTCACGGTCGAGCAGCACCGCCTTCACGCCCGACGTGCCGAGATCGAGTCCGATGTACATGGCGTCAGCGCAGCCCGTAGATCGCCTGGTTCACGATGTTCTCCAGCCGCTCCTGCGCGCCGCTCGCATGCCGCGGGTCCACACCGCGCGCGAGCGCATCGGCCGCCAGCGACTCCAGCGTGTAGCCACCCGACAGGATCTTGCGGCCGAATTCATCGTCCCACTGCGCATAACGCTGCCGGCGCAGCGCGTCGAGCCGGTCGTTCTCGACCAGCACCGCCGCGCGTTCGAGCGCGAGCGCGAGCACGTCGATCGCGCCGACGTGGCCGTAGAACAGGTCTTCCGGATCGATGCTCTGGCGACGCACCTTCGCGTCGAAGTTCATCCCGCCGGTCGTGAAGCCGCCGTGGCGCAGGATCTCGTAGAACGCGAGCGTCAGCTCCTCGACGCTGTTCGGGAACTGGTCGGTGTCCCAGCCGTTCTGCGGATCGCCGCGGTTCGCGTCGACGCTGCCGAACACGCCGAGCGCGAACGCGTTCGCGATCTCGTGATGGAACGAATGGCCGGCGAGCGTCGCGTGGTTCGCCTCGATGTTCACGCGGATCTCGTCCTGCAGCCCGTACTGCACGAGAAAGCCGTGCACGGTCGCGACGTCGTAGTCGTACTGGTGCTTGGTCGGCTCCTGCGGCTTCGGCTCGATCAGCAGCGCGCCCTTGAAGCCGATCCGGTGCTTGTGCTCGACGACCATCGACAGGAAGCGGGCGAACTGGTCGCGCTCGCGCTTCAGGTCGGTATTGAGCAGCGTCTCGTAGCCTTCGCGTCCGCCCCACAGCACGTAGTTTTCGCCGCCGAGCCGGTGGGTCGCGTCGAGCGCATGGCACACCTGGGTCGCGGCCCAGGCGAACACGTCGGGGTTCGGGTTCGTCGCGGCGCCGGCCGCGAAGCGCGGGTGCGAGAACAGGTTCGCGGTGCCCCACAACAGCCGTACGCCGCTGGCCTGCTGGCGCTCGCCGAGATAGTCGACCATCCGCGCGAAATTGGCCGCGTATTCGCGCAGGCTGTCGCCTTCCGGCGCGACGTCGGTGTCATGGAACGTGTAGAACGGCGTGCCGAGCTTCGTGAAGAATTCGAATGCGGCATCGGCCTTCATCCGCGCGCGTTCGAGCGCGTCGCCGGGCTGGTGCCACGGCCGCTGGAATGCGGCCTGGCCGAAGATGTCGTTGCCCGGCCACACGAACGTGTGCCAATAGCAGACCGCGATCCGCAGATGCTCGGCAAGCGTCTTGCCGAGCACGCGCTTCTCGGGGTCGTAATGGTGATACGCGAGCGGATTGTCCGACTGCGGGCCTTCGTAGCGAATGGCGGGAATGTGTTCGAAATACGACATGGCGTCTCCGTGCAGGTTCTTGTTGCAGCGCAACGCGCGTCGCGGCGACGCACGCGGCCGAATTCGGTTGGCTGGATCGTGCCCCCGCGCCTGCCGGCCGGCAATTGCGAAATTGCGCAGCGCGCTTGATGTTTCTTGCCAGTCGTACGCGTGCGGCCTGCGTTCCGTCCTACAATCGCCGTACACCAGACAACCGCGCGCCGCCGTCGAGCGCGCCCCGGAGACAACGGCACGGCGCCCCGACGCGCTCACCCGACACCGAGATGACACGCGCCCCATCCGCCCAGACACCGCACCGCATCGCGCTGCTGTTCAACGCGAACAAGGTCTACGACCGCGAGATCATCAGCGGCATCGGCCAGTACCTGCACACGACGCGCGTCGTGTGGGACCTGTTCCTCGAAGACGATTTCCGCTGCCGGCTCACCGGAATCGAGCGTTTCGACGGCGACGGCATCATCGCGGACTTCGACGACCCGGCCGTCGCCGACGCGCTCGCCGGCTCGCCGCTGCCGATCGTCGCGATCGGATCGTCGTACGAGGACCCGGCGCAGTACCCGGACGATGTCCCATATATTGCGACGGACAACCCGAAGCTCGTGTCGCTCGCCTATACGCACCTGATCGGGGCCGGCCTCGCGCATTTCGCGATGTACAGCCTGCCGGTCGCGCAGGAAAACCGCTGGGCGCAGCAGCGCGAGCTGGCGTTCGACCGGCTCGCGCGCGCGGACGGGCTCGACGCGCCGATCTATCGTGGGCTGTCGACCAGCGCGTCGGGCTGGAATCACGCGATCGAGCAACTGATCGACTGGCTGCATGCGCTGCCGAAGCCGGTCGGCGTGATCGCGGTGACCGATGCGCGCGCGCGGCATCTGCTGCAGGCGTGCCTGATCGCCGGCATCGCGGTGCCGGAACAGGTCGCGATCATCGGCATCGACAACGATCCGCTCACGCGCACGCTGACGCGCATTCCGCTGTCGTCGGTGATCCAGGGCACCGAGGAAATGGGCCGCACCGCCGCGCACCTGCTGCACCGGATGCTGCGCGGCGCACGCTTTCCCGGGCAGCGCATTCTCGTGCCGCCGGTCGGCATCAACGTGCTCGAATCGACGCGCCACCAGCCGCTGGCGAGCCCGCACGTGATGCGCGCCCGGCATTTCATCCGCCAGTACGCGTGCCAGGGGATCAAGACCGAACAGGTCGCCGACTATGTCGGCGTGTCGCGCTCGCTGCTCGAGGAGCACTTCCGGCGCGAACTGCAGCGCACCGTGCATCAGGAAATCCTGCGTCACAAACTCGAAGCCGCGCAGGCGCTGCTCGCCGGCCGGCAGGCGTCGAGCGCGGAAGTCGCGATCCGTTGCGGGTTCACGTCGCTTCAATACATGTACGCGGTGTTCCGGCGCGAACTCGGCTGCACGCCGCGCGAATATCAGGACCGCGCGGCCGCCACGAACTGACGCCCGCCGCCCATTCGACATCCACTCATGCACATCGATACCGATTCCTCACCTCTGACACCCGGCGTGGCACGCGTGCTGGCCGAGCCGTGGGGCACGTTGCCCGACGGCGAACCCGTGCGGCGCTACACGCTGCGCAACGCGCACGGGATGCGCGTCGTCGTCAGCGATCTCGGCGCGACCGTCGTGTCGTGGCTCGCGCCCGACCGCACGGGGCGCCTGGCCGATATCGTGCTCGCGCACGACACGCCGGCCGAGTACCTCGAATCCGGCGCCTATCTCGGCGCGACGGTCGGCCGCTGGGCGAACCGGATCGCCGGCGCGCGCTTCACGCTCGACGGCGTCGACTACCTGCTCGACCGCAACGAGAACGGCAACCTGCTGCACGGCGGCGCGAACGGCTTTCATCGCGCGCGGTGGGACGTGGTCGACGATAGCGGCGGGCTGACGCTGCGGCTCGATTCGCCGGAAGGCGATGCGGGATTCCCCGGCAACGTGAGCGTGCAGGTACGCTACACGCTCGACGACGACGGCACGCTGACGATCGACTATTCGGGGTGGACCGATGCGCCGACGCCGCTGAACCTGACGAACCACAGCTACTTCAACCTGAACGGGCGCGCGGGCAGCGACGTGCGCGGCCATCTGCTGCACATCGACGCCGACGCGTTCCTCGAAGTGGACGATGCGCTGATCCCGACCGGCACGGCCGACGTGACGGGCACGGCGTTCGATTTCCGGCACAGCGCGCCGATCGGCGCACGCCTCGACTGGCCGCATGCGCAACTGGCGCGGGCGCGCGGTTTCGATCACTGCTACGTCGTCGGCAACGGCGCGCGCGAGGTCCGGCCCGTCGCACGGATCTACGATCCGGAAAGCGGCCGCGAGTTGATGGTGTCGACCGATCAGCGCGGGCTGCAGCTCTATACGGGCAACTATCTCGACGGCCTGCGCGTGAGCGGCGGCACGCGCTGCGTGCAGCACGCGGCGCTGTGCGTCGAGGCGGGCGGGTTTCCGGACCAGGTCAACATGGACGGCCTGCGCGACGACGTGATCGTTCGTCCGGGCGACGTCTATCGGCAGACCACGCGGTATCGGGTCGCGGTTCACGCATAGCGTGCGGGCGTGAGGCATCGCCGGCAAGCGAGCCGCGCCGGCGTCGCCCGTAAGCGGAACATCGGCTGACGCGAATTACCGCTGCCTGTCAACCGAGGCCGCCCTCGACCCGCATTCCCGCCGCAGTGATTCAGATCAAGGGGGCGCGCGGCAATCGTCGGATATAAGTGAACCCGAAGCGGCGTCGCCACGAGCGCGGCGCCATCCCGTGTTCGTGTAGCCGATGAGGAACCCCATGCGCGCCGTCGCGCTTCCGCCGCTGTTTCAGCCTGCCGCCGCGCGGCGCGTTCGTCTCGTTGCGCTGGCAGCCTGTGCGGGCCTGCTGTCGGGATGCCTGTCGCTCGCGCCACCCGACGAACGTCCCGCCGCGCCGATCCCCGCCGCGTTCCCCGATCCTGCCGCCCGCAGCGCCGCCATTGCGCAGGCGCCGCCCGCCTGGCAAGACTACTTCGTCGACGGACGTCTGCGTGCGTTGATCGAGCAGGCGCTCGCCGACAACCGGGATCTGCGCGCAGCGGTTGCACGCGTCGAACAGGCGCGCGCCGTCTATGGCATCCGCAGCGCGGATCAGTGGCCGACGATCGGCGCCGGCGCGGCCTACGCGCGGTTTCGCACAGCGGGCGGCTTCCTGACGCCGACGCCGGTCATCGGCCAGGTCTACGAGATCCAGCTGGCGGAGACGCAATGGGAGATCGATTTCTGGGGCCGCGTGCGCAACCTGAAAGCGTCGGCGCTGCAGCGCTATCTCGCGAGCGATGCGGCCCGGCAAGCGGTGACGCTGAGCGTGATCACCGGCGTGGCGGACGCCTATCTGACCCTGTGCGAGATCGATGAACGGATCGCGCTGACGCGCGCGACGATCGACACGCGACGCGAATCGCTGCGGATTTTCCGGCTGCGTCACGCGGCCGGCGCGATCTCGCGGCTGGACCTGACGCAATCGGAAATCCTGCTGCAGCAGGCCGAGTCGCTTGGCGTCCAGTTGCAGCAGGCGCGGGCATCGGCGGCCGATGCGCTGGCATTGCTCGTCGGTGCGACGCCGGCGCTGGCCGACGCGCCGCTGACGCTCGACGATGGCGCCGTGATGCCGTCGCTCGCGCCGGGCCTGCCGTCGTCGCTGCTCGCCCGGCGTCCGGACGTAATCGCGGCGGAGCACGAATTGCAGGCCACGCGCGCGAACATCGGCGCGGCGCGCGCGGCGTTTTTCCCGCGTATCGCATTGACGAGCGCGATCGGTTCGGGGAGCACCGCACTGCGCGACCTGCTGTCGTCCGGAACGGGCGTGTGGTCGGTGATTCCGAACGTCACGCTGCCGCTCGTCGACGGCGGCCGCAATCGGTCGAATCTCGCCCTCGCGCACGCCCAGCGCGACGAGGCGCTCGCCCAGTACGAGAAGACCGTGCAGCGCGCGTTTCGCGACGTGTCCGATGCACTCGCCGCACGCTACTGGCTCGCCGACCAGGTCGCGATCGAACGGGCGACGCTCGCGTCCCAGGCCGAGCGCGCACGTCTGGCGAAACTGCGCTACGACAGCGGCGCCACCCGCTTCCTGGAAGTACTCGATGCGCAACGGGACCTGATGAACGCCGAGCAGCAATGGGTGATGACGCGTCGTGCGCTGCTATCGAGCCGCGTCGCGCTGTACGGCGCGCTCGGCGGCGGGACCACCGATACCGACAGCGCCGCCGCGGCATCGAACCACCTTTCCATCGATTCGGGTTCCAGACCATGAAGACCATCAAGCGCCCTCTTCTGATCGGTGCCGGTGCGGCCGTGCTCGCGATCGGCCTCCTTTACTACGGCTGGACGCGCTGGCGCGACGCACAGACGGACGCCGGGCTCGTCAGCGGCAACGGCCGCATCGAGGCGACCGAGATCGACGTCGCGACCAAGCTGCCGGGGCGCGTCACCGCCATGCTCGTCGACGAAGGCGATTTCGTGAGTGCCGGTCAGCCGCTCGCCCGCATGGACGTCGTCGTCCTGCGGGCGCAGCTCGACGAGGCGCAGGCCCGGGAACAACAGGCGGTGAACACCGCGGCGAGCATCGACGCGCAGGTGGCCCAGCGTCGCAGCGACAAGGCCGCGGCGGCCGCGCTCGTCGTGCAGCGGGAAAGCGAGCTCGACGCGGCCACGCGCCGGCTGGCACGCTCCGAAACGCTGTCGCGGGACGGCGCGTCGTCGCTGCAGGAACTCGACGACGATCGCGCGCGCGCCGGCAGCCTGCGGGCGACCGTCAACGCCGCGCGCGCCCAGGTCGAAGCCGCGCAGGCCGGGATCGACGCCACCCGCGCCCAGCTCGTCGCCGCCCGCTCGGCGGTGACGGCCGCGCAAGCGACCGTCGCGCGCGTGCAGGCCGATATCTCGGACAGCGAGCTGACGTCGCCGCGCGACGGGCGGGTCCAGTATCGCATCGCCGAATCGGGCGAAGTCCTGCCGGCAGGCGGCAAGGTGCTCAATGTCGTCGATCTGTCCGACGTCTACATGACGTTCTTCCTGCCCGAAACGGTTGTCGGCAGAGTCCCGCTCGGCGCCGACGTGCGGATCGTGCTCGATGCGGCGCCGGAATACGTGATTCCGGCACGCGTGTCCTACGTGTCGAGCACGGCGCAATTCACGCCGAAAACGGTCGAGACGGCCACCGAACGGCAGAAACTGATGTTTCGGGTCAAGGCGCGCATCGACCGCGATCTGCTGCAGCGCCATCTGAAGCTCGTCAAGACCGGCCTGCCGGGTGTCGCGTGGCTGAAGACCGATCCGAACGCGGGCTGGCCGGCGCGCCTCGCGATCAAGGTGCCGCAATGAACGCGACGTTGCCCGTCGCTAGCGGTGCCGGTGCGGGCGAAGGTCCGCCCGCATCCGTTGAATCGGGCGTGGTCGCCCGGCTGTCGGGCGTCTCGTTGCGCTACGGCGATACCTGCGCGCTCGACGACGTGACGCTCGATATCCCGGCCGGCCGCATGGTCGGGCTGATCGGACCGGACGGCGTCGGCAAGTCGAGCCTGCTCGCGCTCGTGTCCGGCGCACGGGCGATCCAGCAGGGCCGCGTATGGGCCCTCGGCGGCGACCTGTCGTCGCGCGGCCACCGCGCACGCGTATGCCGGCGCATCGCCTATATGCCGCAAGGGTTGGGTCGGAACCTGTACGCGACGCTGTCGGTCGAGGAAAACCTGCAGTTCTTCGCCCGACTGTTCGGCCACGATGCGGCCGAGCGACGCCGCCGCATCGACGCGCTCACGCACAGCACCGGGCTGCATGCGTTTCTCGACCGCCCCGCCGGCAAACTGTCCGGCGGGATGAAGCAGAAACTCGGCCTGTGCTGCGCATTGATCCACGATCCCGACCTGCTGATCCTGGACGAACCGACGACCGGCGTGGATCCGCTGTCGCGCGCCCAGTTCTGGGAACTGATCGACCGTATTCGCACCGCGCGTCCGGCGATGAGCGTGCTCGTTGCGACCGCGTACATGGACGAGGCCCGGCGTTTCGACTGGCTGATCGCGATGGACGCCGGCCGCGTGCTCGCGACGGGCAGCCCCGGCGACCTGCTCGCCCGCACCGGCTGCGACACGCTGGAAGCCGCGTTCATCGCGTTGCTGCCGGAAGCGCGCCGGCACGGGCACCAGCCGATCCGGATCGCGCCGTTCCAGCCCGACGCGACCGACGGCTACGCGATCGAGGCCGACGGCCTGACGATGCGGTTCGGCGATTTCATCGCGGTCGACCACGTGAGCCTGAAGATTCGCCGCGGCGAAATCTTCGGCTTTCTCGGCTCCAACGGCTGCGGCAAATCGACGACCATGAAGATGCTCACGGGCCTGCTCGCCGCGTCCGAAGGCACGGCGACGCTGTTCGGCCGGCCGGTCGCCGCGAACGACATCGATACGCGCAGGCGCGTCGGCTACATGTCGCAAGGGTTTTCGCTGTACGGCGAACTGACCGTCCGGCAGAACCTCGTGCTGCATGCGCGCCTGTTCGGCGTGCCGGAAGCGGACCTGCCCGCGCGCATCGACGAAATGGTCGGGCGCTTCGGTCTCGCGGACGTACTCGATGCGCTGCCCGAACGCCTGCCGCTCGGCATGCGGCAGCGGCTGTCCCTTGCCGTCGCGATGGTGCACAAGCCCGAACTGCTGATCCTCGACGAACCGACGTCGGGCGTGGACCCGGTTGCGCGCGACGACTTCTGGCGATTGATGATCGAGCTCGCGCGCAACGACCGCGTCACGATTTTCATTTCGACGCACTTCATGAACGAGGCCGCCCGCTGCGACCGCATCTCGCTGATGCATGCGGGCCGCGTGCTGGCGAGCGCCGCGCCGGACGAACTGGTTCGCCTGCGCGGCGCCGCCACGCTCGAGGACGCGTTCATCGGCTACCTGACCGACGCGCAACGCGGCGACAGCGCACCGACGGACACGTCACCGGGCGCCGACTGGCTCGCCGCGTCGCCCGACGCGAGCGACGCCGGCCGCGGCGCCGCCTGGTTCAGCCCGGCGCGCGCCGGCAGCTACCTGTGGCGCGAAGTGCTGGAGCTGCGCCGCGACCCGCTGCGCGCGACGCTGGCGCTGTTCGGTTCGCTCGTGTTGATGTGCGTGATCAGCATCGGCATCAGTCTGGACGTGGACAACCTGACGTTCGCCGTGCTCGATCGCGATCAATCGATGCTGAGCCAGGACTACGCGCAGCATCTCGCGGGCTCCCGCTACTTCGTGCCGCGCGCCCAGCTTGCCGATGACCGCGATATCGATCGCCGCATGCGCAACGGCCAGCTGTCGCTCGCGATCGAGATCCCGCCCGGCTTCGCACGCGACGTCGCCCGCGGCCGGCACGTGGAAATCGGCGCGTGGGTCGACGGCGCGATGCCGATGCGCGCGGAAACGATTCGCGGCTACGTGGCCGGCATGCACGAGAACTGGCTGCGCGATCAGGCGAAGCGCCGGCTCGGCGTGTCGCTCGTCCCGGCAGTCGACGTCGCGATCCGCTATCGGTACAACCCGGACGTCAAGAGCCTGCCCGCGATGATTCCCGCGATCATGCCGATGCTGCTGCTGATGCTGCCCGCGATGCTGACGGCGCTCGCCGTCGTCCGGGAACGCGAGCTCGGATCGATCGTCAACCTGTACGTGACGCCCGTGACCCGCGCCGAATTCCTGCTCGGCAAGCAGGCGCCGTACGTGATGCTGGCCATGCTGAATTTCCTGCTGATGGTCGTGCTGGCCGACGTCGTGTTCGGCGTGCGGATCAAGGGCAGCTTCGCGACGCTGGCCGCCGCGGTGCTGATCTTCAATGTCGTCGCCACCGGCATCGGGTTGTTTGCGTCGACGTTCACGCGCAGCCAGATCGCCGCGATCTTCATGACGATCGTCGGCACGCTGATCCCCGTCGTGCAGTTCTCGGGCCTGCTCACGCCGCTGTCGTCGCTCGAAGGCAGCGGCAAGTGGATCGGTACGATCTATCCGGCCACCTACATGCTCGCGATCAGCCGCGGCGTCTACAACAAGGCGCTCGGGCTCGCCGACCTGTCGTCCCAGTTCTGGCCGCTGCTCGCCGCCGTGCCGGTCATCATGGTGACGACCGGCGTCCTGCTGCGCAAACAGGAGCGCTGACCATGTCGCGCGTGCTCGCCATCTACCGGCTCGGGATCAAGGAACTGTGGAGCCTCGCCCGCGACCCGATCCTGCTCGCGCTCATCGTGTATACGTTCAGCGCGTCGATCTACGTCGCCGCGACCGCACGCCCCGAAACGCTGCACAAGGTGCCGATCGCGCTCGTCGACGAAGACGCGTCGCCGCTGTCGGCACGGATCGCGGCGGCGTTCTTTCCGCCGCAGTTCGCGCCGCCCCCGGTCGTCGACGCCGGCGCGGCCGATCGCGGGCTCGACAACGGCGACTACACGTTCTCGCTCGACATTCCGCCGAGCTTCCAGCGCGACGTGCTGGCCGGCCGTCATGCGACGATCCAGCTCAACGTCGATGCGACACGCATGACGCAAGCCTTCACCGGCAGCACCTACATCCAGCAGATCGTGTCGGGCGAGATCGACGCGTTCGTGCGGCGCTATCGCGGCACGCCGCCACCGCCGGTCGATCTCGCGCTGCGGATGCGCTTCAACCCGAATCTCGACGAAGTCTGGTTCGGCGCGCTGATGGAACTGATCAACAACGTGACGATGCTGTCGATGATCCTCACCGGCGCCGCGCTGATTCGCGAGCGCGAACACGGCACGATCGAGCATCTGCTCGTGATGCCGGTGACCGCAGCGGAGATCATGCTCGCGAAGGTCTGGTCGATGGGGCTCGTCGTCACGGTGGCGGCCGTCGCGTCGCTGACGTGCGTCGTGGGCGGCGCGCTGCACGTGCCGATTCCCGGCTCCATCCCGCTGTTCGTGGCCGGGATGGCGTTGCACCTGTTCGCCACGACGTCGATGGGGATCTTTCTCGCGACGCTCGTGCGCAGCATGCCGCAGTTCGGCATGTTGCTCGTGCTCGTGCTGCTGCCGCTGCAACTGCTGTCGGGCGGACTGACGCCGCGCGAAAGCATGCCGCCGGCCGTGCGGGACATCATGCTGGCCGCGCCGACGACTCATTTCGTCGAACTCGCGCAACGCATCCTGTACCGGGGCGCCGGCTTCGATGCGGTGTGGCCGCAGTTCGCGGCGCTGTTCGCGATCGGGGGCGCGCTGTTCCTGCTGTCGCTGATGCGATTCCGCAAGACCATTGGTCAGATGACTTGATCGCCCCACGGCCTGATTGCCCGATTGCGCGCGAGGCCGGGATTCGCCGGTTGATACAGATCAACCGCGCCGGAAGCCGGTACGCGATCATGACGCCATAGCTTGCGAAATCGCAAACTGCCGCTGCGTGCCAACGCGGACGAACACCGGCCGCTCCACGGGAGAACGTCATGATTCGCCATTCGTACCGGACCACGCTCGCCACGCTGGGCGTGTTCGTCGCGCTCGCGTCGCTACTGGGCGTCGTGCACGCGATGCTGGTCGACGCGCACGTGCTGCCGTACGCGATCGTCGCGCTGGTGTCGGGCGGCGTCGCGTTCGTCGCGCAGCTCGATCCCGCGCCGCGCGAGCGCTAGCGAAACCGCCGGACGCGCCGCATTCGACATCATGCTTGATGCGGGAATCGCTGATTTCCGTCAATCGCCGCGCGCCGCTTCGCGATGTAATCGACGCACCGAACCCCTCGACTTCCAGTGAGACGAGCGATGAAACTGACTTTTCTCGGTGCCACCGAAACCGTGACCGGCTCGAAGTATCTGGTCGAGCAAGGCGGCCGGCGCGTGCTGATCGATTGCGGCCTGTTCCAGGGCACGAAAAACCTGCGCTTGCGCAACTGGAGCCCGCTGCCGCTCGCACCCGACTCGCTCGACGCGGTCGTGCTCACGCATGCGCATCTCGACCATACCGGCTATCTGTCGGTGCTGGCGCGCGAAGGCTATCGCGGCCCGGTGTACTGCACGGCGGCCACGGCCGAACTCTGCGACATCATGCTGCGCGACAGCGCACGGCTGCAGGAGGAAGAAGCCGACTTCGCGAACCGGCACGGCTACTCGAAGCATCATCCGGCGCAACCGCTCTATACGCTCGACGATGCGCAGCGCGCGCTGCGGCTGCTGAAGCCCGTCGCCTTCGACGAATGCACGGCGCTCGGCGATGGCCTCGCGTTCCGCCTGCTGCCGGCCGGGCACATCCTCGGCGCGGCGAGCGTCGTGATGCACTGGGATCACAAGGTGCTCGCGTTCTCGGGCGACCTCGGCCGCTATCACGACCCGATCATGCAGCCGCCGCGGCCGCCGGCGCATGCCGACTATCTCGTCGTCGAATCGACCTACGGCGACCGGCTGCATCCGGATTCCGATCCCGAGAACGAGTTGGCCACGTTGTTCGACACGACGTTCGCGCGCGGCGGAGTGGTCGTGATGCCCTGCTTCACCGTCGGCCGCGCGCAGGAGATCCTGCACTACATCGCGCGGCTGAAGGCGTCCGGCCGCATGGCGCGCGTCCCCGTGTTCGTCGACAGCCCGATGGCGACCGACGTGACCGACATCTATCGCCACCACATCCTCGAACATCGGCTGACGCTTTCCGAAGCGAACGCGCTCGGCCACGCGGCGACGATGATCCGGACGGTCGAGCAGTCGAAGGCGATTGCGGAACACCACGGCCCGATGGTCATCATCGCCGGCAGCGGCATGGCCACGGGTGGCCGCGTGCTCCATCACCTGAGCCGCTACGCGCCCGACGTGCGCAACACGATCGCGCTGGTCGGCTATCAGGCGGCCGGTACACGCGGCGCGGCGCTGGCCGCGCACGAACCGACGGTCAAGATTCACGGCGAATACGTGCGCGTGCGCGCGCAGGTCGAGTCGATCGCCGCGCTGTCCGCGCATGCCGACTACGAGGAGATTCTCCGGTGGCTCGGCACGATGCAGCCCGCGCCCGCACGGACCTTCATCACGCATGGCGAACCCGCATCGGCGGACGCACTGCGGCGGCGCATTTCGGAGCGATTGCACTGGCCGTGCGAAGTCCCGACCTACGCGCAGACCGTCGATCTCGACGCAGTCGAATCGGACGATGCGCGCGAGCCGGCCGGCGTTTCGTCCTGACTACGGCGCCGGCGAAACGCCGGTAGACACCGGTCGGGCGCGGCAAGAACCGGGCGACGTTGCGTACCGGCCTCCGTCACGCGCCACCGGCCCGTCAGCCGACTTCGATGATGACCTTCAGCGCATGGGTCTGCGCCGCGCGACCGAACGTGTCGTACGCACGCTCGACGTCGTCGAGCGAAAACCGGTGCGTGATCAGGCGTGTCGGATCGAGACGCCCGGCGCGCACGGTCTTCAGCAGCATCGGCGTGCTGACCGTGTCGACGAGCCGCGTCGTGATCGAGATGTTGCGATCCCACAGCTTCTCGAGGTGCAGGTCGGCCTTCACGCCATGCACGCCGACGTTCGCGACGACACCGCCCGGCGCCACGAGCGCCGTGCACATCTCGAACGTCGCCGGAATGCCGACCGCCTCGATCGCGCAATCGACGCCGATGCCGTCGGTCAGCTTCATCACTTCCGCGACCGGATCGCCGGTGCGGCCGTCGATGCTATCGGTCGCGCCGAAGTGCCGCGCGATCTCGAGCCGGTTGCTGTCCGGGTCGATCATGATGATCTGCGCGGGCGAGTAGAACTGCGCGGTCAGCAACGCGGCCAACCCGATCGGCCCCGCGCCGACGATCGCGACCGAGCACCCGGGCTGCACCTTGCCGTTCAATACCCCGCATTCGAACCCGGTCGGCAGGATATCGGACAGCATCACGAGCGCGTCCTCGTCGGCGCCGCCCGGAATCCGGTACAGGCTGGTCGCCGCATGCGGGATACGCACGTACTCGGCCTGCGTGCCGTCGATCCGGTTGCCGAGAATCCAGCCGCCGGTCGTGCAATGCGAATACAGGCCGCGGCGGCAGTATTCGCAGCGGCCGCACGACGAGATGCACGAAATGAGCACGCGATCGCCCGGCTTCAGCGAATCGACCGCGGCGCCGACCTGCTCGACGACGCCGACGCCCTCGTGGCCGAGAATGCGGCCCGGTTCGCAGGTCGGTACGTCGCCCTTGAGGATATGCAGATCGGTGCCGCAGATCGTCGTGCGCGTCACGCGGACGATCGCGTCGGTGGGCGACTGCAGTTCCGGCCTGGGCCGTTCCTCGAGCGCCTTGCGCCCCGGCCCGTGGTAGACGAGTGCTTTCATTGTGGTTTCTCCATTCATGTTTCGAGTACGTAGGCGCCGGGCGCCGCCGCGAAGCCGGCGGGCGGCGTACGGGCCGGCACGTCGCCCGACGAGCGCGCGTGCAACCAGTCGCGCCAGCCTGTCCACCACGATCCGTCGACCGCCGGCGTATCGCGCACGAAGTCGTGCGGGCTGCGGTAAGCCACGCCCGGTTCGCGCGTCGCGCACCGATAGTGGCGTCCCGGATGGCCCGGTTCGGACACGATGCCCGCGTTGTGCCCGCCCGACGTCAGCACGAAGGTCAGCGCATGGTGCGTGAGCAGATGGAGCTTGTAGACGGACCGCCAGGGCGACACGTGATCGCGCTCGGTGCCGACCACGAACGTCGGCACGTCGATATCCGACAGCGCGACAGGCCGCTCGTCGACGCAGTAGCGGCCGGCCGCCAGATCGTTGTCGAGAAAAAGCCGCGTCAGGTATTCCGAATGCATGCGGTACGGCATGCGCGTGGTATCCGCATTCCACGACATCAGGTCGTTGGGCTTCGTGCGCGTGCCGAGCAGGTATTCGCTCATCATCCGCGACCAGATCAGGTCGCGCGCGTTCAGCAGTTCGAACGCGGCGGACATTTGCGCACCGTCCAGGTAGCCTTGCCGCCACATCAGCGCGTCGAGCGCGGACAGCTCGCTCGCATCGATGAACAGGCCGAGTTCGCCGGGTTCGCTGAAATCGGTCTGGGCCGCGAGCAACGTGACCGAGCGCAGCGCGTCGTACTGCTTGCCGTCGCGCGCCAGCGCCGCCGCGGCGATCGCCAGCAGCGTGCCGCCCAGACAATAGCCGACCGCGTGGACCGCTTCGCCGCCGATCGACCGCGCGGCGTCGAGCGCCGCGATGCAGCCGTCGCGCAGATAGTCGTCGAGCCCGAGGTCGCGCGATTCCGCGCCGGGGTTGCGCCACGACACGGCGAACACCGTATAGCCCGCGTCGACCAGGAAGCGGATCAGCGAATTGTGCGGCTGCAGATCGAGGATGTAGTACTTCATGATCCACGACGGCACGATCAGGATCGGCTCGCGCGCCACGCGGGCCGTCGTCGGCGCGTATTGCAGCAGCTCGCACAACGCGTTGCGCCAGACGACGCGACCCGGCGTGATCGCCACGTCGCGACCCGGCAGATACGCGCGCGCATCGTGGGCCTGCGTGCCGCTCGCACGCTCGACGAACGCGTTCGCGTCGTCCAGCCAATGCCGCAAGCCCGCCGCGAGGTTCGCGCCGCCGCTGCGCATCGTCGCGTCGAACACGACCGGATTGGTCGCCAGGAAATTGCCCGGCGAACAGGCGTCGAGCCACTGGCGGGCGGCGAATCCGACCAGTTCCTCATGATGGCGTTCGACGCCCGGCACACCGCGGGTCGCGTCGTGCCACCAGCGCTGGATCGACAGGAAGCCGTCTCGATACGCGCGAAACGGCCAGCCGCCCCATGCGGGCGCGGCGAAGCGCGGATCGGCGCCCCCGGCGTGCACGGCCAGGCCGCTCGACTCCGCATCGTCGGCCTCGCCGTCGCGCCCGCTTGCCGTCGGCGCCACGGCGCCCAGCCACGCCTGTGCGGCGAGCTCGAAGCCTTTGCCCGGCGCCACCGCCAGATGCGCGCCCCAGTCGAGCATCGCCAGCGCCAGCGACACCGGCGACAGCCCGAACGTCAGCGCGGCCACGTTCGCGTGCGCGGCACGGTTCCACTGTTCGGCAGCGCTCATCGGGGAAGGCGCGCATCGCGTCGCCGCCGGCGCATGCCCGTCGTCGCCCGGCGTCGGCAGCGATGCCGGCGCGAGCGCCGCGCGCAGCACGGACGCGTTCATCGCAGGTACATTCCGCCGTTGACGTCGAATTCCGCGCCGGTGGCGAACGCACCGGCGTCGGAGCACAGGAGCGCGACGAACGCGGCGATCTCGTCGGGGTCGCCGAGCCGCCCGGCCGGAATCTGCGGCAGGATCTTCGCGTCGAGCACCGCCTTCGGCACCGACTCGAGCATCGCGGTCGCCAGATAGCCGGGCGACACCGTGTTGACCGTCACGCCATGCCGCGCGAGTTCGAGCGCGAGCGTTTTCGTGAAGCCGTGGATGCCGGCCTTCGCGGCCGCGTAGTTGGCTTGCCCGTACGCGCCTCTCGAACCGTTGACGGAGCCGATGTTCACGATCCGCCCGAAACCGGCGTCGATCATGCCCGGCACGAACGGCTTCGTCATGTTGAACATGCTGTCGAGATTAGTGCGCAGCACCGCGTCCCACATGCTCTTCGTCATCTTCACGAAGGTGGCGTCGTGCGTGATGCCGGCGTTGTTCACGAGCACGTCGACGCGCCCGAATTCGGCGAGCACGCGTGCCGCGCAGTGCTGGCACGAATCGTAGTCGGCCACGTCCACTTCGAACGCATGAAACGTGCGGCCCGCGTCGCGCTCGTGCGCGAGCCACGTCGCGACGTGGTCGTTGTGTTCCGTGTACGACACCGCCACCGTCATGCCGGCGTCGTGCAGGCGACGGCCGATCGCGGCGCCGAGCCCGCCCATCCCGCCGGTGACGAACGCGACGCGCTTAGCGGACATGATCGTGCTCCCGTTCGCCTGCGATGCCGTTCAGGCGGCGCGCCGCAAGCGCCCCGTTCGTCGCGCCGCCCGCTTCCTCGATCCCGCGCTCCAGCGCGGCCATCCAGTCGGCCCACGGCATGCTGGCTTCGTTGACCACCGCGAGTCGCTCGAGGTCAGGCAACCAGTCGGTCTGATAACGCGTCAGCGCGCCCGAGCCGTATTCGCGCAACCAGGTACGCCACGCACTGGCATGCTCGAATTGCGCACGCATGCACAGCTCGGCGGCGTCCTGCCAGATCTCGACGCTCGCGATCGCGTAGTCGCTCGTCACCTGCCGGCCGGCCTCGGCGAAGGCCGTCCACTCGTTCGTTTCCGCCAGCGCCTGCTGCAGGCGCCGCACCGCGGTGCGGTCGCGCTCGATGCGCCGCCCTGCCAGCGCATGCCATTCGTGTTGCCAGTCGCGGTTCAGCGCGACCATGCGCAACGCGAGATCGCAGCTCGCGCGCCAAGCGCCGTTCGGTGTCGTCAAAGCATCGCTACTCATCGGCTTCCCCTTTCGATCGGATCAATGGGTTCGCATCCGCGTCGCGCCGCCTGCCCGGCCTCGGCGTCTCGACCGCTTCACTGTGCGGGTATCGCGCACGGCCCCCGTTGATCTGAGTCAAGCGCGTGGAAACCCTGCTTCGTAGACTGGATTGCACTGGCGGATCACCCGTCGATGGAGCGATTCCGATGAGCTACAAAAGCATGGTCGTGCACCTCGATACGAGCGCCCGCGCGCATTCGCGTCTCGAGTTCGCGTTGCGTCTCGCCCGGCGCTTCGGTGCGCATCTCACCGGGCTGTTCGCGATCTACACGCCCGAGCCGCATTCGTTCTACGTGATGGCCGGTTCCGCCGACTATTTCCGCGCGCACCGCGAACGGCGCGACGAACGGATGGCCGCGCTGGAGCGTCTGTTCCATGCGGAAACGGCGCGCGCCAAGGTGCCGGCAACCTGGATTCGCACCGACGAGCGCGCGAACGTGGCCGTCCCGCGCGCCGCCCGTCTCGCCGATCTGGTGATTGCCGGCCAGAGCGACCCGAACGATCCCGAGACCTATATCGACGACCAGTTTCCGGAAAATCTCGTGTTGACCGCCGGCCGCCCGGTGCTGTTCTGGCCGTACACCGGAGAATTCCCGTCGGTCGGCGAACGGGTCTTCGTCGCATGGGACGGCAGCCGCGAAGCGTCCCGCGCCGCGCACGACGCGCTGCCCTTTCTCGAACACGCGAAACGCACGACGGTCGTCGCCGTGGTCGACGGCAAGTCGGAGGCCGCGGCCACGCGGATTCCGGCCGCCGATGCCGCGCTGATGCTGGCGCGCCATGCGCACGACGTGAACGTGCTCGACATCGACGCCGGCGCCGGCTCGTCCGTCGGCGACACGCTGCTGTCGCGCACGTATGACACGGGTTCCGACCTGCTCGTCATGGGCGCGTACGGCCATCCGCGCTGGCGCGAGCTGTTGATGGGCGGGGCCACGCGCACGGTGCTCGCGTCGATGACGCTGCCGGTGCTGATGTCGCACTGAGCCGCCCGACGCGCATCGACCAACGACGCGTGAATCGCACCGCGGCGGGCGGGCTGCGCGGCAACCGGGACGCTTGATCCAGATCAGCGCCATCGGCGTGCACGCGCCGATGATGGTTTCATCCACATCCGTTCAAGGGAAATGCCATGTACTCGAACATTCTGGTGGCACTCGACGGCAGCGACACGTCGTCCCGTGCACTCGACGCCGCGCTGGCGCTCGCGGCGGAAACGGGTGCGCGGCTGACACCCGTCTACGTCGTCGATTTCCTGGCGCCGGCCTACGACATGGTCGGATACGATCCGTCGATCCTGGTCGATTCGTTCCGTGAAGAAGGATTGCGCGTGACCGAGGACGCCGCGCGACGCATGAAGGCGCGCGACGTGGCCGGCACGCCGCAGATCTCCAACGTCGCGCCGGCAGGCGAAGACATCCCGCAACGGATCGTCGGCGTCGCGGGCGAGATCGACGCCGATCTGATCGTGATGGGCACGCATGGCCGGCGCGGCTTTCGGCGCCTGTTCCTCGGCAGCGTGGCCGAACGCGTGCTGCGCCTGGCCAGATGCCCGGTCCTGATGATTCCGGCGAGCTGCGCAGCGAAGGCATCCGCCGACGTCACGGCCGCTTCCACCGAAAAGGAACCGTCATGAGCTACAAGACCCTGCTTGTTCATCTCGACGACAGCGATCGCTGCGCGACGCGCGTCGACCTCGCGCTCCAGCTCGCGGGACGCTGGAACGCGCATTTGATCGGCCTCTACCTGGTCTGCCAGGATCTCTTCGAACCGTTGCGCCGCCCCGACGAACCGCTGAAGCTGGCCGTCTACGAGCGCCTGTGCGACCAGCGGCGCAAGGACGCGGAAGAACGCTTCCTGACGGCCGCCGAACGCGCCGGACGCAGCGTCGAATGGCAGGCGCCGGCCGGCAATGCGATCGATGCCGCGATCCTGCACGCCCGTCACGCCGATCTGCTGGTGCTCGGCCAGGAGGATCCCGACGACCGCATGACCTACGTGGCGCGCCATTTCGTCGAGGATGTCGTGATCGGCAGCGGCCGTCCGGCGATCGTCGTGCCGTATGCCGGCGACGTGCGCACGTTCGGCGAGAACGTGCTGATCGGCTGGGACGGCGGGCGCGAGGCCGCGCGCGCGATGGCCGACGCGCTGCCGCTGCTCGCCCGCGCACGCTTCGTCAACGTCGAGACGGTCGTCCGCGGGCAACCCGATCCGGACCGGACGCCGGCCGGCGTCGACGTCGCCGCGTATCTCGAACGACACGGCGTTCGCGCGTCGTTCTCGACGACGCCGCGCGAGCGGTCGGTCGGCGTGGGCGGGACGCTGCTGAACCGGGTGACCGACGTGCATGCGGACCTGCTCGTCATGGGCCTGTACAGCCATACCCGCGCCCACGAGCGCGTGCTGGGCGGCGCGACGCGCACGATCCTCGAGACGATGACGGTGCCGGTGCTGCTGTCTCACTGAACCGGCGAGGTTCGGGCTGCCTGGTTACGGCTGCCCGCCTCGTCACGAGACGGCCGCATCAGCGTTCTGCGCGCAGGCCCGACGCATATCGTCCGGCCGACGCCAGTCAAGCCTGCGATGCAGCACGCGTACGCATCCGGCCCGATTGGCGAATACCGGCGAAACGCGCACAATTGCGGCGCATCGGAGACGCTTTTGATGCGACCCTTTGAAGAGACATCGTCCGTTCATCGACGGCGGTCATCATGTCCACCGTTCAGAATCGGGCGATTGCAACATTCCGGTCGGAGCCGGATCGACGAACGCCGGCGGGCGCCTGCCCCGCGCGAGCCGGCAAAGGATGCACGCCATGATCCGGGTACTCATTGCTGACGATCACACGCTCGTCAGGGACGGCCTGCGGCACATCCTGCAGAACGCCCACGATTTCGTCGTGGCGGGAGAAGCCAGCGACAGTGCATCGACGATCGCGCTGACGCGCGGCACCGAGGCCGAGGTGCTGGTGCTCGACCTGTCGATGCCCGGCCGCAACGGCATCGAACTCATCAAGCAGATCAAGGACGAGAAACCGGCCCTGCACATCCTGGTGTTGACGATGCACGCCGAGCAGCAATATGCGGTGCGCGCGTTCCGCGCCGGCGCATCGGGCTACATGACCAAGGAAAGCGCGAGCGCGGAGCTGGTGGCCGCGCTGACGAAAATTGCCGGCGGCGGCGTGTATGTCAGCCTGTCGATGGCGGAGCAATTCGCGCAAAGCCTCAACGAGCCGACCGACCTGTTGCCGCATCAACGCTTGTCCGACCGCGAGTTCGACGTGTTCCGGCGCGTGACGTCCGGCGAGTCCATTTCCGAGATCGCGCAGGCGTTGTGCGTCAGCGTCAAGACCGTGAGCACCTACAAGACGCGAATCCTCGAGAAGATGCAGATGGCCAACGATACGGCGCTCGTCCGGTACGCGATGCGCCACCGGCTGTTCGACGACCCGGACGAACTCTGACCGCGACAACCTGCCGCACCCTTGTAGGAATCGTCCTACAAACCTTCCCTAACACCTACCGCATCTTCAATTTCCGCTGATTTCAATCAAGCGTCCGGCTGTCCATACTCCGATCAAGAACAACACACCGGCGTGCCTTCCGGAGCTGCCCGGCCTTGCCGTCCCGTCGCGACGGCTGCCGGCCCGCCGATCCGATGGGCGCCGATTCGACCAACCAGGCGGCGACGTTCGTGTCCGCCTGTATGACGGCCAGCGCAACCGCGACGATGCGACCCGCTGCCGCCCCAACCGGAGCAGATCATGCAGAGCCATGCCGACATCCCGACGACGGCGCCGTCGCGCCCGTTCATTCCGCTGCATCCCGTCACGCGGACGGACCAGCCGAAGCGCACGTCGTCGCGCTGCTCGTCCTGCACGTTGCGCACCGTTTGCATGCCGCGGGAAATGACGCCCGACGAGTTCGCCCGGGTGGACGCGATGATCTGCACGACGCGCCACGTCAAACGCGGTGAAACGCTGTTTCGCGCGGACGACACGTTCCACAGCATCTATGCGGTCAGAACCGGGTCGTTCAAGACCGTGATGATGCATCGCGACGGCAACGAGCAGATCACCGGCTTCCAGATCGTCGGCGAATCGCTCGGGCTGGACGGCGTGCACACCGGGCGGCACAACGGCGACGCGATCGCGCTCGAGGACAGCACGGTCTGCATCATCCCGTTCGGCCAGCTCGAGCAGATGTGTCGCGAAGTGCGGCCGATGCAGCATCATGTCTATCAGATGATGAGCGGCGAAATCGTCCGCGAATCCGCGCAGATGGTGCTGCTCGGCACGATGACCGCCGAGCAGCGCGTGGCCGCCTTCCTGCTGAACCTTTCCACCCGCTTCAAGGCGCGCGGTTACTCGGCCGCCGAATTCGTGCTGCGGATGACGCGCGACGAGATCGGCGAATATCTCGGGATGAAGCTCGAAACGGTCAGCCGGATGCTGTCGAAGTTCCAACGCAACGGGCTCGTCGCCGCGCAAGGCAAGCAGATCCGCATCGTGGATCCGGAAGGCCTCGGGCGCATCTGAGCAGAACGCGCGGATACCGGGCGGGATCAATCGCGCATGCCGAGCACGGCGGCGCCGGAGACGCGCCCGCTGCGCAGATCGTCGAGTGCGCGATTCGCATCGGTCAGCGCGTAGCGCACGGCTTCGACCCGCAGCGGCATCGCGGCGGCGATCCGCATGAATTCGGCCGCATCCGCACGCGTCAGGTTGGCGACCGACGCGATCCGGCGCTCGCCCCACAGCCACGCGTACGGAAAGCTCGGGATATCGCTCATGTGAATGCCGCCGCATACGACGATCCCGCCTTTGCCCACGGCGCGCAGCGCGGCCGGCACCAGCGCGCCCGCCGGCGCGAAGATGAGCGCGGCGTCGAGCGTTTCCGGCGGCGTTTCGTCGCTGCCGCCGGCCCACGCGGCGCCGAGCGACAGCGCGAGCTGCTGTGCCGCGGTATCGCCGGGTTTCGTCAGCGCGAACACCTTGCGCCCCTCGAAACGCGCGACCTGCGCGACGAGATGAGCAGCTGCGCCGAAACCGTAGATGCCGATGCGACGCGCATCGCCGGCCATGCGCAAGGTTCGATAGCCGATCAGGCCGGCGCACAGCAGCGGCGCGGCCTCGAGATCTGAATAGCGTTGCGGCAGGTGCACGCAATACCGGTGGTCGGCGACCGCGCACTCGGCGTAGCCGCCGTCGATCGTATAGCCCGTGAAACCCGGGCTGTCGCACAGGTTCTCGCGGCCCGACGTGCAATACGCGCAATGCCCGCATGTCGAACCGAGCCAGGGAACCCCCACCCGGTCGCCGACGGAGAACCCCGTCACGCCATCGCCGAGCACGCGCACCGTTCCGACGATTTCGTGCCCCGGCACCAGCGGCAGCGTCGGGTGCGCGAGCTCGCCGTCGACGACGTGCAGATCGGTTCGACAGACACCGCATGCATGCACGTCGATCAACAACTGGCCCGGCGCCGGCCGCGGATCCGGCACGCGCGCCTCGCGCAAATGCGGTGTCGTGCCGTCAAACATCATCGCAAGCATGCTCGCCTCCCGGCCGATCGTCTTCGTGCTTCGCTGTCCAAGACTAACCCCGGCGCATCGCGCGTGCATGGCCCGGTGACGGGCGCTTGATGTGGGTCAACGGCTGCCGGACGGTTGCTGACACGATGAGATGGCATGACGTCGCCCGCGCGGCGTGCCAGGAGATGATCAATGATGTCCGTTCCCCCGCTTGCCGCAAGCGCCCATGTCGACGATCAATTGAAGTCGCTGTTGGCGTACGCGGTGCTGGCCCCGTCCAGCCACAATTCCCAGCCGTGGCGGTTCATCGTCAACGGCGCCACGATCGCCGTCTGCGCGGACCGGGTCCGCGCATTGCCCGTGGTCGATCCGTTCGACCGCGAACTGATCATCAGTTGCGGCGCGGCATTGCTCAATCTGCGCGTCGCGCTCGATCACGCCGGCCTCGCCCACACGATCAGCACGTTTCCGTCCGAGGTCGACCCCGATCTCCTCGCGCTGGTCCGGGTCTGCGACGACGGCTATTCCGATCGGTCTCTCGGCGGGCTGTTCGACGCAATCCAGGCGCGCGTCACCACGCGCGCGCCGTTCGAATCCACCGCGGTGCCCGACGAGATTCAGCGCGAGCTGATCGCGGCCGGCGTCGCGGAAGGCGCCGAGGTCGCGTGCATCGACTCGATCGCGCATCGCGCACGGGTCGCCGAACTGGTTGCGCAGGCCGACCAGCAGCAGTTCGCGGATCCGCGCTTCCGGCGCGAACTGGCGAGCTGGATCGATCCGCGCCGGCGCGTCGACGGCATGCCGGCATTCGCGGCCGGCGTACCGACGCTGCTGGACTTCGCGGCGCCTGTCGTGACGATGGCGGTGCGGACGTTCGATCTCGGCAACGGGCTGGCCGCGCTCCATCACCAGCTCGTCGGCGCGTCGCCGTTGATCGTCTGCCTGTCGACCGTGCGCGAGGATCGCGAAGCGTGGCTGGCCGCGGGCCAGGCGCTGGAGCGAATCCTGCTCGTCGCGGCGCGCGCGGGCTATACGGCGTCGTACCTGAACCAGCCGATCGAGACGGCCGCGCTGCGTGCCGACCTCGGCCGGACGCTCGGGCTGCGCGGCGAGCCGCAGTTGCTGCTGCGAGTCGGCCGCGGCCCGCACACGCCGCATTCGCCCCGTCGCCCGCTCGGCGAAGTGATCTCGTGAGTGATCGCCTGAGCGCAACCGGCGGCGCGCTGCGCGCCTGCCGATCCGGACGAGAAAAACCATGAACATCACGCGTTGCTTCGCTTTCCTTCTGATCGCGGCCATTGCCGGCACGGCGGCCGCGCAAACGACCGTGCCCGAACCGACCGAGCTCGTCAACGCGCAGCACTGCATGTTCTGCCACACGCCCGACATGACGTTCCTCGGGCCGTCGTTCCACGATATCGCCACGCGCTACCGCGGCGATCCGCACGCGGCCGCCGAGCTGGAGCGCAAGTTGCGCGTCGGCGGCCCCACGCATTGGGGCGACACGCCGATGCCGTCCGCCATCGATCGCGGCGGGCCGCTCTCTGCCGACGACGCCCATCAGCTCGTCCAATGGGTGCTGAGTCAGTGACCGTGCCACTGCCTTCCCGCTCATGCCCACGATAGTCAAACGCGTTCCCGCCGGCACCGCGCGCGGCGGCGCGCACGGCAAGCGGATACGCGCCCGGCCCGAAGCGACCGCCGGCCTCGACGACATCCAGCGGCCGTCGCGTCGGGCGCGGCATCTCGCCGGCCATCCGAACTGCACGCCCGGCGACGCGGACACGACGTTGCTGCAACGCGCGACCATGCGCGGGATCCGGCTGCAACTCGACTACTGGAAAGCCGAGGCGCGTTTGCAACATGAGCGCATCGGCCATGCCGTCGTGATCTACGGCAGCACGCGCATCGTCGCCCCCGCTGTCGCGAACGCTCGGCTCGACGAAGCGAACCGCCTGCTCGCGCTGCGCCCGCGTGACCCGGGCCGGCGTCGGGCCGTCGCTCTCGCCAGCCGTCTTGTCGAGCACAGCGCGTACTACCGGGTCGCACGCGAATTCGGCCGTATCGTCGGCCATGCCGACCGGCGCACGCGTACCGCGCGCCTCGCGATCGTCACGGGCGGCGGCCCCGGCATCATGGAGGCCGCCAATCGCGGCGCCTATGAGCGCGGCGCGCCGAGCATCGGCTTCAATATCGAGCTGCCGCGCGAACAGGCGCCGAATCCGTACATCACGCCGGATCTGTGCTTCCGGTTCCACTACTTCGCGATTCGCAAGCTTCACCTGCTCGAGCGCGCCAAGGCCGCCGTGTTTTTCCCCGGCGGATACGGCACGTTCGACGAACTGTTCGAAGTACTGACGCTGCTGCAGACACGCAAGATCGCGCCGCTGCCGGTCGTCCTGGTCGGCGAAGCGTACTGGCGGCGCGCCGTCGATCTGGCGTTTCTCGCGGACGAAGGGATGATCGACCGCCGCGACCTCGAACTGTTCACCTACTGCGAATCGGCCGCCGACATCTGGCATGCGATCGGATCGTGGTACGCACGGTGCCGCGCCAGGCGGCCGGCCCGACGAAGCCCTTCGCCGAAGCCGTCCGCCGTGTAGGAATCCGCCGACGGCCGCCGCTCGATTCCTACTACAACTTCGGGACACGCCGATTGAATCGCGCATGCGCGCCGACGATACTGAAATCACGGATCACGGCTCCCGGCACACCGATCGCGGGCCATCAGGAGAGACGTCATGTCACACGCTACCCAGCTTGCCGATTCAGGCAATCCGTCCGGTCGGTCCGATGCAGCCGCGCTCGACACGCTGGCATTGGTCGCCCTCGCCCGCGACGCCGGCATGCTCGTGATCCTCGACGGCCAGATCGGACGGGAGCGGTACGAAAGCGTGACGGGATCGATCGCCACGCTGGCCCGTTTCGCGCAGGCGCTGCAACTTTCGGCGCTCAAGGCGGCATGAAGCCAGGCGCGGTCGTTTCCGTGCCGCGCGCTGCACCCATGCCGATGAACCTGCACCTGCCGGATCGATCAGTTCCTTTTTACCGGATATCCGCTGGATGAAGCGGCGATGAACCTGCCCCGTTCCGGACGCATCGCACGCATGTTCCCGGGTGTGGCGCTGCTCGCGAACTACCGGCGTGCATGGTTACCGCGCGATCTCTATGCGGGCATCGCGCTTTCCGCCGTGCTGGTTCCGGTCGGCATGAGCTACGCGCAGGCGGCCGGCCTGCCGGCCGTCACCGGGCTGTATGCGTCGATCGCGGCATTGCTCGCCTATGCGGTACTCGGCCCGAGCCGCATCCTCGTCCTGGGCCCCGATTCGGCATTGGCCGCGCTGATCGCCGGCGCGATCGCGCCGCTCGCCGGCCATGATCCGCAGCGGGCCATCGCGCTTGCCGGCGCATTGGCGCTGTTGGCCGGTACGATCTGCATCCTGCTCGGGACGCTCGGCCTCGGCTTCGTCACCGACCTGCTGTCGCGCCCGATCCAGTACGGGTATCTGAACGGCATTGCGATCACGCTCGCGATCGGCCGCCTGCCCGAGCTGTTCGGCATGACCGCATCGGGCGGCGACGTGTTCGCCAGCGTCCCGCACATCGTGCATGCCCTCGTCGACCGCCGGTTTTCACCCGCTGCCTGCCTGCTCGGTGTCGGTGTTCTGGCGGCCATTTTCCTGATGAAGCGCGTGATACCTCGCTGGCCCGGCGTATTGATCGCCGTGCTCGCGGCGACCCTGGCCGCACGCGTGTTGCCGTTGCACGGCATCGCGACGGTCGGCGCCTTGCCGGCCGGTGCGCCCACCCCGCACCTTCCGGCTGTCTCGCTCGCCGACCTGAGCGCGCTCGCGTCCGGTGCGATCGCCGTGGCGCTGGTGTCGTTCGCCGACATCAGCATGCTGTCGCGTGCGCTTTCCGTGCGTGCGGGCGACACGCCGGACCGCAACCAGGAACTGATCGCATTGGGCGCGGCGAATCTGCTGGCGGGCGTGACGCAGGGCTGCGCGGTCAGCAGCAGCGCGTCCCGCACGCCGGTGGCGATCGCCGCCGGCGCGCAGAGCCAGGTCGCCCATCTCGTCGCGGCCGCATGCATCGCGATACTGCTCATTGCCGCGCCGACGCTGCTGACGGTCGTCCCGCGCGCGGCGCTGGCCGGAGTCGTGATCTACGCGGCGTTCGGCATCGCCGACGTCCGCAGCGTCGTCCGGCTGTACCGGATGCGCCGCGGCGAATGCCTGATTTCGGTCCTGTGCCTTGCCGGCGTGATCGGCGTGGGTGTCGTTCCCGGCATCCTGCTCGCCAGCGCGCTGTCGCTGCTGTCGTTCGTGTGGCGTGCCTGGCACCCGTACGATGCCGTGCTTGGTCGGCTGTCAGGCGTGCGCGGCTATCACGACATCACACGCCATCCGGACGCCGTGCAAATCCCGGGCCTCGTGCTGTTCCGCTGGGACGCACCGCTCTTCTATGCGAACGTCGAGATCTTCTGCGAGCATCTGCACGCGGCAATCGCGCGCTCGGCATGCCCGGTCGCGCGTATCGTCGTCGCCGCGGAGCCCGTCACCGATATCGACGTCAGCGCGGCAGACCGGCTCGTCGCGCTGTGCGAAGAACTCCGCGAGCAACGCATCGCGCTGAACTTCGCGGAAATGAAGGGGCCTGTGAAGGATCGCCTGCGCGCCTACGGGCTGTTCGATGTGTTCGGCGCGGCCAGCTTCTTTCCGACCGTGACCGATGCCGTGGCGCATCACGTCCAGCGGAAAGGCGAGCACGCGGGCGCGGGCGAACACCGCATGCGCCCGGCGTCATCGCCGCCCGCGCGGAAAAGGAAGGGCGGCTAGACGCTTGAAGACGGGCGGCCGCCGCGCGTATCGCATCCGGCCGGGAGGAGCGGCCGGCTTCAGTCCGCCAGCCTTACTCGACGACCAGGTCGTCGACGACGGCGCGCACGCCACGCGCCGACCACGCCGCGCCGCGCACGGCCTTGCGCTCGGAGAACGAGCCGACCTTGCCGGACAACCGGACGGTGCCGTCGCGCACCTCGACCGCGATGTGTTTCGCCTCGCGCTCCGCGTGGCGCATGATCGCGCGCTTGATGTTGCCGCCGATGTCGGCCGAGCCGACCGTCCCCTGCACGACGATGTGGTCGGTCACGCCGGTCACGCTGCGCATCTGCGAGATCGCGCGCACGGCCAGATGGCTCTGGTATGCCCATTCGACCTTGCCGGACAGTGTGATCCAGCCGTGCTCGACCTGCACCTTGACCGCGTCGTCATGCAGACCGACCGTCCAGTGCAGCACCGAGCGCACGGCATTCGCGATGTCCTCGTCGGTACGGATGTCGTCGTTCGGCAGATGCACGGTCATGTCGACGACGAGCGCCTTGACGCCGGCCACGCGGTTCGCCGCGCGCTCGATCGCGAGTTTCTCCGCATAGCTCGGCGGGTGACCCGAAAGCGTCACGATCCGGTCGGAGACCTCGACACCGATTCGTGTCGCATCGATTGCCGGGTCGGATTCCAGTTCGTCCTGAACGTCCTGCTTCAACTGCTTGTCGGTTTTCATCGTCTGTACTCCCGAGAGCCGCGGCGCGCTTGTCCGCCATACACGACCAGATTTGCACACACGCGGCCGCCCGTTGCTGATGCAGGTCAACGGATGTGTTGCAGTCGCCGCCGGGTTCGCACTTCGTCGAATGGCGGGCACGCGGCCCGCGCTTTCGTCCCGCCAGCGCGGCGCCCCGATGCGGATCGGACTCGCGCGACATCGCGTGTCGCACAACGGACGAAGGACGAAGGACGCTTCAGAAATCGGCGTATCCGCTCGCACCGTCACGCGCTTGATACGCGTCGACGACCCGGCGCGATCACGTACAGAACCGGAAAAATCCGCTGTGAAGCAGGATCGGCTTGCCGTCCATCTCCTCGAGCAGGCAGCGCGCCGCGCGCTCGATCGCGGGGCGATGGCGTGCGAATGCATCGACGAGATCCTGTTCGCGCGACGATGCCGCCCGGAAGTGGTCTTCCAGCGCTTCCGCGGTGATCACGCAGCGCACGCGGCGGCCTTCGACCACGGCCGGAAAGGCCAGCGCCGGGTCCTGGCCGCAATACGTCGGCGGTTCGGAAAGAAAAGTTATCGGCATGACGATCCCTTGGGCAGATGGCGGGCCGCCCCGGATCCGGGCGCGGCGACCCTAGGCTGCCGCGACGGCAGCAGGCGCGGCATCGTCGCCGCGTACGAGCAGGACCGGGCAACGCGATCCGCGCAGAAAGCGTTCGGCCACGCTGCCGAGGAACAACCGACGGATGCCGCGCCGCCCGTGCGTGCCGACCACCGCGAGATCGATCGACCGGTCGACGACATAGCGTTGCAGCCGTTCGGCGATATCCTGGCCGGGTTCGGTCTCGACGATTTCGGTATCGCCGTTGACGGCCGCATGCGAGATGGCCCGTTCCGCGCTTCGCAGCACCGCCGCACCATCGCGCCGGACTTCGTCGAGCAGCGCATCCGGGTTCATGCGTCCGGCGTACGTGATCAGAAGCGATTGGTCGACGACGAAAACGGCGAACACGCGCGCGCCGCAGGACCGGGCAACCTTCAGGCCCTCTTCAAGCGCCTGACTCGACGAAGGACTGCCGTCCACGGCGACCATGATGTTCGTGTACATACCTACCTCGCTGGATGACTGGACGCGCCGGTGACGTTCGGCGTTGTTTCATCATCAGCGCTCGCCGGAAACCCGCGTTGACCGAAGTCAACGGTTCGAAGCGGTATGCGCCGGCGCGGACGGCGCCGATTAGCGAGGGTCGACCGGCAGCGCCGGCGTGTCCGGCGGGCGCTCGTACGCCGCGAAGCCCCGCTCGATTTCAAGAATCTTCGACACGCATGCATCGTATTGCCAGCCGGGGCCGCCATCGGTGCCGTACATGCCCTTGCACATCGCCTTGAGCCGAATCACCGCGCCGCCGTCGCCCGATGCCGTGCGCGACGCCCACAGATAGACTTCTCCGGCGAAATGCGGTTGCGCGGTTTCGATCCGGTCCTCACTGAATCGCGTGATACGGGTCGACGAACGTGCGTCGACGTAGCGCCGTGCGAGCTGCCATGCACGGTCGCATTCGGGTGCCGCCGAACAGTGCAGCGCTGCAGCCTCTCGTGCCGCCAGCAATTGCGTCTCGGTCGACCGGAACGCCGCCTCCTGGCTCATACCGGCGCAAGCGCCCAGCGCGAGCGCGGCCCCGATCGCCCACGTCGGATGTTTCATTGCCCATGCCTCATCACGCGGCGACTTGCGCGCGCCATCGGGCGCCGCGTCATGCGAGCGCCGGAGTCCACTGTATTGCCGGCGGCGCGAATGCGGTTGACCTGCGTCAATCGCCGTCGTGCGGTGCACATCGCGGACGTCGCCTTCGTCGCCACGAGAACATACTTTTGACGATCCGCTGGCTTGAGCGGCGCGGCGCAGCCCGTGGCATGGTCGCGTCACCGATCCTCGGCGCCCGCCTCGCTTGCCGCGGACTGTTCAATTCCACGCATGCCGCGCCGGGCGTGCGCCGTTCAGATAGTAGTTGCCGACGAGGTGATATTTCCAGCGCACCGGATCGTGCAACGTATGCGTGCGCGCATTGCGCCAATGCCGGTCGAGGTTGTGCTCGGCGAGCGTCGACTGCGTGCCGGCCAGCTCGAACAGCTTCTCGCCGGCGAGCAACGCGACCTCGGTCGTCAGCACCTTCGCTTCGCCGACCGCGACGGACGCCCGCGCGACGTCGTCTTCGGTCACATCACCCTTTGCCGCGATCTCGTCGAGCGTGCGCGCCGCGCGTTCGAGCAACGCGTCGGCCGCATGCAGCTGGATGTGCAGCCGGCCGATTTCGCGGATCGTCAGCGGATCGTCCACCGCCCGCTCGACGCCGCTGTCGACCCACGGCCGCGTGCGGGTCCGTACGAACGCGAGCGTATCGTCGATCGCCGCCTTCGCGATGCCCGAGTCGATCGCCGCCTGGATGATCTGCGACAGCGGGCCGTTGAGCGTCGGCACATCCGACACGCGCTGCGCGGGCAGCACGTGCGACGCGGGGATGCGCACCGCGTCGAGCACGACCGTGCCGCTCGCGGTCGTGCGCTGCCCGAATCCCGACCAGTCGTCGATCACGGTCAGCCCCGGCGTCGGTTGCGGCACGTACGCGAGCCAGGCCTGCTGCGCGTCGTCGAGCCCGAGCACCGGCACGTAGTGCGCGAACAGCGCGCCGGTCGAATAGAACTTCGTGCCGTCGATCACATAGTCGTCGCCGTCGCGCCGCACGCGCGTCTTCAGGTCGAGCACGTGCTTCGTGCCCTTCTCCGAGAATCCGTTGCCGAACCGCTTGCCGCTCAGCACTTCGGCGAAGAAATGACGCTTCTGCGCGTCGGTGCCGACGAGCGTGATCACGTCGATCAGCCCGAAGTGATTCTGCGGAAGCTGCCCGAGCGACGCATCGGCCGCGGCGACGATCTTGATCACCTCGGTGAGCGTCACGTGCGACACGCCTGCGCCGCCGTACGCCTTCGGCACCGTGATCGCCCACAGCCCCGACTGCGAGAACCATTCGATTTCCTCACGCGGCAGCCGGCGTTCTCGATCGCGCTCGGCGGCCCCTTGCGCGAGACGTTGCGCCAGCGCATGCGCGACCGCGATCGCTTCCGCATCATCCGCAATCACACGGGCCAGCTGTGGTTGTGCTTCGGCCGGCCGATCCTGAATCGTCGCGCTCGTGTCTGACATCGGGTTCTCCTGTCGAATGGCGAAAGCATTCAATCTAGCAGCGCCGCGCGGACCGGAAAACCGAGCGATTCTCGAAACGATATTCCTTTGGAGAACAAACGACGTCGCAATGGATGCAGGTGAATCGGCGCTTCGACGTCGCAATGGACGCGAGAACGTCGATACGTCCCCGCGCGGGTCTCGGTAATACGCAGCGACGATAACGATCCGAGAATCCGTTATTGGAACGCTCGCGTCGCGCTTCCTATACTGGGCTCCCGGCGCACACGGCCCCGCCCTTCGAGGAAATCCGCATGACTTCGTCGCACGCAGCTCCCGACCTTTCCACCGGTACCGATTACGACGCGCTCGCGAGCCGGTTCCGGCCGATCTTCGAGCGTATCGCCGCCGGCACCGCCGAGCGCGAACGCAACCGCGAACTACCCCACGAGGCGATCGGCTGGCTGAAGTCGGCAGGCTTTGGCGCGATCCGGCTGCCGGCAAGCGCCGGCGGCGCAGGCGCATCGCTGCCGCAGTTGTTCCGGCTGCTGACCGAGCTCGCCGCCGCCGATTCCAATTTGCCGCAGGCGTTACGCGGGCATTTCGCGTTCGTCGAGGACTGGCTGAACGCGCCGGACAGCCCGCAGCGCACGACCTGGTTCGACCGCTTCGCAAGCGGCCAGCTCGTCGGCAATGCATGGTCGGAAGCCGGCGACGTACCGCTCGGCCAGACCGTCACGAAGGTGTCGGAGCAGAACGGCCGGCTCGTGCTGAACGGCCGGAAGTTCTACAGCACCGGCAGCCTGTTCGCCGACTGGATCGACGTGTTCGCGCAGCGCGCGCACGACGGCAGCGACGTGATCGTCGCCGTCGCGACCGCGCAGCCCGGCGTGATCCGCGACGACGACTGGGACGGCTTCGGCCAGACCACCACCGGCAGCGGCACGACACGTTTCGAGAATGCGGCGGTCGATGCCGACAACGTGATCGATTTCGCACGCCGCTTCAAATACCAGACCGCGTTCTACCAGTTGTTCCACGTCGCGACGCTGGCCGGCATCGGCCACGCGATCGTGCGCGATGCGGGCGAGCTCGTGCGCAACCGCACGCGCGTGTACAGCCACGGCAACGCGCAGCGTGCCGGCGACGACGCCCAGCTGCAGCAGGTGATCGGCGAGATCGCGTCATGGGCATACGCGGCCGACGCGCTCGCGCTGCGCGCCGCGCAACCGCTTCAGCACGCGTACGAAGCGCGCTTCGGCGGCGACGAAGCGGCCGAGCAGGCCGCAAACGTCGCGGCCGAAATCGAATCCGCGCAAAGCCAGCTCGTCGTGTCCGAACTCGTGCTGCGCGCGGCGACGCGCCTGTTCGACGCGCTCGGCGCATCCGCGACCCGCAGCACGACCGCGCTCGATCGCCACTGGCGCAACGCGCGCACGGTGTCGTCGCACAACCCGCTCGTGTACAAGGCGCGCATCGTCGGCGACTGGATCATCAACGGCCGTACGCCGCCGTTCGTCTGGCGCGTGGGCAGCGGTGCGGGCGCCAATACCGACGCCGCAGCGGAAACGAGGGTCGCGCAATGAGCAAGACCATTCGCTTCAACGCATTCGAGATGAATTGCGTGGGCCATCAATCGCCGGGCCTGTGGGCGCATCCGCGCGACCGCTCGTGGCAGTACAAGGATCTCGACTACTGGACCGACCTCGCGCGCGTGCTCGAACGCGGGATCTTCGATGCCATCTTCATCGCGGACGTGATCGGCTATTACGACGTATACAAGGGCAGCAACTATCACGCGCTGCACCAGGCCGCGCAGATCCCGGTCAACGATCCGCTGCAACTGGCCGCGCCGATCGCGATGGCGACCGAGCATCTCGGCATCGGCATCACCGCGTCGACGACGTTCGAGCATCCATACACGTTCGCGCGCCGGCTGTCGACCGCCGACCATCACACGAAGGGCCGGCTCGCGTGGAATATCGTCACGTCGTACCTGGAGAGCGGCGCGAAGAACGTCGGCGATCACGGGCTGCGCACGCACGACGACCGCTATGCGGTCGCGGCCGAATACGTCGAGGTGCTGTACAAGCTGTTCGAGGGCAGCTGGGAAGATGGCGCGGTGGTGCGCGATCGCGACGGCCGTGTGTTCACGCATCCGGAGAAAGTGCACGAGATCGGCCACAAGGGCCGCTTCTTCGACGTGCCCGGCTATCACCTGTGCGAGCCGTCGCCGCAGCGCACGCCGGTGCTGTTCCAGGCCGGCGCGTCGGGCCCCGGCAAGGCGTTCGCCGCGCAGCACGCCGAATGCGTGTTCGTCGCCGCGCCGACCCGCGACCAGCTCGCGCGCTACGTGGCCGACGTGCGTGCACAGGCCGCGGCCGCCGGGCGCGATCCGGCGAAGGTACTGATCTACAACCTCGTCACGGTGATCGTCGACGAGACCGACGAGAAGGCGCAGGCCAAGTTCGACGAGTATCGCCGCTATGTGTCGTACGACGGCTCGCTGGTGTTCATGTCGGGCTGGACCGGCATCGACTTCGGCCAGTACGCGCCGACCGATCCCGTCAGGCGCGTCGAAACGAATGCAATCGTGTCCGCGGTCGAACACCTGTCGGGCGGCGACACCGCGTGGACGATCGAGGCGCTGGCGGCGTGGGGCGGCATCGGCGGGATGGGCCCGGTGTTCGTCGGGTCGGCGGCGACCGTCGCGGACATCCTGCAGGAATGGGTCGCCGCGACCGACGTGGACGGCTTCAATCTCGCGTATGCGGTCGCGCATGAAACCTTCGAGGACGTCGTGCGCTATCTCGTGCCCGAACTGCAGCGCCGTGGCGCGTATCCGACCGCGTATGCGCCGGGCACGCTGCGCGAAAAACTGTTCGGCGGCTCGGCGCGGTTGCCGGACGAACATCCGGCCGCGCAGTTTCGCGATATCGAACAGGTCAAGCGCGCGGCCGAGCGGGAAGCGGTCAGCGCTTGACGCGTCATATATCGAAACCGGTCTGTCCGCATTCGCGCGGCGACCGGCTTCAGTACAAACGGCTTCGTGCGATTCGACGAAGCCGTTCGTGTTTTCCGAGGGGGCGGTAAACGCCCCCTCGGCGCTTACGCCACGCTTTCGTCGTCGACGTCATGCGCCGTCGGTTCGTACCGCACGATCAGCAGAAACACGATCGGCGTGACCGCACTGATCGCGACGACCCAGAACATGTCGGTGCCGAGACGGACCTGCAGGATCGGCAGCACGAACAGCGCCAGCGCCTGTCCGATGCCGCACAACGACCGCCCGAAGCCGACGCCGGTGCCGCGAATCGCGGCCGGATACGACAGCGTCGGATAGATCATCATCTGTGCGCCGGGGCCGAAGCCTTCGGCGAACAACCACGTACCGAGCATCAGCAACACGACGCCGACCGCGATCGCCCCGTGCGGATGGCCTGCGAGCGCCAGCGCGACGAGCGCGACCGTTTGGAGCGCGAACCCCGCGATCGCGACATGACGCGACGCATACCGATATGCGAGACGCATGCCGAGCAAGCCGCCGGTGAACGCGAACAGCACGTTCAATGCGAGCGATGCCGCGATCGTCTCGAACACGCCCGCACCGAGGAATTGCGACAGGATCGACGGCAGGAAGAACGCGATCGCCGTGTATTCGAACGGGATGCACAGGTTCATCACGCTGGCGACGATCGTGCGCCCCAGATACGGACGCTGGAACAGCACGCGAATCCGCACGGGCGGCGGGCTCGGCTCGCGTCGCGCATCGTCCGCTTCATGCGCGTGGATGCCATACGACTCGCGCAGGATGCGCGCGGCATTGGCCAGGTCGCCCTGATTCGCGGCCCACAGCGGCGATTCGTTCATGAAGCGGTTGCGGAACAGGATGATGACGAGCGCCGGCACCGCGCCGAAAATCAGCGATGCGCGCCACAGCCAGCCCGCATGCTCGGCCGGCAGCAGGAAATACAGGCCGAAGATCAACAGGAAGCACACCGACGACGCGACGTACCACATCGGGCACCACGCAGCGAGCCGCGACGCCTTGTTGCCGCGGCCGTTGAACTTCGAGAATTCCGCGAGAAACGCCATCGCGACGGGCAGGTCGATGCCGACGCCGAGCCCCATCACGAAGCGCGCGGCGATCAGCACCCAGACATTCGGCGCGAGCCCGGCCGCGATCGCCGCGACCACGAAGAACAGCATGTCGGCCATGAACACCTGATAGCGGCCGATCCGGTCGGTCAGCCAGCCGCCGATCAGGCTGCCGAAGATCGTGCCGATCATGATCGCCGACCCGACCAGCCCGGTCAGCGCGGGCGTCAGCCCGAATTCGCGCGCGACGTCGTCGATGCCGTAGGACAGCGTCGTCAGGTCGTACGCGTCGAGAAACACGCCGCCGAGCGCCAGCAGCACGATCATCCGTGCGTGGCTGACCGAACTGTCCACCGTATTGATCAGGCGCGCGACGTCGCTGGCCGAGCGGATGGGAGAAGAAACCGGCGTGACCGGGCTCAGATCGATCGAACTCATCGGATTCCTTAGTTTGATGCCGAATGCATGGCAAGGTCGTCGTGAAGCCGGGAACCGGGCAAGTGCCTGCGCGACCATCGCGGCGTCGAACGAACGCGGCGCCGCTGTCGCCGGGTTCCGGCAGCGGAAATTCTGTTCCTCCGGTCCGGCAATCCCAAGCGATATAAACCGATAAATTAATCGGCGTGCGTCATAAAGTTGCGCGGGCGGCGCTTGGCAGCGGCACGCATGTTCAATCGAGAATGCCTTCGTTAACGAATCGCCTGCGCTTCATTACATTAGCCGGTCACGCCGGCCCGACCTCTCCGGGCCGCGCGGCACACGACTTCATTGCGCAGACGCCGACCGTACGAACGCGGCCAGATCGCGATTGAACCGCTCGGCTTCCTCGATGAACGGCGCGTGCCCCGACTCCGCGTACACCTTGCTGGCAATGCGCGGATTCAACTCGGCCGCGCGAGCCAGCGTCGCGTGCGTATCGACCAGCGCGTCGCGGCCGCCGTAGATGAAGAGCAGCGGCACACGCGCATTGCCGAGCCCCGCGGCGGCGAACACCGACATCGTCGGAATCGCCTTTTGCATGTCCCACGACGCCATCGCGGCGTTCGCGAGCAAGCGCTCGAACGTCACGGCATCCGGCCGACGGTTGAAGCACAGACCGACGAACGTACGCTCGCCGTCGAGATGCGTTTTCAGGTCCGGCGCATTCATGTCCCGGTACACGTCCGGATGATCGACGATCTGGCCCGGCGCAAGCTCGACCACGCCATCGACATACACGGCGCCCGCGATCGCGCGATCGCCGTATTTGGCGAGGTAGTTCGAGATCACCACGCCGCCGAGCGACCAGCCGACCACGACGGGTTTGCGCGCATGCGCACCGTCGATGACCGCGGCGAGATCGTCGCCCCAGCGGGTTCCGTCGCGATACGGTTGCGCGCCGAGCGGCTTGTCCGACAGCCCGTGGCCGCGCAGGTCGTACGTGATGATCCGGAATCCGCGCAGGTCGGGGCTCCGGACCTGCGCGTCCCAGTTCAGCCGGCTGCCGAGCAGGCCGTGGATCAGGATGACCGGCACGCCGTCGGGGTCGCCGCTTTCCTGCACGGCCAGCTTCACGCCGTCCGTCGACGTCACGGTATAGCTCAGCGGCGCGGCGGCCGCGTCGTACGCCAACGCGAACGGCGTCGCCCACCAGATCACGGCCATCAGCCAGCGGATCAGCACTCGGGTCGTCACGATTTTTCCTCCAGGCATGAACGGACGCCCAGTCTCAACCCTCACACTGGCGTGAGAGTCAAGCGGATCGTGCTAACCTGCTTTCCATGAAAAACCCGCCTACCCAGCCCCTGCTGACCATCGGCAAACTCGCGCAGCTCACCGGCGCGAGCGTGCGCTCGATCCGGCACTACGACGAGCACGGCCTGCTCGCGTCGGTGCGCGCGGCCAACGGCTATCGCCTGTTCGCCGACAACGCGGTGACGCAGGTCAAGCAGATTCAGCGCATGATCGCGACCGGCTTCACCCTCGACGACATTCGCGGCTTTCCGGACTGCATGCTGCTGATCGACGGCGCGCGGTCGTGCGACCAGATCACCGACGTCCAGCGCGAACGCCTCGAAGCGATCGACCGCCAGATCGCCGATCTCGAAAAGCGGCGCGCGCGGCTCGTCAAGATGTTGCGCGATGGCGCGGTGCCGCCGCTCGATTGACGCGCGGTTCGCCAGCCCGGCTCGGGCGCCGCCTCACCCGTCGGCCCCCTCCATACCGGGATCGCGCGAGGATACGCGGCCGCCGCACCACCACAAAAACGCGCCTATTCAATGACGGTCGATTACAAACGCTTTTTATAAGCGCATCCTTGACATGCCGAATCGCGTGGTATTTACTCCCATTGCACTCGACGCAATACGCAATCGCAGCACGACAAAACAACAGGACTGAGAGTTGCATTTGCATCGGCATGCAAGAAATGCGCGTCGGCGAAATGCAAGACGAAGAAGTAAAACAGACGTGATCCGAACGGGGGCCACATCCATGTCCGCTACCAGCAAACCGCCGCCTGGCGGTTGATTCCCGTCATTCAGCCATCCGACCACGCAGGTTCCCCGCCGGTTTTTCGATAGAACCGGGGCGGCATCGTCACGTGCGTCGTCCACCCGCATCGCGTCGCGCATGCGTCGGGTTTCAATGCGAGACGGCATGTTCGCGGAATACTCATTTCAAAAATCCGGTGAGTCCCGAATTTCACCGGTCGCGCAATATAAATTCGGGATTTCTTTAAAAAAGACGTGCCTCGATATTTCACATATTGATGAAGGAATGAAAATGAGTACCACGACGATCGAAAATGCCGGTTACGGGGTCTACAACTCGACCATCGATGTCACGACCCAGGTGGCGGCGGCCTACAAGAACGGCCAGCGCGTATTCACCGCCAGCAATCAATGGGGCGATCCGGCGCCGGGCGAGCGCAAGTACCTGTACATCTTCTGGACCCGCAACAGCGAATGGCAGTCGGGCGTGACCGGCGAGAACGATTCTCACGGCGTGACGCTGCCCTGAACCGTATTCCGCGCGCGGGACGGGTCGCCGCGTCGCGGCAGCGTGCAGTCGCCGTACGGCCCGTGCGCGTCATCCCGCGCGCAGCGTGTTTCCCCACCCTACCGATCGACAGGAGTCTTTCATGCCGTCCATCTACGTGCAGAACATCTCGATTCCCGTGAGCACCGCCACGCCGTCCGACTCGGGCGTCATCACGGCCCAGACCACCTACAGCTTCCCGACCAACGTGATTGCGGCCGGCGCGTCGGTGGCCAGTTACTCGGCCTCGTTCGGCAGCACCGACCACCACCTGCGCACGGTAGGCGCGAGCGTGCAGGTCCAGACGCAGAACAATTCGCCGACGGTGACCATCACGGGCTCGCTCCAACTGATCGACAACAGCAATAACGAACTCAACCCGAGCAGTTGCTCGTTGACCGCGTCGGTCATTGCCTGGGCGCAATAAGCGACGTTCGCCGCCGCATCGCCGCGATGCGCGGCGTCGTTCCATTGTCCGGTTTGCAGTCGTGCCTTTCGTGGTCCTCCGCCCGCCGTTCGGGCCGAGGACCATTTTCTCGAGGAGTCGCCATGTCCACCAGCGCCAGCCAGCAAGCCGACATCCCCGCCCTGGGCGTGCTCCAGTTCGACGCCGGCAGCTTCGGTTCCGCCGTGAACCTGTTCCGCGGCAATCTCGCCTTTCCGCTCAAGCTGCTGACGCTGCCGGCACGTGGCGGGCTGGCGTTCGACCTGACCCTGCTGTACCAGAGCAACGTCGCGGACCAGGTCTCGCAATGGAACCTCACGAACCCGAGCGGCGCGCTCGGCGTGGGCTGGAGCATGCCGCTCGAACGCATCGTCGCGGAAACGCAGGGTACGGGCAGCCCGCTCGACGTCCAGTATTACCTGATGAGCCAGGGCCAGGCGATGCAGCTCGTGCCGATCCCGACGGCGTGGAGCCGCGGCACGCTGCCCGCCGACGCGTTCGACGACGCCGCGACCGCGGCGCTGTTCGCGAGCGACCGCGTGCCGGCGCCGCTCGCGTCCGCGCTGGAACGACACGGCTGGCGCCCGTCCGGCGACGCGCGGATCGCGTCCACCGGCCGCCCCGACGAGTGGCGTCTCGACGATGCGCCGCTGCGCCGCTCGCACCTGTTGCGCCGGCAACCGGACGGCATGATCACCGTGACCACCGACGGCCAGTCCTATGAAACGGCGCCCTACCAGTTCTGGCAGATCACGCACTACCCGGCTTGGGACAGCTGGGAAGTCGTCCGCCCGGACGGCACGGTCGCCACTTACGGCGGCTCGGATGCGGCCGCCGCCGCGCGCAACCTGATCCAGTGGGGCATCCGCTGGGGCAACTGGGTCGGCCCGAGCCGCCGCGCGGAAAACCAGCAGCGCTACGCGCTCGCGTGGAATCTCGCGCAGTTGCGCAATACGCTCGGGCACTGGATCGAATTTTCGTACAGCACGATCGAGCAGGCGGTCGGCGACGGCACGTTGACTTACACGCGCGAATGCCAGATCGCGAGCATGGAAAACGATCTCGGCTGGTCGTGCCGGTTCGCGTGGCAGCCGATGACCTACGACACCCGCTCGCTCGACGCGCCGAAGGAATACCTGGCCGCGCACGGCGACCCTGCCCAGGCGCCGGGCGACCAGCCGAACGCATGGCAGGACCGTTACGAGACGCGCTATCTCGACCACGTCGACGTGATCGACGGCTCGGGCGCGCAGCAGACCCGGCTCGATTTCGACTGGTACGACCTGACCCTGCTCGCGCCGCGCGACGCAGCCAATCCGCTCGCCACCGGCGCCTGCTACAAACGCTATCTGAAAGGGGTGACCGATACCTTCAGCGGCGGCGCGGCCCGCCCCGGCATCGCATTCGACTACAACTTCGATGCCGACGGCGCGCCGAACCCGGGCGCGATGACGTCGATGACGCTGCCCACCGGCGGCGTGCTGCGCTACACGTACGCCGAGATCGACGTGGGCGCGGACGAGAACGTCGATCCGGGCTCGCGCAACCTCACCGTCGACAATCCGTTCGGCGCCAGCCGGCCGGGCGCGCCGCGCATCTGGTACGGCGCCGACTACGTGGTCGTCGCCTGGTACGAGGCCAGCGAGAACGCGCTGCTGGTGAACGTCTACACGTGGCTGGGCCGCTGGATTTCGGCCTGGACGGACTGGCAGCGCTTCGACGGCGCGCTCGATCTCGATCGGACGGTAGCCACGACCAGCGCCGACAGCTTCATGCTGCTGCTGGCCAACCTCGACGACACGCAATCGACGCTCTATCTCGCGTCGCGCCGGCCGGTCGCGAACGCGGACTGGCATTTCGCGGGCGAGCCCGGCTCGCCCACGCCGTACCGCTACGACAGCACGCAACTGCGGATCGCCAACGGCGCCGACTTCTTCGTCGTGATCGACGACGACGATCGCCGCGTCGACCGCTACGCGCTGAACTGGCAGACGCGCGACTGGGACGTCGCGCCCGCGCTCGCGAGCGGCACGTGCTGCCCGTCCGGCAGCGTCAACACGCAATCGTACGTGGCGGCGACCACCAATCACTATCTGGTGTTCTGCTATGACGAGGACACGGCGCGCGGCCGCTTCAGCCTGATGGTCCGCGATGCGGCGACGCTGGCGTGGCGGCTCGGCAGCACGCTGGACACCGACGCGATCACGATTCCGGCGGTCGGCGCCACGTCGTATTTCCAGCTGTCGATGGGCCAGGGCTTCGCGGCCGCCGCGTGGATCGACCGCTATGCGTCGTCGGGCGGCGTGGTGCAGGCTTTCGACTACCGCCTGGCCGTGCTCGCGTGGGACGACGACTACGGCAACCTCGCGTTGCGCCCGCTGCCCGACGTATTCGACGGCCCGGGCTTCACGAACCTGTCGCCGGCCTTCATGCAGACGCTCGGCCCGGTGATCACCGGCAACAGCCTGATCGGCTCGGGCCCGAACGTGCTGGTGTTCGACGGCGTGAGCTGGTCCTACCACTTCGCCGGCATCCAGTACGCGCCCGGCAGCGACGCGAACCGCCAGTTCTACTGGTACGCGTGGGATCAGCTCGGCGTGCTGAAGACGGAGAACACGACGTCGGCGCTCTACGCCGCGCTCGACAGTTTCGATCCCGACGCCGACACGCCGTGGGTCACCCAGGTGCTGCAGGACGAGGACCCGGCGCCCGCGGACCGCGAGACGCAGGGCTTCCCGACGCTGGCCGGCACGTTCCTGTCGCAGAACCGCGACCTCTACGGCCGGTCGGTCTGGCCCGCGTGGAACCCGCTCGCCGGCTTCCGGCTGGGCGAGATCACCGTCGATCGCTTCGACAGCACGACCGTCATCAACCAGGCGCCGGACTTCCTCGCGTTCATGACGCTCGACGCCGACGGTGCGCCGCTCGACACGCAGGTGCGCTTCTTCTGCAACGGCGGGCTGCTGCGCGACGCGCAAGGCGAGCCGGTGGTCGAGCGTTTTCCCGGGCAGCAGATGTTCCGCCTGCTCAACAGCACGCTGCACTACGAGACGGCCATTTCGGGCAAGCTGCCGGCGATTCCGTCGGGGTTCGTGACCTTCCCGTCGGGCAACGAGATCGACGCATCGACCCACATCACGCTGCACCGCTATGCGAATCACTCGCTGCATGCGCCGCTCGCGGCCTTCGTCGTGACCGCGCTCGCGATGGACAGCGGCTACGACACGATGCTGCGCTGCTACGCGTACGCGGACGTGTCGGCCAACACCGATCCGTCGGGCAGCATCGTGCAATTCTCGACGGTGTCCGAATACCAGGCGTGCGCGACGCCGCAGGCGCAGCGCTACGGCTGGACCACGAGCCATTTCTACAACGGCCTGCCCGCGCGGACGCTGCAGTTGCCGGACGATTGCCGCATCCGCGCCGGCGTACGCGGGACGGCCGCGCCCGTCGACGACGCGTACTCGCTGGCGGCCGGCCTGCTGCTGTCGAGTTCGGTGTACGAGCGCGACGGCACGCTGCTGTCGTCCACCACCAGCGACTGGACCTACACCGACCAGGTCGCGAGCGACGCGAACGGCGCCACGCTGCGCAATCTCTACGACGCCGTGCCGCAGATCGCGACGTCGGTCGAGAGCCTGCAGGGCGTCGCGCGCACCATGACCTATGCGTACAACCCGGCGTCGGGCTATCCGGCCACGGTGCAGACCGCCTATTACGACAGCCGGGGCGAGCTCAACGTCACGCAGCGCACGTCGCTGTTCGGTTTCGAGGTCTACCCGGCGATGTGGAGCGCGCACATCCTCGCGCCGGTGGCCAGCGCATCGACGCGGGTGCAGGCGGACGGCGGCTGGCTGTTGCAGGCCGCGAAGGCGCAGACCTTCCGCAGCTGGGCGCACGACGACGGCACCACCTATCTCGCGGAAGCCGACAGCTGGGTCGCGGTCGACGAGAACGCGCCGCCGTTCGCCGCGTGGAACGGCGGTCAGCCCGGCGCGGGCTGGCTGCTGGAGGAGCGTATCGACACGCGCGACGGCGAGGGCAACGTGCTGCTCTCACACGACGTCACCGGCCGGCCGATGGCTTCGCTGTTCGACGATGCAGCGCGCTTTCGCATCGCCGGCTTCGTCAATTCGGCGGGCGGCAATGCGTACGACAGTTTCGAGGATTACCAGCGGCCGACCTGGAGCCTGCCGGCCGGCGCCGCCGTCTATCGCGACGACGCGGCCAGCGGCACCGCCTGCCTGCAGATCACCGCGTCGGCGACGCTCACCCGTGCCGTGACGCTGACCGACGGCCGCGCGCGGCAGTTGTTCGGCCTCTGGTTCAAGAGCCCGCCCGGCGCGACCGCGAGCGACTTCACCGTGACGTTGACGCTCACCGCGCCGGGCGGCGCGCAGTTGAGCCGGCGCCTCGCGCCCACCGCCGGCCAGTGGCAACCGCAGCAATGGACCGTCGATCCGTCGTCGCTCGGCCTCGGCGCGAACGCCACCGTCACGCTCGGCATTCGGGCCGAACTGCCGGCGGGCGGCGCGGCGTGGCTGCGGCTCGACGACGTGTTCTTCACGCCGCTCGACTGCCAGTTCCAGTCGATCGCCTACGACGGCGCACGGCTGCGCACGCTCGGCACCACCGCGCCGAACGGCGTGCGTTCGCGCACGCTCTACAACCCGTTCGCCGAGCCGTCCGTGACGGTCGGCCCCTGGGACAATCCGAGCTTGATCAGCATGACCTGGTTCGCCGCGCAGGACACGACGATCGGCCCGGCCGCGCCGTTTCCGCGCGCCACGCCGAACGCGGCGATCAACGTCAACGGCCAGGGGATCGGCATATACGACGGCTTCTGCAACGGCGCGCTGGCGTTCTACACGGCCGCGTCGGGCAATGCGGCCGACTGGAGCGCGGGCGGCGGGCTGCTCAGCTATCACGGCGAAGCGGCCGGGCCGCTCGGCGCGCGGCTCGAACGCACCGGTTTCGCGGCGGCGAGCATCGCCGCGCGCGTGCTGGTCGACCGCGCCAGCCTCGGCGACGCGGTGCTCGGCACCGGCACCTGGTTCGTCGGCTTCAGCCCGGCGCAGGGCTGGCGTCTGTGGCGGCTCGACGGCGCGAACCCCGTGCTGCTGCAATCCGACAGCGGCGCGCCGGCCGCACGGGAATGGCTGCTGGTGGCCGTGACGGGCCGCGTGCTGTTCTTCGCCGACGGGCTCAAGGTGTTCGAATATGCGGACGCCGCGGTCGCCGCCCCGTTCGGCATCCAGCTCGGCATGACGCAGCCCGGCAGCTTCTCGGCGCTGGCCGTGGCCGAGGACGTCGGCCTGAGCGTCGAGTATCGGGATGGCCTCGCGCGCAGCCTGCAGACGCTGAAGCTCGAATCGGCCGATAGCGCGGTGCTCGACACCGGCGTGTACGACGATCGCGGCAACACCGCGATCCGGGCACTCACGAGCCGTGTCACGGTGTCCGGCGCACAGGCGTTGTTCGTCTACCAGGACGGGCTGGTGACCAACGGCGGCGCCGACGGCAGCCTCTGGCAAGGCGCGCCGCTCGAGGGCGCGCTCGCCGCGTGGCATCCCGACGCCGGCGGCTATCCGTTCGCGCGCACGGTCTACGAAAACGCCCCGCTCGGCCGACCGGTGGCGTTCGGTCAGCCCGGCTACGACTATGCGATCCGGCCCGGCAGCACGCATTACGCGACGCGCGGCTACGGCGTCAACGCCGACGCGGGGCGCTTCGCCTATCCGCTGCCGATCGGCGAGTATCACCTGACCACGGACGTCGATCCCAACGGCGCGGTCACGCAAAGCTGGTCGGACACGGCCGAACACCTGATCGGCCGCGTCGTGCAGAACGCGCTCACCGACGACAGCCTCGACTGGCGCATGAGCCAGATTTACGACGCGCAGGGCCGCACCATCGCGTCGGTGCCGCCCGCGTCGTACGCGGCAGGCGGCGCCGGCACGAAAGCCGTGCCGGCCGGCAGCAGCACCGCCGACTACGACTTCGCCGGGCACCGGCTCAGCTCGACCGATCCCGACAGCGGCACCACGCAGATCGTCTACAGCAGCGCCGGGCTGATGCGCTTCCTCGCCGACGGCAATGCATTGAACGGCGGCTACATCGCCTACCGGAAATACGACACGCTGAGCCGCGTGATCGAGGAAGGCACCTGTGCCGTCGCGTGGGACCGCGCGCAGCTTCAGCAGCATGCCGACGACCCGGAGTGGCCGCCGTCGCCGCCCACCTGGAGCGTGCGCCGCCACTACGACGGCGACGGATCGGATGCGACCCAGGACGACCACCTCGCCGGCCGGCTCTGGAAGGTGGAGGTCAACCAGGGCGACGCCGGGCAGGCCGGCTTGACCGAGACGGTCGCGTACGACCGGGCCGGGCGCGTGCTCGCGCGGCGCCGGCAATTCGCCGGGACGCCCGCGGGCGACTGCGTCATCGCGAATACGTGGTCGGCCGGCGGCAATCTGCTGTCGAGCACGGATTCGACCACGGGGCTCGTCAGCCTGCGCCGTTACGACGCGCTCGGCCGCGTGCTCGAGGTCGCGGCCGACACCGGCGGCACGACGACGGTGCTGATCGCGCACGAGTACGAGCCGAACGGCAAACCGGCGCTCACCCGCCTGTTGCCCGACGGCAAAGGCGCGTCGATGCTGTCCCGACGCTTCGCGTACACGCCGCCCGGCTGGCCCACAGTCAGCGATGCCGGGGGCGTGCTCAGGGAAACGCTCGCCTACGACACCGGCGCCTGTGAGGGCGGCGGCTATTACAACGGCGAAATCGCACGACAGACCGTCACGTCGGACGTGCCCGGCGGGTCGGTCGGGCCGGCCTGCACCACGATGGATTCGCTCGGCCAGCTGACCGCGTTCGGTTCCGGCGCCGACGCGCAACGCTGGGAGATCGACCTGAACGGCAACTTCGAGCGGCACACGCGCGGCGCCGATTCGGCCGGCTACACGTATGCGGCCGGCACCAACCGCCTGACCGGCTACACGGCCGCGCAGGACACCACCACGTTCGCGTACGACCATGCGGGCGGCATCGTCGGCGCGAGCGACGGCGCGGGTGCGACGTGCTGGCAGATCGGCTATGACGCCGGCACCGGACGGCCCGTCAGCTACGCCGGGCCGGGTGCGTCGCTATCGATCCTGCGCGACGCGGACGGCAATCGCGCGGCGCTGACCCGGACGAGCGGCGGCGCGACGTCGCAGCGCTTCCAGACGTCGATGCCCGACGGCGAACTCATGATCGACGCGGCGAATGGCGCGAGCGCGCCGACCCGCTTCATCGCCGCGCTCGACGTCCAGGTCGCGTGGCACGACGGGCGCTTCTACTTCGCGCTGCTCGACCATCTCGGCAGCGTGCGCGTGCTACTCGACGCGAGCGGCGAGACCGTCGGCGCGTGGCAGTACGACGTGTACGGCCAGCCCACCGTGCTGATGGCCGCGCCGTTCGCGTGGCCGCGCCTGTTCACCGGCCACAACTACGACGCGGATTCCGGTTTCTACGACTGCAACGCGCGCTTCTACCACCCGGGCTACGGCCGCTACCTCAGCGTCGATCCGATGCTGGAAACGCCGTCGCCGTACGTCTATGTCGGCAACAACCCGCTCGTCTTCACCGATCCGAGCGGCATGAACGTGTGGGGCATCATCGTCGGCGCGCTGGTCACGCTGGCGGTGGGTGTGGCCGGCGTGCTGCTGCTCGGCACCGGCATCGGCGCGGCGATCCTGGTGGGCGTCGTGGCCGGCGCGGTCGGGTCGATGGCCGGCGACCTCATGAGCATGGCCACCGGCGACCAGATCAGCTGGAAACAGTTCGGCATCGATGCGCTGGCCGGTGCGGCGGCCGGCGCGGCCGGCGCGCTCGCGGGCGGCGGCGCCGGCGCACTGACCGCGCGCGCGGCGCTCGGCCTGAGCGCGGGCAAGGTAGCCACCACGCTGTCGGTGTCGCTCGTCTCCGGCATCGCGGGCGGCGTGGCCGGCGGCGCGGCCGGGGCCGGCGTGACGGCCGGCATGACCGGGCAGCCGTTCTTCAGCCGCGCGACCGCGCTGAACATCGCGATCGGCGCGGTGGCGGGCGGCGGCGCCGGGCTGATGGCGGCGGGCGCGCACCTCACCTTCTTCACCGGCAAGGCGTCGGTCGGCGTGAACCCGACGCCCCTGGAGAACGCCGGCGAAATCCCGAACTATCCGCCGCCGAACGCGCCCGGCTTGCCGAGCGAACCCGGCCAGAGCGGCCTGGTCGGCAAGGTGCGGATCCTGATGCCGAACGATCCGGTCACGGCCAGCGTGAAAGCCCGGTGGGATGCGTTCACCACCGATCTGCAGCGGCAGCAGTTCGCGCAGAATCTCACGCGGGTCGGCAACCTCGACGTCGACGTCGTCGCGACGCACGGTATTTCGCGCAGCGCGATGGTCGAGTGGACGGCCAAGAACGGCGTGCCGATCAACCGGCCGACCTCCGCGTCCACGCTGGCGCGGTTCCTGCGCGCGCAGGGCTATGGCGCGGCCGATACGAACTTTCCCGCCGCGTCGGGCAGGCCGATCAAGCTCGTTACCTGCTTCGCCGGGATGGCCGGCCGCTTCAGTTTCGCGCAGGCGCTGGCCAACGAGCTGCAAGTCGACGTGTACGCGCACTGGTGGGTCGTCTATCCGACCAACAATGCGACGCCATGGATCCGCTTTCAGCCGCGCTGACGGCGCGGCGCATCGCGACAGGCGACGACGGCCGCGCGGCGGCCGTCGCGGATCGGGCACGCTACGCGGCTCTATTTTTATGCCCGTGGGGCGGATTTCCCCGATCCGCTTGTTCCGACGTCAATCGTCGAAGGTGCCCCGATATTCCGGCGCGGCGTCCGCGCGCGTGTTCAGTTCGAACATCACGCCACCCGGCGCGCGGCAAAAGAAGCGGGAGCCGCGCCCGTTGTTGAAGACGTCCGTCTCCATCGCGACGCCCTCCTCCTTGAAGCGCGCGAACAACGCTTGCACGGCCTCGAGGCTCGGCAGTTCGAAGCCGACGTGGAAATGGGTCGGCCACGCGGGCACGCCGTCGCCGACGTGATCGATCACGACGTCGAAGCCCGGGCGTTTGAGAATCCACGATTTGTCCCAGCTTCCCGCGATCGTGAAGCCGAGGTATCGCTCGAAGAATCGGGCCGTCGCCAGCGTGTCGGCAGAGGGGAAGCTCAGGTGGTTGAGTTTCATCGTGTGGGTCGTGTCGGTCATGGTCGCGCGCTCTGATGCGGTGAAGGGCGAAGGCTCCATGCCATGCCGCCCGAGGACTTCAGAATACGAGCGCGGGCTCGCATTCCACAACTCGCATTGGACGTTCCGCCGGATGCGCGTGGAACCCTTGCCGCGCCGTCGGTTGCGGGATGGCGACGATCGCGGCGGATAGTGTGACTCGCATTCGCGACGGCATCGTCGATGCGCGGTGCCCGATCGACTGGCGACATCAAACGACGACGGCCCGGGATTCGCGAACGAACCCCGGGCCTTCGATCGACAGCGGATGGTGCCGGGCTGAGTATCCATTGCCCGGCACCGCGCGTCGCTCAACGCGACGCGGCCTGCATCAGAACTGATAACCCGCGCCGACCACCGCACCGAAGTCCGACCGCGTGTTGCCCGTCACCGATGCCTTGACGACCCAGCGGTTGCTCTCCGTCACATACGAGTAGCCGGCCGCGAAGCCCTGCTGGCCGTGATAGTTCGACGTCGCCGCCGACACCATCGAACGCCCCGCGCCGGTCGGCTGCGGCAAGCCCGCCACCGCCATCGCCGACGCGACGCCGCCGTACATGTCCTTCTTCAGGTCGTTGAACGAGTTGTACACCTGCCCGATGCGCTGGTCGGTATAGCCCTTCGCCTGCGTCGACGCGGTCGCGAGGTTGTCGTTCAGCTGCTGCACGTTCACCGCGTCGGTCGGCGCCGTGCCGGCCGCGACGTTCGTGACCTGGCGCTCGCTGCCCTTCGCGCCGACCGAGAACGAATTGTCGCGATCGGCGACCGAGCCCTGGCCGACCGCCACCGCGTTCTTGCCGGTTGCGGTCGCCGTCGACCCGATCGCACCCGCATCGGCGCGCGCGATCCACGTGGTGTTCGCATCGGTCGCGGTCGCACGGATCCGGTCGTTGACCGCGACATTCTGCAGCGCGGCGTTGAACTGGCCCATGTTGACCGCGTCGTTGGCGTTCACGCCCGCCGCCACGCCGGTCAGCACGCGATCGCCCGCCGTGCCGGAGAAGTTCACGCTCGTGCCGCCCGACTCCTTGCCGACCGTGATCGCGCCGTTCGGGTCCTGCTGCTGCACGAGGCCGGCCTTGCCGTTCGCGATGTTGGTCACGCTCCCTTGCAGGCTCGAGATGTCGGTGGTGTTCTTCGACACCTGCTGGTTGGTCGCGTAGAGCTGCGAGCCGTTCACCGCGTCGGTGCTGGTCGCGCCGAGCGTGCCGGCCTGCACGTTGGTGATGCGCGTGCCGCCCGCGCCGCCGAGCGTGATCGTGCTCTTCGAGCTGTCGTCGTACTGCACCGCGAGCGCGCCGAGCTGGTTCAGGTTCGACTGCACGTCCTTCAGCTGCTTCACGTTCACCGCGTCGGTATCGCTGGTGCCGGCCGCGACGTTCTTCAGCACGACCGCCGACGTGGCGTCGCCGCCGACGAGCGACACCGAATTCAGCCGGTTGCCGCTCGGGTCGACGTCGTACTTGACGACGTTCTTCACCGCTTCGCCGGCCTGGTTCGACACGTTCGTGATCTGCTGTTCGAGCGCGGTCTTCACGCCCGACAACTGGCCGCCGTTGACCGCGTCCGTGCTGCCCGCGGCGAGGTTGCCGTCGGCCACGTTCGTCAGCTTCGTCGGCGCACCGCCGCGCGCGGCGTTGAACGCGCCGAGCGTCGGGTCGAATTGCAGCGCATCCTGCTGCAGCCCGGCAATCGCGGCCGTGTTGTTCGTGATATTGGTTTCGGCGTTGCCGAGGCGCGTTTCGTGATTCGCGAGCGTCGTCGTGTTGCTGCCGACGCGGCCGTCGAGGTTCGTCAGCGCGTCGCCGACGTTGTTGAACGCGCTGCCGCCGATCTTGTAGTTCGGTGCGCCGATCGAGCCGTCCGGGTTCGCCGTCGCGCCGCCGCCGAGTGCGGCCGCGGCGCCGTCGGTCGCGCGACGCAGTTGCGCGCCGTTCACCGCATCGGTGCTGCCGGCCGCCACGTTGCCTTCCGCGACGTTGGTCACGCGCACCGGATTCCCGCCGTTGCCCGCGCCGAGCGATACCTGCTGCTTGCTCGCATCGTCGTATTTGACGGCGAGCGCGTCGAGCTGGCTCGTCCCGTCGTGAATCGCCGCGGTCAGCTGATCGACGTTGACCGCGTCCGTGCCGCGCTTGCCGGCCGCGACGTTGCTGATCAGCTGCGGGCCGTGGCCGCCGTGGCTTGCATCGTATGCACCGAGGCCCGGGTTCCACTGCAGCGCGTCCTGCTGAAGCGCCGCGATGTTGCCGGTGTTCGTCGTCACCTGGTTGCCGACGGCCGTGATCGACTGGTTCAGCGTGTCGGTCGCCTTGCCGAGCTGGCCGACGTTCACCGCGTCGTTTGCGGCCACGCCGTCCGCGACGTTGTGCAGCGTCGTGCCGTTGGGGCCGGCGAACGTCACCGAGTCGAAGCCGCTCGCGCCGTCGTACTTGACGTTGCGCGTATCGGCCGCCTGCAGGTTGACGATGTTCGACGCCGCGGTGCTCAGCGATCCGTTGATGCCGGTCACGCTGTTCTGCAGGTTCGTGATGTTCGACGCCGCCGTCGACAGGGACGTCTGCAACGGCGCGACGCTGCCCTTCAACTGGCCGACGTTGACCGCGTCGGTGTCGGCGACGCCCGCAGCCACGCCGCCGATCGTCGTGCCGGTCGCGCCGTCGAGCGCGATCGCCGCATGCGAGTCGTCGGTGTATTTGACGACGTTCTGCGTCGCCGTGACGATGCTCGTGCTCAAGCTGTTGCCGACGCTGGTCACGCGCTGGTCGACGTTCGAGATCGTGGTCGACAGCGAATTGCCGACCGACGTCACGCGTGCGTCGACATTGCCGATGCCCGTGCTCAGCGTGTTGTTCACGTTCTTCAGCTGCTGGACGTTGACGGCGTCGGTATCGGCCGCGCCCGCCGCGACATTCTTGAGCTGGCGTTCGCTGCCGAGCGCGCCGAACGACACCGCGCCGCCGACCGGCGCGGCCGTGCCGCCGAATACCGGCGTACCGCCGTTGTTCGCGCCGACGCTGCCCGAGCCGATCGCCACCTGGTTGTTGTCGTTCGTCTGCGCGCCGGCGCCGATCGCCACCGACTGGGTGCCGGCGGCACGCGTCTGCGTGGCTGCGTCGTACGATGCGCCTGCCGATACGCCGTCGCTCGACGTCGGGTTCGCGCCGCCGATCGCGACCGAGCGGTCGCCGCTGGCGAGCGCCGAGTGGCCGAGCGCAATCGAGCTCGTGCCGTGCGCGTCCGCGACGTTGCCGAGCGCCATCGAGAAATCGCCGACCGCCGCCGACTGGCGGCCGATCGCCAGCGCGGTGTTGCCCTGTGCGACCGCGACCGTGCCGATCGCCATCGCCGAATTCGCCAGCGCCTGCGAGCCGACGCCGATCGCAATCGCACCGCCGCTGCTGGAACCGCCCTTGCTGCTCGCGTTCGACTGGTCGCCGATCGCGATACCGCTGGTGCCGGCCTTCGCGTTGGTGCCTTGCGTCACGTTGGTGGTGCTGACTGCCACGTAGCTGCCGTTCTTGGTCGCCACGCACAGCGGGTTGGTCCCGTCGATGCACTGGCCGTTCAGCGCGTTGTCCGGGTTGCCGCGGTCGACGAAATTGTCCGCGTGGGCGCCGCCGGCGATCAGCACACCCGCGCCCGTGAACATCGCGGCGGCGAGCGCCGAAATCTGCTTCCTCTTCATGGTCTTCTGCTCCGTTGTGTAGCGTCTGGTTTGAATACGGACTACTTACTTTTATTGACAGCTTCGACTTCGATTGCGACTTCGTTTCGGAAGCGGATTCCGCTACCGGGCCACCATATCGACACGACACGCATCGAGCACCCGTTTCGGCAGGGCGTTCGAAAGCCGCGGGCATGTCGTCGTCCCGACGTCCCGTTCCGTTAATTCGACAATTGCATTAGGAATACGTATTGTTTCTCATGGACGAGTTTTCCCCCGACTGAATCCGGAGATTCAACCCGTCGTCATGTACATCCCCGATTTGTCGTCGCGCCGACCGCGACCCACCACGCTTCTTTTATTTCATCCCGGGCAACAACCGGGGTTTCGTTTCCGTGCAGCAAGCACGGGCCTGGACAGTCATCAATTGATGCGCCGGCCCCGGGTCAGGCAACGTCCGTCACCGCTTGCGGCGCTTCCGCTGCTCTGCTCGACCCGTCGTTCAAAGTTCGGACGAATTATGAGACACGAGCCCGAGTTATTAAAGACGGCATTCTTTATAGATTGTAAAATTCCAAATATTCAACGGCTTAGGTAAAACATATCCATTTCGCAAACGATTTCGCGCCGACGCCGTTATTAAAAATCTTTTACCGAGCGGATAAATACTTTGCCAAAGCGGATTCCAATAACATCTTTCTTCAAAAAGACAATCGCGAAACTGCCCGGCTGTGCGATTTCTCACTGGATATACGCGTAAACCATGAATATTGACGCACGTCGACGCCTTACATTCCTGTCGCAAACCGCCATTTTCGATAATCGAGAAGATTGAATGGTGCGAATAGCGTCGTCATGGCTGGCCGGATTCGAAATATGCTCCTACAATTCCGCTCGCATCGATTCCGGCAGTCGTGATCGTTCTCCACGCGCTCACGGCAATCCGTCGCGTGTCGACCGGCTCCGTGATTAAAACGACGAACGCCGTGCGATGCGTCGTCACAGAGCGGCTTCCGACGTTTCCACCGCACCGGGCAGGCCACCCGCGGAAACGCAGCCAACCGCCTTTTCACCACAGGTGCACGATGTCTTCACCGATCTCCGCGTTGAGCGACGCGCATATCCTGATCGTCGACGATCAACCCGACCAGCTCCGTTTGCTGATCGAGATCCTGCGCAGCACGGGATGCCGGATCAGCATCGCATTCGACGGCACGCAAGCGTGCCAGCGCGCGCAGGCGCTGATGCCCGACCTGATCCTGATGGACGTGCGCATGCCGCACATGGACGGCTTCACCGCATGCCGCCTGCTGGCCGCCGATCCGCTGACGAGCGCGATCCCGGTCATCTTCCTGACCGTGGCCGACGCGTTGCACGAACGGCTCGAGGGGCTCGAGATCGGCGGCGTCGACTATGTGGTGAAGCCATTCGAGCCGGCGGAGGTGATCGCGCGGATTCGCGTGCAGCTGTCCCGGACGAAGCGCGAACGGCCCGCCGTGACGGAGCACGCGGAACGCCCGCCCGCGGGCGGCAAGGAAGACGACATCATCGTGCGCGCGGCCATCCGCCACCTGTCGCGCACGCTGAACGATCCGCCGACGGTGGAGGAACTGGCGCGCGCGGTCGGCACGCACGAAAAGCGCCTGTCGCGCGCGTTTCGCGACAATCTCGGCCAGACCGTGTTCGAGTATCTGCGCTACGAACGGCTGCGGATCGCGCAGGATCTGCTGGATTCCACGTCGCTCAGCATCGCCAGCATCGCGAAGGAAATCGGCTTTTCCACGCCGGCCAATTTCGCGACCGCCTTTCGCGAACGGTTCGGCATCACGCCGACCGAATGGCGGCGCCAGGGCCATGCGGGCGCGCGCACCGCCGCCCGGGAGCCGCAACGCCGCGCGTAGGCCGCATGCGACGCGCTCGCGCCTACCAGTTGTATTTCGCGCTGGCCAGCACGGTCCGCTCGTTGCCGAACACGCACACCGCGTACGATTGGCAGCCGCTCACGTAGCGCCGGTCGAACAGGTTCGCGACGTTCACCGCGAAACGCCAGCGCGGCAGTTCGTAATGGATCGCGAGGTCGTAAAGCGTCGCGCTCGGCACCGTCAGCGAGTTGTCCGGCGCGCCCGCCGATGCGCTCTGGTAGCGCACGCCGCCGCCGACGCCGAGGCCCGCCAGCGCGCCCGTATGCCAGGTCCAGTCGGCCCACATCGACGCGATCTGCCGCGGCAGCGGCACGGACACCGGCCAGTGGTTCAACGACGCGTCGTTCGCCTGCACGTTCTTGACGTCCTGATACGCATACGACGCGACGATCGACAGCTCGCGCGTCAGCTTGCCGACCGCGCTCAACTCGATGCCGCGCGAGCGCACCTTGCCGGTCTGCACCGACGTCGTGCCGGTCGGGTCGAGATTGACCGGCGTCGGCGTCACGACGTTGGTCTGGTCGATCCGATACACGGCCGCGTTCAGCATCAGGTTCCGGCCGGGCGGCTCCCAGCGCAGCCCGGCCTCCGTCTGCGCGCCGCGAGTCGGTTTCGGCAGGCCGCCGCCGAACATCCGCACGCCGATGACCGGATCGAACGACGTCGAATAGCCGACGTACGGCGACAGCCCGGCGTCGCCGCGATAGGTGAGCCCGACGCGCCCGGAGAACGCACTGACGTCCTGCTGCGCGTGCGTGCCGGCGGCGCGGTCGTCGAACCGCGCATTCACGACATCCTCGCGGCCGCCGAGCGTCAGCGTCCAGCGCTGCCAGCGGATCTGGTCCTGCGCGTACACGCCGACCCCGTTCATCGCCGTGTACTGATCGACGTGGCCGAGCGACGTCGGGCCGGAGAAGATCGCGGCCGTCACCGGCCGATAGACGGGGTGGTACAGGTCGAGCGACGGCGCGAGCGCAAGGTACACGCTGTTGGTCGTCGTCTGCCGGTCGAACTGCACGCCGAACAGCAGCGTGTGTTCGAGCGGCCCCGTGCCGAAGCGCGCCTGCGCGTGGTTGTCGATGTCGAGCCGGCTGTAGTTGAGCTGGAACAGCCCCGCGAAACGCATCATGTTCGTCGTGCTGCGCGGCGCGAGGCCGTTGCCGAACACCGTCGCATCGTCGAGCGACAGGTGCGACCAGCGCACGTCCTGATGCAGCGTCCAGATCGCGTTCACGCGGTGTTCCAGCGCATAGCCGAGCGACCATTGCTTCTTGCGGTAGTCGTTGAACGACGGGTCGCCCATGTAGCGGTCCTGCGACAGGCGGCCGTTCGGGTTCGGCAGCACCGTGCCAGACGCGGGCAGGAAGTTCGACGAGATGTCGCCGCTGTCCTGCAGGAACGTCGCGGAAACCGTCAGCGACGTGTCCGCGTTCGGCCGCCAGCGGAACGACGGCGCGAGCGCGACGCGCCGGTCGCCGTTCGGGCCGGTCACCGCATTGCCGTCACGCGCGACGCCGACGAAGCGGTACGCATACTTGCGGTCGGGGTCGAGCGTGTCGCCGACATCGAGCATCGCCTGCTTGCGCGCATCGTTGCCGATCTGCACGCCGGCTTCGCGCACGCGCTCGCCGTCGGCCAGCTTCGTGTGCGCGTCGACGATCGCGCCCGGCTCGCCCGCGCCGTACAGCACCGACGTGGGCCCGCGCAGCACCGCGATCGAATCGATCGTGTACGGATCGACGCGCCAGTTCGCGATCACGGCCGTATCCGGCGCCGGCAGGCCGTCGACGTAGAGCGTCGGCGTAAAGCCGCGCAGCGCCGCATACCAGTCGGTGCGGCTGTCCGCGCCGAACGTCGCGAAACCGGGCACGTAGCGCAACGCCTGGTTCAGGTCGGTCGCGCCGGTCATGTCGATCTGTTGCGCGGTCACGAGGTTGACCGTTTGCGGAATCTCGTCGATCGGCGTGTCGGTCTTGGTGCCGGTGGCGCTGCGCCGCCCGACGAGCCCGACCGACGATGCGTCGGCCGGCCCCCGCACGTCGATGGCCGGCAGCACGGCCGCTGTCGCCGCCGGCACCGATGCCTGCGCGTACGCGCCGCCCGCGGCGGCCACGCACAACGCTCCGCCGGCCGCGATCGCTGTCGCGCGCCGCCCCGCCCCTGTCTCCGTCCACATCGTGTCGATACTCCGTCGTGCTGGGTTGGCCCGTTCGGCCGGATCGGCAGGCCGCGTGTCGCCGCGGCCCGTCCGGTGGTGTCGTGATTGCCGTGCCGGCGAAGGCTGCGACGCGTGGATCGCCGGGATGCATCGGCCGATTGCGTCGTTCGCGAGCGCAGCGATCATACCGGCCGAACGTGGCGCGGTCTTTAAAAAAATCGGCTCGGCGACGGCGGCGGCACGCGGATTGCTCGTCGCCCGGACCGCATCAGGAACCCGGCGCAGCCGGGCATCGACGTGACACGCACATCCGGCAGGATTCACATCGGCATTTCGGGCTGGCGCTACCCCGGCTGGCGGGGAACCTTCTACCCGCCCGACCTGAAGCAGGCCAAGGAGCTGAGGTATGCCTCGGGCCACATGCAGACGATCGAAATCAACGGCACGCACTACAGCTTGCAAGCACCTGACAGCTGGCGGCGCTGGTACGCCGACACGCCGCCCGGGTTCGTGTTCAGCGTGAAAGGGTCGCGCTACCTGACGCACATGCTGCGCTTTCGCGACGAAACGGCCACGATCGCATGCGCGAATTTTTTCGCGCAGGGGCTGTTCGCGCTGAAGGACAAGCTCGGGCCGCTGCTGTGGCAATTCCCGCCGTCGCTGCGGTTCGACCCGGCGCACATGGAGCGCTTCCTGAGCCTGCTGCCGCACGACACGGAAGCCGCGCTCGCGCTCGCCCGACGGCACGATGCGCGCGTGCGCGAGCCCTATCTGCAGATCGACCGCAAGCGCGCGTTGCGTCATGCGGTGGAAGTACGGCACGACAGCTTCGTGGATCCGGCGTTCGTGAAGCTGCTGCGCCGCCACAAGGTCGCGCTCGTCGTGTCGGATTCGACCGAGGCGTGGCCGCAGTTCGAGGATCTGAGCGCGCGGTTCGTCTATATCCGGCTGCACGGCACCGAAACGAAGTATTCGGGCGAATACGCCGATGCGGCGCTCGAACGATGGGCGCGCAGAATCGAAGCGTGGAGCCGGGGCGCGCAGCCTGACGATGCGCGTCTCGCCGCACCGACGCTGAAACCGCCGCGTGCGGCGACGCGCGACGTGTACTGCTATTTCGACAACGACACGAAAACGCAGGCGCCGTTCGATGCCGGGCGGCTCATGGCGCGGCTCGGGCTGCAGGCGCACGATGCGGCGCCGGAATGAAACGTGCGGCCAAATGCGACCATCGGGACGCCGGTCCGGCCCCGCATGCCCGGGCCCGGAATATGCTCGTCCACTCGCGAATCGCGCCTCCATCGCGCCCCCGCGCGGCCGGTAAATTTTGCACGGCCGGTCACCCGCGCCATGGGCCAGTACTGCAAGGAGAAAAACGATGACCCTGCTTATCTACCTGGTCGGATGGATCATCTTCATCGGCGGCGTCGCGTGGGGTTTGATGACGCTGCACGTCGCGCAATACGTCATCGAGATCGTGGCCGTCATCCTGTTCGGGATCGCGGTCATCACGGGCGCGACGCGCGCGAGGAATCGCGACCGGTCGTAGCGCGGCGCGGATGCCGCGATCCCTGCCGACAGCAGTGTGGGCCGCGCAAAAGCGCCGGCCGCTTCTCGCGCACACGTTGCAGCTGCAATTGCCGCATGAAGCCCATCGACACGGTCAATCGAGGTGTGCCGAATCGCCTGCGAGCCGCTCGTTCAGCACGCGCGCGTCGGCCTGCCGGTCCAGCGACAGGCACATGTCGCTCAACGCGTCGACGCGCGCACCGTCGAACGCCGTGCTTGCCAGCGCACGATATTTGGCCAGCAGCGCCGCATCCGGTAGCGGATTGCGCGGATCGCCGAGGGCGATCGGCACGTGCCGCGATTCCCGTGTCCCGTCCGCGCGTTGCAGGATCACCGTCGGCTCGTCGAGATCGCCGAGCGCCGGATCGACATCGACCGTGATGCGCGCGAGCAGCGCAGTCACGCTCGGGTCGGTGCGCCGGTCCGCACGATAAGCGTCGATCCCGGTGTCGCCGAACACGAGCGCCGCCGCAACCGCGTACGGCAAGCTCATCTGCGCGGACGCCAGCGTCGACAGGTCGCGGCCGCCGCACATCCGCGCGACGAACGCGCTCGCGCGCACCGTCACCCGTTCGATCTCGCCCGCCGCGAACGTGCGGCCGTCCGCGAGTTGCAGCGCCGCGTCGACCGCCGCATGCGCGCTGCGGCACGACGCGTGCGGCTTGATCGAGCAGCGCATCAGCTTCCAGTGCGTGCCGAGGCCGTCGGTCAACGCGTCGGTCAACGCGTCGGTCAACGCGTCGGGCGCATGCGACGGCGCGGCGAACGTGTTGAAGAAGCCGCCCCACACGTCGTCGAACACGCGGGCGGGGCCGCTCACGCCCTCCCGGGCAAGCAAGGCCGCCAGCACGCCGCCTTCCGCCGCACGCCCGGCGTGCAGCCGCTTGGTCTGCGATCCGTCGTGAATGAAGCTCCACAGGCCGCCGGCGAAGCTCGCCGCATGGCCCAATGCGTCACGCGTGCGCACGGCGTCGAGTCCGAGCACGCGCGCGCTCGCGGCGGCCGCGCCGAACACGCCGCAACTGAGCGTCGAATGCCAGCCCGCGCCGTTATGGGCCGAGTAGCCGCCCGCCGCCTCAAGCACGCGCCGACCGACGTCGTATCCGAGCACGATCGCCATCACGCATTCTCGGCCCGCGACCGGTTGGCTGGCGCACGACAGCGCGGCCAGCACGGCTGGCAGCACGACCGCGCCCGAATGATCGCAGCCGCCCGAATCGTCGAGCTCGAGTGCGTGCGCGGCAATGCCGTTGACGAACGCCGCGTCGCGCGCACTCGCGCGCCGCCGCGTGCCCCATAGCGACGCACCGCCGCATCCAACGGCGCCGGTCAGCGCACGGGCGCTGCGCGTCTCGACAGCCGACGCGCCCGCCAGCGCGGCGCCGAACGTGTCGAGAACATGACGCGTGGCTTTCGCGACGACGTCGTCCGGCAATACATCGACGGAAGTCCGTGCGACGAATGCCGCGAGTCGCGTCGCGCGCGCTTGCGTGTCCGTCGTCATCGTGCCGCCTCGTCTGCCACGCAGCGTGCGAACACGTCGACCGGATGGCCCGGGTCGTTGACGGGTGCCTGTGCATGCCACCAGCGCGCGATGTCGTGCCCCGTCGCGAACCACGCATCGCCGGTGCCGCGCAAGTGCGCGAGCAACGCGTGCAGCAAAGCGATCCGGCCGGCCGTGCCGATGATCTCGGGATGCAGGCGCAACACGCAGCACAGCCCGAAACGCCTGAACCCGTCGACGTCGCGCCGCCAGTTGTCGAGCACGTCGCGGTACGCGGCGATGCGCGGCTGGCCTGCCGGCACGGGCGGCGACAGGTTGAACTCGAAATACGGTTCGTCCTCGAGCTCGTAGTGCAGCGGCAGTTCGACGAGCCGTGCGCCCTTCACGTCGCCGCCGCTACGCGGATGCACGTAAGGCAGATCGTCGCCGCGCCAGGACGACGACCACGTGAAACCTTCCGCGACGAGAAATTCGGCGAAGCCGTCGGCCCAGTTGCCGGTGAACGAGCGAAAGCCGTGTGCGTCGCGACCGGTCGCGTCCGCGAGCGCCGCACGCCCCGCGCGGCACGCGTCGATCTGGGCAGCGAGCGGCAATGCATCGAAATCCTCGCAGCGATAGCCGCTCACGCCGAGCTCGTGGCCGGCCGCGGCAATCTCGCATACCGTGCCCCGATGCGTTTCGGCGACGGCACCGGGCACGAACCAGCTCGTCGGTACGCCGAACGCATCGAACGCCGCAAGCAGCCGGTCGACACCGCGCGTCGCGCCGTAACGCCAGACCGACAGCGATTTCTCGCGGCCGACGATACGCGGTTCGCGCGTCTGGATGCCATGAATGTCGTTGAAGTCGACCGTGATCGCGACCGCGTATCGCGCGCCGCCCGGCCATGCAGGAAGGTGGGTCACGTGCCGCTCCGTTGCGTGGGCGCCGCCTCCCGCGCGGCCTGCCCGAGCCACCAGTCGGCGACATCGCGGCAGCGCGCGAACCATACGCCGTCCTGCGCGCACATGTGGTCGAGCCAGGCCTCCAGCAGCGCGATGCGTCCCGGCTTGCCGCACACCTTGGGATGAAGAAGCGTCGTCAGGCACAGCCCTTCACGGTATACGCCGTCGAATTCGCGCGTCCAGTTGTCGAGCGTCGCGCCGTAGCCCGCGATCCGGTCGAGCCCGGCCGGGTAGTCGGGATTGCGGTGATACGCGAGCGACGCGTAGTCGTCGGTCTCCCAGCGGCCGGGAATCTCGACGAGCGGCGGCTCGCCGTCCTCGCCGTGCAGCAGGTACGGCCGGTCGTCGCCGCGCATCGAGCTCGAATAGCGCACGCCCGCTTCGCGCAGCACGGCCACCGTCGCGGCGCTCCAGTCGCCGGACGGCGTGCGGAACCCGACCGGCCGCACGCCGAGCGTGCGCGCGAAGATCTCGGCCGATTGCGCCATGATCTCGCGCTGCCGATCGGGTTCGAGTGTCCAGAACGCTTCGTGCCGGTAGCCGTGATAGCCGATCTCGTGGCCGCGCTCGACGATCGCCGCGCATTGCGCGGGCCACGTTCGCGCGACCCAGGCGGGCACGAAGAACGTCGCGGGCAACGCGAAAGACGCGAGCAGGTCGAGCAGCCGGCCGAGCGCGCGCCACGGCCCGTAGCTGCCGAGCGTGAAATACGCGGGGTTGCGCCAGATCGACCCGTTCAGCATCGCGTCGCCGGTCGGGCCGTCGAGATCGAACGCGAGCGCGACGCATGCGCGCTTCGCGTCGGGCCAGCGGGGCGCCAGGTCCGTCATCGCGCGCTCAGTGGGTGCCGTTGATCATCGCCTTCGCCACCGCGTGTTCCTGCAGCCCCCATTTCGCGAGCAGCTTCCGGTACGAGCCGTCCGCGATCAGCTGGTCGAGCGCCGCCGTCAGCGCGCTGCTCAGCGCCGTGTTGCTCTTCGCGACGCCAATGCCCGTGTATTGCGACAGGAACGGCTTGCCGACCGGCGCATACGCGTTCTGCTCGAGGCTGTTCTGGTACGGCAGCGTCTCGCCGCCCTGCACCGCCGCGTCGATGCGGTTCTGGCGCAGCTGCATCCGCGCATCCGACGAGCCGTCGGTGCCCACCACCACGATCGGCGGCTTGCCGGCCTTCACGCAGTTCTCCGCGCTCCATGCGGTCGTATTGTCCGGGAACGACGTGCGCCGGCTCGACCCCACGCGCTTGCCGCACAGCGCGCTCATCTGCGCGAACTCGCCGGCGCGTGCCTTCAGCACGTAGAACTGCGGGCCCGTCTCGATGTAGTCGACGAACGTCACCGCATCGCGGCGCGTCGGCAGGTCGGTCATCCCGGACAGGATCATGTCGACGCGTTGCGTCGCGACCGCGCTCATCATCTGGTCGAAGCTCGTCTCGACCCAGTTGAGTTTCGCGCCCATCTTCGCGGCAAGCGCCTCGCCGAGATCGACGTCGAAGCCCGCGAGCTTGTCGGTCGCCGGATCCTTGTATTCGAACGGCGGATAGTTCGGCACGATCGCGACGTTCAGCGTGCGTTTCGCGGCCGCGGGGGCGGATTGCGCGACCGAGAACGTCGCATGAAGCGCGAGCGCGCCGAATGCGGCGGCGGCCAGCGTGCGGGTCAGGACGGATGCTTTCATGGGGTGTCGCCTTGTCGTTGTGGGCTTGTATCGTTGACGGAGGAATCGTTCGGGCGCTTCTGCACGGGGCGCCCGACCCGCTCAAGCAATCACCGCCGAAATGAAGTCGCGCGTGCGCGCATGGGTCGGCGCGGACAGCACCTGGTCCGGCGGCCCGCTTTCGACGATCCGGCCGCCGTCCATGAACACGACGCGGTCGGCCACTTCGCGCGCGAAGCCGAGCTCGTGCGTGACGACGATCATCGTCATCCCGCTCTTCGCGAGATCGCGCATCACGGCCAGCACTTCGCCGACGAGTTCGGGATCGAGCGCCGACGTCGGTTCGTCGAACAGGATCAGCTGCGGATGCATCGCGAGCGCCCGCGCGATCGCGACGCGCTGCTGCTGGCCGCCCGACAGCTCGACCGGAAACACGTCGCATTTGTGGGCGAGCCCGACGCGGGCGAGCAGCGCGCGCGCCTCCTCCTCCGCTTGCGCACGGCGGCGCTTGAGCACCTGCACGGGGCCCTCGATCACGTTCTCGAGCGCCGTCTTGTGCGGAAACAGGTTGAAGCGCTGGAACACCATGCTCGTCGCCAGCCGCTGGCGCGCGACCTGGCGCTCGGACAGCGCGTGGAGCCGGTTGCCCGTGCGCCGGTAACCGGCCAGTTCGCCGTTGACCCACAGCGCGCCCGCGCTGATCGTCTCGAGTTGATTGATGCAGCGCAGGAACGTGCTCTTGCCCGAGCCCGACGGGCCGATGATGCACAGCACTTCGCCCGGTTCGACGTCGAGCGTGATGCCGTGCAGCGCCTGGAAATCGCCGTACGACTTGCGCACGTCGACCGCGCGAACGACTGCATTCGTCATGACGTTCTCCCGATAGTTGTGGATCGTGTCGTTCATTTTCGGCCCGCCGCGCGCCCCGCACCGCGTGCGAAGCGCCGTTCGACGCGGGCCTGCGCGAGCGACAGCACGGTGACGACCGCGAGATACCAGATGCCGGCGACGATCAGCAGTTCGATCACGCGGGCATTCGCGTAATAGATGTTCTGCGCGTTGTGCAGCATCTCCGCGTACTGCACGACGCTCGCGAGCGACGTCAGCTTGACCATGCCGATCAGCTCGTTGCCGATCGGCGGCACGATCACGCGCATCGCCTGCGGCAGGATGATCCGGCGCAGCGCCTGCAGGCGCGGCATGCCGATCGATTTCGCGGCCTCGTACTGGCCTGTATCGACCGATAGCAGCCCGGCCCGCACGACTTCCGACGTATACGCGCCCTGGTTGATGCCGAGTCCGAGCACGGCCGCGAGGAACGGCGTCATCACGTCGACGGTCCGGTATTCGGCGATGCCCGGGATGCCGAGCGTCGGAAACACCAGCGCCAGGTTGAACCACAGCAGCAACTGCAGAATCACCGGCGTGCCGCGGAACAGCCAGATATAGCCCTGCGCGATCGCCCCGAGCACCGGGTTCGACGACAGCCGCATCACCGCGGTGACGACCCCGAGCACGACACCGACCGTCATCGCGAGGACGGTCATCACGATCGTGTTGGCGAGCCCCGTCAGGATCGAGCGCGCGGTCAGGAACTGGCCGACGACACGCCATTCGATCTGTCCGCGCGCGAACGCGGCGGCGATATAGGCAAGCGCGGCAACGATCGCGACCGATGCGACGTAGCGGCCCCAGTAGCGCCGGCGCACGCGCACGAGGGCGGCCGTGTCGTCCGCGACCGCATCGGCCGCCGCCGGTGCGCCGTCGAGACGGCGGGAATCGGATGCGCTCAGCATGACGGCCCCCGGTAATCGGCCGCCCACGCGGCCTGGCGCTCGATTGCCTCGCTCAGGCGGTCGATCTGTTCGCGCACGCGTGCAGGCGACGTGCCGCCCGCCCCGCCGCGTGCGGCAACGGCCGCGTCGAGCGTCAGATGCGCGCGCACCGCCGGTGCGAGGCGCGTGTCGACGGCCTCCAACTGTTCGGCGCTCGCGTCGGCCAGCTCGATGCCGTCCCGCTCGCACGCGCGCACGAGCGTGCCGGTGATCTCGTGCGCCTCGCTGAACGGCACGCCCGTCAGCGCGAGCCAGTCGGCGACCTCGGTGGCGAGCGTGAAGCCGAGCGGCGCCTGGCGACGCATCTCGTCGACGTTCACGCGCATCGTGCGGATCATCCCCGCCATCGCCGGCAGCACGAGTTCGAGCGTGTCGATCGAATCGAACGCGGCGATCTTGTCTTCCGCGAGATCGCGGTTGTACGCGAGCGGCAGCGACTTCAGCGTCGCGAGCAGCCCCGTCAGGTTGCCGATCAGGCGCCCCGCCTTGCCACGCGTGAGCTCCGCGATGTCCGGGTTCTTCTTCTGCGGCATGATCGAGCTGCCGGTCGCGTAGCCGTCGTCGAGTTCCACCCAGCGGAATTGTCGCGACGTCCACAGGATCACTTCTTCCGACAGGCGAGACAGGTTCACGGCAAGCATGCTGGTGACGAACACGAATTCGGCGACGTGGTCGCGCGCGGCCACCGCGTCGATCGAGTTCTCGCACGGCGCGTCGTAACCCAGCTCCCGCGCCGACAGCTCGGGCCGCACGCAGATCGCCGAGCCCGCGAGCGCGGCCGCGCCGAGCGGCGAACGCGCGGTGCGACGGTCCCAGTCGACCAGGCGATCGGCGTCGCGATACAGCGACTGCGCGTGGGCGAGCAATTGATGGCCGAACACGATCGGCTGCGCGGGCTGCAGGTGGGTGAATCCGGCCGTCACCGTGTCGACATGCCGGCTCGCCTGGCCGATCAGCGCATCCTGCAGGTCGAGCACGCCGCGCACGAGCCGGCGCGCCTTGTCGCGCAGATACAGGCGCAGGTCGTTCGCCGCCTGGTCGTTGCGCGAGCGCCCGGCGCGCAGCTTGCCGCCGAGCGCCGGCAGCCGCTGCGTGAGCACGCGCTCGAGGAACGTGTGCACGTCCTCGTCGGCGAGCGATGGCGCGATCGCGCCGGCGGCATAGTCGCGCGCGATGCCGTCCATCGCGTCCAGCAGTTGCGCGAGGTCGTCGTCGTTCAGGATACCCGCGCGGTTCAGTTCGCGCGCATGGGCCCGGGAGCCCGCCAGATCGTACGGCACGAGACGGAAGAAACTCGGATCGGAGCGGGACAGGTTCTGCAGCGCGTCGGACGGCGCCGACTGGAAGCGGCCGCCCCACAGGCGTTCGATCGGTTCGGTAAGGCTCATTGCGGTCGACCTCGACTCGGTTGGATTGCTCCCACTGTAGGCATTCAATTTTTTTTGTTGTAGCGAGAAATTGAATCCGTTTTAATGAAATTTTTCTCAGTATCGTCGCCCGCGACGCGCCCCGCCGATGCGCAACCGCCTGCCTCCGCTGAACCCGCTTCGCGCATTCGAAGCCGCCGCCCGGTGCGGCAGCGTGTCGGCCGCCGCCGATGAACTGCACGTGACCGCCAGCGCGGTCAGCCACCAGATCCGCATTCTCGAGAACACGCTCGGCATCGCGCTATTCGTCCGATCAAAGGCCCGCGTGAAGCTCACGCCCGAAGGTGAGGCGCTGCTCGAACCGGTCGGTACCGCGTTCGACATGATCGCGAACGCCACCGTCAGGCTCGATTCGCCGGCCGCCGCCGGCGATCTCGTCGTGTCGACGCCGCTGTCGCTGACGTCGCGCTGGCTCGCCCGGCACATCGGCGATTTTCTGGAGCGTTATCCGGGTATCCATCTGAAAGTGATTCCGTCGAACGACGATCGCGAAACCTATTCGGCGGACGTCGACGTCTGCATTCGCTACGGGGAAGGCAACTGGCGCAACCGGCGCGTCGAGCTGCTCGCGCATCCGGCGCTGTTCCCGGTGGTGAGCCCGGCGTTGATGAACGGGCCCGATGCGATCCGCAAGGTGCAGGATCTCGCGGGGCGGACGCTGTTCTGCGAGCATGCGGGCTCGTGGACGCGGTGGCTCGCGCAAGCGAACGCCGATAAGCTGCCGGGCATCCGCATTCTCGAAATCGGCAACGCGCACATCGGCGTCGAAGCCGCGGTGCACGGCCAGGGCGTCGCACTCGGCGACAGCCTGTCGGTGCGCGACGACCTGATCGACGGCACGCTCGTGCGGCCGTTCAGCGCCACGGTGCCGTCACGCCACGCGTACTATCTCGTCACGCGTCATGAACTGGCCGAGTCGCCGCTCGTGGCCGCGTTCACGTCGTGGCTGCGGGCACGCCTCGCGTGATACGCGTCGCCGCGCGCGGTGTGCTCACGCACCAAGGCTCGCGAGGTCGTCCCACACCATCACGATGTTGCGCGATCGCCAGACCGGCCCCGGATCGATGTATTCGCCGGCAGGCCGGCCATGCAGCGCCGCATAAAACGCGATCGCCGCGTCGTTGCCGTCGACGACGCTCAACGCCGCGCCCGGATACCGCAACCGGCCCAAATGCGTCGCGAGCCGCGCGAGCAGCTGGCGGCCGATGCCGCGACGCTGGAATCGGGGATCGACATACAGAAACTTGATCTCGCCACGGCCGTTGAATACCGGATCGGACGGCGCGCCGGCGGCCCCGATGCCGACGATGCTGCCGTCGATCTCCGCCACCAGCACGAGCGGGTTCCCGTCGTTCGACGACAGCTTTTCATTCCATTGTCTGTGGCGATAGTGTTCGTCGAGAACGGCGTGCGCGTCGGCCGGCGCGAGATCCCGATAGGTGTGCCGCCACACCTTGACATGAAAATCGGCGATCGCCTGCGCATCGCCGATCGTGGCGGACCGGATGGATAGGCCAGTCATTGAGGACGCTCCCGGAGGCATCGCGTCGACGGGCGCGATGTGCACGACGGATTGTCGACGATCCGCGCAACGCTGTCGAACGACCTTCGTCGCCGCGCGATCGAGCGGGCCGACCCAACGCGCCGCCCTCACCCCCGTCCGCGCCGCATCCTGAGCGTCGCCGACGGCGATTCGCCGAACGCCCGCTTGTACTCGATCGCGAACCGCCCGAGGTGCGCGAAGCCCCATTTCAGCGCGACGTCGGTAACCGACGCGAGCCCCGGCGTGTCGTCGGCCAGCAGTTCGTCGCGCACATGTTGCAGCCGCAACTGTCGGACGAAGCCCATCGGCGTGATCCCGTGGCGATTGCGGAAGCCGGCGAACAGCGTGCTCGGGCTGACGCCGGCGAGTTCGGCGAGCCGTTCGATCGTCAGCGGCTCGTCGAGATGCGCGCGGATGTATTCCTCGACGCGCCGCACGTAGAACGGCGCGAGCGGCGCCGGCGCGGAACGGGTGCCGTTGCGCGCGGTGTTCGGGTGGCCGTACAGCAGCAGGTTCAGCAGCGTCGATTCGAGCTGCTCGAACGCGAGCGGATGACGCAGCGGATGCGCGTCCGTCGCGATCGCGCCGGCGAGCACCGGCAGCAATTGCGCGAGACAGACGCCTTGCGGCGACGACAGGTCGAACGCCGGTTCGAATTCGACGCTCGCGCGCCGGTCCCCGCCGAAATGCCGCTGCGCATGCCGTTCCATCACGTCGCGCTCGATACGCAGGATGACTTGCGGACACGCTTCGCCCCATCGCATCCGGAGCGGCAGCGTGGGCGACAGCAGCGACGCCGTGTCGGGCGACGACACGAAGCGCATCGCGCCGCATTCGATCTGGGCGTCGCCGCGCAGCGGAATCTGCAACAGATAGAAATGCTCGAGCGGCCCCGGTTCGATCGACACCTCGCCACCGTAATCGAGCAGGTTCAGCGACAGGTTGCCCCAGCGCGCATGGTGCATGCAGCTGTGCAGCACGCGCGATTCGCCGGTGGGCGTGAGTCGATGCGGCTTGAAGACGTCCGCCACGCGCGCACGCACCTCGTCGACGTCGTTCGACTCCAGCAGCAGCGTGCCGTGATTGAAACAGGCGGCTTCACCCAGCCAGCCGGTTTCGGAAAATTGCGCCATCGAAGTTCTCCTGTCGTGCTCGATCGCACTCGCGCCGTGCATGCATTCCCGATCTCGGGGAATGCGTCGCACGATCCGGACAGCGCCCGGAGCATCCGGACAATCCGTCCCACGAAACACGCAAGTCCCGCGCAAGCCACGCAAGAAGCGGACCGTTCGCGCATCGTAGAAAACTGTGCGGGCTGTCCGCATCCGCACATACCCGCAGTCGCCCGCGGCCCGCCGGCTCGCGGCGGCCGCTGCCGCAGGTTTCCGTAATTCGCGGATACCGGCCGAAGAAAGCGGATAGAAACGCCCATTTCGGCCGCCAATACTGGGCCCATCACCGAAACCAACAGCACGGAGGGACAGATGAACGGACGTCACATCGAGATTCCATCGCCGGACGGCGGCGCGATTCGCGCGTACCTGAGCACGCCGGCCGGCGGCACGGGGCCGGGCATCGTGCTCTGTCACGAGATCTTCGGCGCGAACGCGACGATGCGGGACGTGGCCGACTACTACGCCGAGGAAGGCTACACGGTGCTCGTGCCGGACCTGTTCTGGCGCCAGTCGCCCGGCATCGAGCTCGGGTATGCGGCCGCCGATGTCGAGCGCGCAATGGCCCTTTATCGCGAATTCGACGAAAACAACGGTGTCGACGACGTCGGCGCCGCGCTGGACGCGCTCCGCCAGCGGCCGGAATGCACGGGCGAGGCCGGCGTGCTCGGCTACTGCCTCGGCGGCAAGCTCGCGTATCTCGCCGCATGCCGGCTGCCGGGCGTGGCGGCGGCGGTCAGCTACTACGGCGTGGGCATCGAGCATGCGCTGGACGAAGCGGCGCACCTGCACGGGCGGCTCGTGCTGCAGATCGCCGCGCAGGACCGTTTCTGCCCGCCCGACGCGCAGCAGCGCATCGCGGCTGCGCTGGCCGGCCGCGACGGCGTCGAAGTCTACGTCTACCCCGGCGTCGACCACGCGTTCGCCCGCGCCGGCGGCGATCATTACGACCAGGCCGCCGCGGTCATGGCCCACCAGCGCGCGATCGCCGCGTTCCGCGCCGCGCTCGGCCCGCGCTACGACCTGTCCGCGCTGTGGGAAACGCATCTGCAGCACGAGTTCGACACGCGCAACGTCGACGCGACGATGGCCACGATGGTCGCCGAGCCGTACGTCAACCATATTCCGACGCTGACCGGCGGCGTCGGCCATGACGAGCTCAAGCGCTTCTACACGCATCACTTCGTGCATGCGAACCCGCCCGACACGACGATCACGCCGATCTCGCGCACGATCGGCGCGAGCCAGATCGTCGACGAGCTGCTGTTCTGCTTCACGCACACCACCGAGATCGACTGGATGCTGCCGGGCGTCGCGCCGACCGGCAAGCGCGTCGAGATTCCGCTCGTCGCAATCGTCAAGTTTCGCGGCGACAAGCTCTATCACGAGCACATCTACTGGGATCAGGCGAGCGTGCTCGTGCAGATCGGCCTGCTCGACGCGTCAGGCCTGCCGGTCGCGGGCGTCGACACGGCCCGCAAGCTGCTCGACGTCACCGTGCCGTCGAACGGCCTGATGCGCCGCTGGCGCGACAGTGCGCCGTCCACCGGTGCGCACTGACGCGGCCCCACCCTCACCCCCATGATTCCCGGAGACACCCCATGAATGCCATTGCTGGCAAAGTCGCGCTCGTCACCGGCGGCGCCACGCTGATCGGCGCCGCGGTTGCACAGGACCTGAGCCGCGCCGGTGCGTGCGTCGCAATCCTCGATCTCGATGCGGACAACGGCGCACGCGTGGCCGCATCGCTCGGCGAACGGGCGCTGTTCATCGCGCTCGACATCACGGACGACCGTGCGATCGAGCGCGCGATCGCGACGATCGTCGAACGATTCGGCGCGATCGACGTGCTCGTCAACCTCGCGTGCAGCTATGTCGACAACGGCATCCACGCGACCCGCAACGACTGGCTCGCGGCGATGGACGTCAACGTCGTGTCGGCGGCGATGCTCGCGAAGGCCGTGCATCCGCACATGGCGCGGCGCGGCGGCGGCGCGATCGTGAATTTCAGCTCGATCTCCGCGCAGTGCGCGCAAACCGGCCGCTGGCTGTATCCGACCTCCAAGGCCGCAATCCGTCAGCTCACGCGCAGCATGGCGATGGATCTCGCGCCCGACCGGATTCGCGTCAACTCGGTGTCGCCCGGGTGGACCTGGTCGCGCCTGATGGACGAGCTCACGCACGGCGACCGTGCGAAGACCGATCGCGTCGCCGCGCCGTTCCACCTGCTCGGCCGCGTCGGCGATCCGTCGGAAGTCGCGCAGGTCGTCACGTTCCTGTGCAGCGACGCGGCGAGCTTCGTGACGGGCGCCGACTACGCGGTGGACGGCGGCTATGCCGCGATGGGCCCCGAACAGGCGGTGCCGGCGATTCCGCGGCTCGCGGAGTGACCGCGCGTCGCCGCTGCTTCCCTCGATCACTACGGCCGCTACACGACCAACCAAGGAATTTCCCATGAGACGCATCGCTATCGTCGGCGCCGGCCAGTCCGGCCTGCAACTCGCCTTCGCCCTGCTCGACCAGGGCTACCACGTCACGCTCGCGACCAACCGCGACGCGGAGCAGATCCGCTCCGGCAAGGTCATGTCGAGCCAGTGCATGTTTCACACGTCGTTGCAGATCGAGCGCGATCTCGGCCTGAATACGTGGGAGGAAGCATGCCCGTCCGTCGAAGGCATCGGCATCGCGGTGCCGCACCCGGACGGCCACGGCCGCAAGGCGATCGACTGGTCGTCGCGGCTGACCCGCTACGCGCAGTCGGTCGACCAGCGCGTGAAGATGGCCAACTGGCTCGACGGCGTGCGCCGCCGCGGCGCGGACGTACGGATCGGCGACATCGGCGTGCCCGAACTCGAGGCACTCGCGCGCAGCCACGACCTCGTGCTGCTCGCGGCCGGCAAGGGCGACATCGTGAACCTGCTCGGCCGCGACGATGCGCGCAGCCCGTTCGATCGTCCGCAGCGCGCGCTGGCGCTGACCTACGTGACAGGGATGACGCCGAGCGAGCCGTATTCGCGCGTGCGCTTCAACCTGCTGCCGGGCATCGGCGAGTACTTCGTGTTTCCCGCGCTGACCACTACCGGCCCGTGCGAAATCATGGTGTTCGAAGGCATCCCGGGCGGCCCGCTCGACTGCTGGGCCGACGTAAAGACGCCCGAGCAGCATCTGGACCGCAGCCTGTCGTTCCTGCAGCAGTACGTACCGTGGGAATACGAGCGCTGCCGCGACGTCGCGCTCACCGATCCGAACGGCACGCTGGCCGGGCGCTTCGCGCCGACCGTGCGCAAGCCGTTCTTCCGGCTGCCGTCGGGCCGCACCGTGTTCGGGATGGCCGATGCGGTGGTGGTCAACGATCCGATCACCGGCCAGGGCTCGAACAACGCCGCGAAATGCGCGAACGCGTATTTCGACGCGATCGTCGCGCGCGGCGCCGCACCGTTCGGCGAAGACTGGATGCACCAGACGTTCGAAGGCTACTGGGCGTATGCGCGGCACGTCGTGCGCTGGACCAACTCGCTGCTCACCCCGCCGCCGCCGCACATCCTCGAACTGCTCGGCGCGGCCGGCCAGTTGCCGTCGCTCGCGAAAACGATCGTCGACGGTTTCGACGATCCGCGCCGGTTCGCGCCGTGGTGGTTCGAGCCGTCGGCGTGCGCGGCGCTGATCCGCGAACACAGCGTGCGTGCGGAGTGAGCGCCATGGACACGACCGTTACCGACCGTCCGGCCCTCGACCCGATGCAGTTGCGCGCCGCGTTCGGGCAGTTCCCGACCGGCGTGACCGTGATCACCACGTGCGCGGCCGACGGCCGCAAGGTCGGCCTCACCGCCAATTCGTTCTCGTCGCTGTCGCTCGATCCGCCGCTCGTGCTGTGGAGCCTGCGCAAACTCGCGCCGAGCCGCCCGGATTTCGTCGCGGCGACCCACTTCGCGATCAACATCCTCGCGCACGACCAGATCGACCTGTCGCGCCGCTTCGCGACGCCCAGCGCCGACAAGTTCGACGGCGTGCCGCACGCGGATTCGGAGAACGGCGGCGTGCCGTGCCTCGACGGCGCGAGCGCGCGCTTCGTGTGCCGCAACGTCGGCCACTACGAAGGCGGCGACCACCTGCTGTTCATCGGCGAGATCGAGCAGTTCGACGCCTTCGGCAAGGCGCCGCTCGTGTTCCATGCGGGCCAGTATCGCGCGATCGCCGATCATCCCGATCTTTCACGTTCCATTTAATTAGTACATACAAGTAAACAACCAAGAGGTGGTGAACATGAAAATCGGCTCTCGCCTGCTCGTCGCCGCAGGCTTCGCACTCGCCGGCCTCGGCGGCCTCGCCGGTCATACGCCGGCCCATGCGGCCGACCTGCCGGCGGTCAACCTCGGCATGACCAGTTTCCTCGACGGCATGCCGCCGGCCGGCGCCGGCTGGTACGGCACGCAGTACCTGCAGTACTACACGGCCGGCCGCGTCAACGACAATGCAGGCAACAAGGTCGGGCTGCCGAAGCAGGACATCGACCTGTTCGCGGGCTTGAGTCAGCTCGTCTATCAGTCGCCGCTGACGTTTGCCGGCATGCATCCGGGCCTCGACGTGATCCTGCCGTGGATCGCGTCCGCGCGGACCGACGACGGCATCGGCAACGTCGCGCTGAATGCGCGCGCCGGCTTCGGCGATCTGCTGATCGGCCCGTTCGTCCAGTTCGACCCGGTGATGGGCGCGCAGGGCCCGCGCTTCGCGCAGCGCGTCGAATTCCAGTTCGTCGTGCCGACCGGCGCGTACGATCCGGCGCGCGCGATCAATCCGGGCAGCCATTTCTGGTCGTTCGATCCGTACTGGGCCGCGACGCTGTGGCTCACGCCGAAATGGACCGTATCGTGGCGGCTGCACTATCTGTGGAATGCGACCAACCATCAACCGGCGACGGCACTCGGCCCGGACGTGACGTCGACGCAAGCGGGCCAGGCGATCCACGTGAACTTCGCGACCGAGTACGAAGTGCGGCCCGGCCTGCGGCTGGGGCTCAACGGCTACTGGCTACGTCAGACCACCGACATGAAGGCCAACGGGCAGGACGTGCCGGGCACGCGGGAAGCCGTGTTCGCGATCGGGCCGGGCGCCATGTATAGCTTCTCGCCGCACGATCACCTGCTGTTCAACGCGTACTTCGAGACCTATGCGCGCAACCGGCCGCAGGGGACGCGGATGGTGCTGCGCTACGTGCATCACTTTCAGTGATACACCGGGCGTCGGCCGTCCCGATACGCAGCACGCCGGCTCGGCGGTTAGCCGCAGGGGGCAGCCGTGAAGGCGGTGGACTACGGCTCGTTCCATGATCGACCATGGGTCCAGGATGCATCGACGCCGCTATGGTCGACCTGTCTCGCGGCGCCGCCTGGGGAGGGAGCCTCCATGAAGCCTGTTGCCGCGCCGGCCGCCGAATCGCCCCGGGGCCGGCACGTCGAGCCTGAATCGATGCGCGTGAAGCCGCATCCGCGCGCCGCTTACGGCGCGATGCCGACGAACGTGGGCAGCAGCACCCGATAGACGTGGATCATCGCCGGCCCGAGCAGCACCATCATCAGCGCGGGGAAGATGCAGAAGATCAGCGGAAACAGCAGCTTCAGCGCGATCTTCGCCGCGCGTTCCTCCGCGCGCATCCGGCGCCGCGTACGCAGCATGTCCGACAGCACGCGCAGCGATTCGCCGATGCTCGTGCCGAACCGGTCCGCCTGGATCAGCATCGCGCAGAACGATTCGATGTCCTCGACGCCGGTGCGCAGCGCGAGATTGCGCAGCGCCGTCTCCTTCGTGAAGCCGGAGCGCATCTCGAGCAGCAGCAGATCGAGTTCGCTCGCGACCACCTCGCTGCGAAACCGCAGCTCCTCGCTCACCTTCATCAGTGCCGCGTCGAGCCCGAGCCCCGCCTCGACGCACACCGTCAGCAGGTCGAGCGCGTCCGGGAAATCCTCGAAGATCTTCTGCTGGCGCACCTTGACCCGCTGCGACAGTACGACGTTCGGGATGTAGTAGCCGATGCCGGCGAGCGCCACGAGAATCAGCGACAGCACCGCGCGCTCGTCGCCGAGCGACGTCGTGATCAGCGCCAGCAGCGCCGCGCACGGCAGGCCGAGCGCGAGTATCGTCTTCGCGGTGAAATACAGCGCGGCCGCGCTTTGGTTGCGCCAGCCGGCATTCATCAGCCGGATGCGCAGCGGCGAATTCTCCCAGCCGTCCTTCGGCACCGACAGCTTCGAGATCGGGGTGGACAGCTCGACCAGCTTCGCGACCCAGCGCGACGCCATGTCGTCGCCGTCGCCCGGGCCGGCGACGCCGCCCGCCCCGGTCCCGCCGGCCTGCTGGAGCCGGCGCTGGATGCCGCGCGGCGCGAACAGCAGCATCGCGACGAGCACGCCGCCGGCCACGAAGATGAACAAGCCGCCCAGCATCACGGCCTGGACCACGCTCAGGTTTTGCATGACAACCTCGCAACGGTTCGTTATTCGGCTCGCGCGTCAGACGCGAATGCGCACGATTCGGCGGATCCAGAACAGGCCGAACAGCATCGACACCAGCATCGTGCCGACCATCCGGATCCCGGCCGGATCCTCCCAGAGCACCGACAGGAATTCGCGGTTCAGCAGCGCCATCACCGCCGCGGTGCCGAACGGCAAGAGCCCGAGAATCCACGCCGACAGCCGCCCTTCCGCCGACAGCACGCGCACCTTGTCGAACAGCTTGAAACGCTCGCGGATCAGCGCGGCGATGCTGTCGAGCAACTCGGCCAGGTTGCCGCCCGTCTCGCGCTGGATCAGCACCGCGATCACGAAGTAGCGCAGGTCCTGCACCGGCACGCGCGTCGCGAGGTTCATCAGCGCGTCGTGCAGCGACACGCCGTAGTTGACCTCGTCGAACGTGACGCGGAATTCGCCGCCCATCGGCTCGGAAAACTCGTCACCGACCATCCCGAGCGTGCTCGTGAACGAATGACCGGAGCGCAGCGCGCGCGCGATCATGTCGCAGATCTCCGGCAACTGCCGTTCGAGCTTGCGCATCCGCCGGGCGCGGCGGCGCAACACGTACATCATCGGCCACCACCCGGCGAACAGCGCGAGCGGCACCGCGGCGAGCTGCGGCGCTCGCGCGAAACTCGCCGCGAACCACGTGAGCACCGCGAACGTCGCGCTGAGCGTGATCAGCTTCGGCAGCGTCCAGTCGAGGCCCGACTGCTGGATCACGAGATCGAGCGCGTGCACGCGCGGCAGGCGCAGCAGCAGCCGGTCGAACGGCTTCGACTCGTCGAGCATGCGCTTTTTCAGGATCGACAGCCGCTCCTGCTGCACGTTGCCGCCGGCCGACATCGCGCGAATGCGCGATTCGATCCGGCGCGCGGCGGCGCCGTGCCGCGCGTTCCACCATTGATAGATGCCTTCGATCGACAGCACGACCGCGACGAAGGTAAGAATCACAAAACCGTAAAAGATCGCATTCATGAGCCTCTCCCCGGCAGCACAGGACGCCCTGGCGTCAGTCCGCCTCGTACCGCATGGACGGGTCGTACAGCGAATCCGGCAGGTTGATGCCGAACGCCTGCAGCCGCTCGACGAACTTCGGCCGCACGCCGGTCGCGCAGAAGTGGCCGCGCACCGCGCCGTCGCGGTCCACGCCCGTGCGCTTGAACGTGAAGATCTCCTGCATGTTGATGATGTCGCCTTCCATCCCGGTCAGTTCCTGGATGCTGATGATCTTGCGCTTGCCGTCCGTGAGCCGCGCCGCCTGCACGACCACCGAGATCGCCGACGCGATCTGCTGACGCATCGTCTTCGGCGGCAGCGTCAGGCCGGACACGCTGACCATGTTCTCGAGCCGCGTCAGCGCGTCGCGCGGCGTGTTCGCGTGGATCGTCGCGAGCGAGCCTTCGTGGCCGGTATTCATCGCGTTGAGCATGTCGAGCGCTTCGGCGCCGCGCACTTCGCCGAGGATGATCCGGTCCGGGCGCATCCGCAGCGCGTTGCGCACCAGCGTGCGCTGCGTGATCTCGCCCTTGCCCTCGATGTTCGGCGGGCGCGTTTCGAGCCGCAGCACGTGCGGCTGCTGCAGTTGCAGTTCGGCCGCGTCCTCGATCGTCACGATCCGCTCGTTGCGCGGAATGAAGCCGGACAGGATGTTGAGCAGCGTCGTCTTGCCGCTGCCGGTGCCGCCCGACACCAGCACGTTGACCTTCGCGCGCGACAGCGCGTCGAGCAGCTCGGCCATCGGCGGCGTCAGGCTGTGGTAGCGCACGAGGTCGTCCATCTTCAGCGGGTTGACCGCGAAACGCCGGATCGACATCAGCGGCCCGTCGATCGCGGACGGCGGGATGATCGCGTTCACGCGCGACCCGTCCGGCAGCCGCGCGTCGACCATCGGGCTCGATTCGTCGATGCGGCGCCCGACGCGCGACACGATCTTCTCGATCACCTTCATCAGGTGCGCATCGTCGTAGAACGTCACGTCGGTCAGTTCGAGCTGCCCGCAGCGCTCGACGTAGACCTGCCGGTACGTGTTCACGAGGATGTCGGAAATGCCGGGGTCGCGCAGCAACGCTTCGAGCGGGCCGAAGCCGAACATCTCGTCGTACACGTCGATCGCGAGCTGGCGCCGCTCGATGTCGTTCGCCGGCATCCGCTCCTCGTCGAGGATGCGTGCGATCAGCGAGCCGATCTCCATGCGGACCTGGTCCTGATGCAGTCGCGACAGGCGCTCGAGCTCGACGCGCTCGAGCACGGCCAGGTGAATTTCGCGGCGCAGCTTCTGGTATGCGTCGCGCACCGACGAATGCGCCGGGCCGACCGGTTCGCCGCCCGCCGCCGCCGGCTGGGCCCGATGCAAGGACATCTGTTCGCGCAATGACATGATGGTTCCCCGTAAGAATTACATCGACTTGAGCTTCGGCGTGGCCTTGCGGCCGAACAGCCGGGACATCAACGGCTCGCTGTGCGTCGCGCTGCGTCCCGCGCGCACCTCGCCGTCGACGAGTTGTTTCGCATGGCCCTGCAACGCCCGTGCGACCGCCGAGCCGCGCGCGAGCCGCGACACCGGATGGCCCTGGTTGATCGCTTCGAGCACGGTGTCGGCGTCGTCGGGAATCGTGCAGGCCGCCTGCAGCCCGAGCACTTCCTCGAGCGCGGTGCGGGTCCGCTCGCTCGCGCGCGTCGCGCGGTTCACGATCAGCCGCAACTGGTCGGTCGAATAGCCGAGCGACACGAGGATCTCCAGCAGCCGGCGGCCGGCGCGCACGTGCGGCATCGCCGGCTGCAGCACGAGCTGGATCTGGTCGCTGCGATCGAGCGCGACCATCGACAGCGGGTTGATGCCGACGCCGACGTCGAAGATCACGAAGTCGTAGCGCGGCGCGGCGACGCCGAGAATCCATTCGAGCGCGTCCTCGCGCATCTCGGCGGCCTTGACCGGGTCGCCGGCGCCGGCCAGCACGTGGAAGTTTTCCGTCACGTGCGCGACGCTCGCGTCGAGAAACGCGCTGTCGAGCCGCTCGATCTGCGCGCACAGCTGCGGCAGCGTCGACGGCGGAGTTTCGTCGCTGACGAGGAACGCCGCGTCGGCGAACTGCTGGTTCAGGTCGATCAGCAGCACGCGGCGCTTGAAGCCCTCGGCGATCTCGAACGCGACGTTGCTGGCCGCGAAGCTCGTGCCGGCGCCGCCCTTGCACGACATGAACGACACGATGCGCGTGTCGTCGGTATCGCGCCGCGTGCTCTGCGCGGCGGCCCGCCCGAGCGCGTGGCCGAGCGCCTGCGGATCGAGCGGCCACTGCAGCACGTCGCGGGCGCCCGCACGCATCGCATCGAGCAGCACGTGCGGCGATGCGTCGGCCGTCACGAGGATGCAGGTCAGGCCCGCATGCGCGCGGCAGATGCGCTCGATCGCCGACAGCTCGAACGGCTCGAGCGACGCGCCGTCGACCAGCAGGATGTCGAACGCGTCGAGCCCGTCGGTGCGATGTTCGATCTGCGACGGGCGGCCGGTGGCGCGCGTCGTGCGATAGCGTCCGCAGTCGGCCACGAGACGCGCGATCTGCGAAAGCCGCGCGGTATCGTCGGAAGCTACGAGGATATTGATCATGTCGTGTGCCTCGTCTTGTCGATTAGTTGCAGGCGGAGCCGCCCGTCGCGGAATTCAGGCTTTCGCGCGGCAGCGTCGTCGTGAACGGCGGCATTTTCAGCGTGACGTTCATGAACGGAATCATGGTCTTGACGGTGACGTTCGTGACGCTCACCGTCACGAACGAACAGGTGTTGATGTCGCAACTCGACGGCGTGTAGTTAACCGAAACGTTCGCGTTCGACAGCAGCGGCATCAGCGATCGCACACGCTTCACGACGCCCGCGGCGTTCACGTCGCAGACCACCGCCGTGCGTGCGCCGAGGCGCACGGCCTCGCTCGCCGTGTTCCAGTAGAACAGCACGCGGCCGAACTCGAAGATGCCGATCAGCAGCATGATCAGCACCGTCGCGATCAGCGCGAATTCGACGATCGCCGCGCCGCGCTGCGCGCGCCGGCGGGACAGCGGAAAATGGCGCGCGTTCATGACACTTGCCTCATCACGGTGACGATGTTGCCGAAGGTGATCGACGGCAGCCCCGGGTACGCGGGAATCGGCTGGTACTTGTAGCCGCTGATCTTCACTTCGACGACGTTGATCGCGCCCGTGGCCGTGCCGCTTGCCGCGTTGTTGTTCGAATCGTAGGTCGGCAGGTTCGCGAACTGCGCCGGATCGGACGCATCGCTGCAGCCGGTCGTGTGCTGCGCGTCGCAGATCGTGACCATCGACGTCGTGAGCCCGGGCACCAGCTCGGTGCCCGACGTGCCGCACGTCGTGCTGCCGTAGACGACCAGGCACTGCGCCTGCGCCACCGGATACGCGCTGTCGGTCGGCAACCAGACCGACAGGTAGCGCGCCGCGTCGCGGGTCGCCTTGGTCAGCGTCTCGTACTGGTAGATCGCCCGGCCGAACTCGGCCACGCCGGTCGCCAGCATGATCATCGGCATCAGCACGAGCGCGAACTCGACGGCGACGGCGCCGCGGGTGCGCGAACGACGAATCGACGGCTTCTTCATGATCGTCTCTCCGCTATTGAACGAGCATCGGAACCTGGGTTCCGGACGCGCTGCCGCTGCCGGGCAAGCCGTGCGTCGCGCACGGGTTGTTGCCGGACACCGACGAGCCGAGGTATTCCAGATGCGCGACGATGGCGCCGCTGCCCGCGCTGAACGGGAGCGGATCGAGCATCAGCACGCAATCCCACTGCGTGACGTGCACCTTGCCGCTGGTGCCCTTCAGCGTCGAACAGTCGCCCTCCGGCGCGAGCGCGAGGCGCCGGTCGCTGCCGTAGGTCGCGTAGTTGCTCGCCGTCGCCGTGCCGTTGGTGGCGATGCCGCTGCCCGACGGCGGTGCGCCGTCGCCCTGGTAAGGCTTGAAGCTCGCGCGGTCGGCCACGAACTGCGTGTACGCGTCGCCCTTGATGCCCGGCGTTCCCGGCGGCCCGTAGTTCGGGCCGACATACGCGTAGCCGGTGAAGTCGGGCTGGCCGCTCGAACCATTCGCGCCGTTCGTATAGATGCCGAAGCGCGTGTTCCAGGCCCGCAGCGACGCCGACTTCAGGCCCGTGGTGGCCAGGTCCGGCGGGCTCGTGATGTTGCAGGTATTGCCCGACAGCTCGCTCGCGAGCGTCGTCTCGTTCGTCGAGCCGTCGAGCGCCGCCCAGCCGAAGTTGCCGGGCCCGTAGGTCGACGACGATCCGGACGGCGACGAGATCCAGTCGCCGACCTTGTAGGCCGGGTCGGACGGGCCGCGGCACACGAACACCGGAATCGCGCAGGTCGTCTGCCCGCCGCCGACGGTCGCGATCGCGCTCGCCGACACTTCCGCCGCATTCGCGAGCTTCGTGCCCGGCAGCACGTTCAGCACCTCGATGAACCAGTGCGCGATGTTGCTCAGCGTCGCGGTGCACTGCACGTACTTGACGCTCGCCGGATTCGTGACCGCGTTCTTCGCCAGGAACGGGTTGGTCAGCGAATCGCTGAACGTGACGTTCGCGTTCGTCGACATCTGCACCGACGTCTTCTGAAAAAACACGAAATTCAGGTGGCCGGCGGCGATGCCGTCGGCCTCGGCCACCGACAGGCTGATGGCCGAGGTCAGGTCGCGCGCGGCCGACAGCGCGCAGGCATCGGCGCTGTTCTGCAGTTCGCTGCGCGTGACGTACAGCTTGCCAAGATCCAGCGCGAGCCCGACGAACCCGATCATCACCGCCAGCGAGAGGCCGACGATGATCGCGACGGCACCGCGCTGGCGATGCAGGCTGCGACGCGTGACTTTCGGATAGCGGGCTGCGCGGTTCATGGCGTTCTCCCTGAGCATGCCGTCGTTATTGGGTAGCCTTGCCGATGCCGATCACGAACGCATTGGCAGGCGGCACGGTCTGCTTGAACGACTTGTCGTAGTTGTCGAGCGCGGCCGCGGCGGCGCTGCCGTCGACCCCCGGCGCCGACGCCGGATGTTCGCCGGCATGCGGGTCGATGATCTGGGCGTGCATCACGGTGCGGACCGAGTCGCCGAAGCGGCTGTCCCACACCGGGGTCGACGACATGCAGCCGGCAAGCGCGAACGCGAGCGGGGCGGCGAGCGCCGCGCGGCGCACGAATACGAGGTAGGCGGATTTCATGAGCTTCCCCTTGGATGGCTTCAACGATCGGTGGACTGGGGTTCCGCACCCGTACGCGCGATCTGCGCGTTGGGCGCCGCCGCGGTCCGGTGCTTGGTGCGCGCCGCCGGCTGGGCCGACGGTTCGGCGCCGGCGGCCGCAAGACGCGCGGCGGCGGCTTCGATGCGTGCGACGCGCGCCGCGGTGGCCGCATCGGGCTGCGGCGCGGCGGCCGCGACCGGCGCGGGCGCCTTCGGCGGCTCGGCCGGCACCGGTTGCTGCACGTCGGCTTGCGGCGCGCGCGGCGCGGGCAGCGCGGCCGGCACGACCGGTGCTTCCGATTTCGGCGCCGGAGCGGGTGCCGGCGCCTGGGCCGGTGTCTGCGGCGCGGCGGCCGCACCGTTCGCGGGCTGCATCGGCTGGGCGCCTGCCTTGCGCACGCCGCGGCGGCCTTCCATGTTGCCGGTCGCATACACGTCGATTTCGCTCGGCTTCGAGAAGCTGTCGGTCGGCAACGCGACGTCCGCCGTCTGCAGTGGCTTCACCAGGTGCGGCGTGATCAGGAAGATCAGCTCGGTGCGGTCCTGCTGGAACGACGTGCTGCGGAACAGCGCGCCGAGCACCGGCACTTCGCCGACGCCCGGGATCGCCTTCAGCGCGCCGGTCGCGTTGTCCTTGATCAGCCCGCCGATCGCGAACGATTCGCCGTCGCTCATCTGCACCGTCGTCGACGCCCGCCGCGTCGTGATCAGCGGCAGGATCGACGTGCCGCCGATGTTGGTCGCGCTCAGCGTGACGCCCGTCTGCGACAGCTCCGACACTTCCGGCGCGACCTTCAGGCTGATCCGGCCGTTGGCCAGCACCGTCGGCGTGAACTTCAGCGCGACGCCGAATTCCTCTTCCTGCAGCGTGATCGACGACGTGCCGTTGCCGCTGCTCTGCGGGATCGGGATGAAGATCTTGCCGCCCGCGAGGAACGTCGCTTCCTGGCCGCTGATCGTCACGAGGTTCGGCTCCGCGAGGATCTTCACGAGGTTGTCGGTGTTCTGCGCGTCGGCCGCGATGCTGAACGGCTTGTTGTTCGCCTTGTTGAAGATGGCGCCGCTCGCGACACCGGCAAGCAGGTTGCTGACCAGCGCGCCGCTCCACGAACCGAAGCCGCCCTGGATGTTGAACGCGCTGCCCATCTGGTTGATCAGCGTCTTCGACACCTCGGCCACCTTCACCTCGAGCATCACCTGCTGCGGCGACGTGACGTTCAGCATGTTGAGCACGCCGCCGCCCTGCTTGCCGCCGCCCGCGCCTTCGCCCGCGCTGTCGCCGTACGCATGGGCGATCTGCACGGCCTGCTGCGCGGCCTGCGAGCTCGACACGGTGCCGGCCAGCACGATCGTGCCGGCCGCGGTCGACACATGGATGTCGCGCTCGTTCGGCATCAGTTGCAGCAGCGACGCCTGCAGCCCGCCGGCGTCCGCGCCGACCGCGACGTCGATCACGCGGCATGCGCCGCTCCTGCCCTGCACGATCATGTTGGTCGTGCCGACCGCGAGCCCGAGGATGTACAGCGTCTGCGGCGACACCATCGTCGCCTGCGCGACGGCCGGATTGCCGATCGTCCGGTTGCGGACCGGCTCCGGCATCGGCACCAGCAGCGACTTGCCGAGCGGCACCGCGACGCTGGTCGATTCGCGCACGGCGCCGACGCAGTTCGGCCCGCGCAGCGGCCCCGCCGACGCGGCGGGCGCGGCGGCCGGCGCCGGCGTCATGCTGATCGTCATCTGCATCGGCCCCTTGCCGGCCGCGGCGGGCGCGCTGGCGCCGCCCTTGGTCAGCACCGCCGATTCGATGCCTTCCTGGGCGAGTGCGCCATATACGGTCAGCCATCCCGAACAGAGGATCGCGGCCATCATCGTGCCCCGTGCGACGCGTGTGCGCAGTGGGCCGGTACCTGTGCGTTGCGGTTTGATCTTCATTTCGTCTGATCCCCCGAGAGACCGGCGCCGTGCCGGTTATCGACTTCCAAGGCCGCCGCGCGTTGCCGGCGGCCGGTTTGTTTATCTGGCTGGTTGGTTTGGCTTCAGAAACACTCGACGCTGCCCTTCACGCCCGTCAGCACGCCGACGCAGTCGCGCCGCACTTCCGGCGCCGCATGCGACGCGACGTGCACACGGACCGGCCGCACCTGGACGGGCGCCGGCGCCGCTGCCGGTGCGGGCTCCTTGCCGAGCAGCGTCAGCTTGGTCGCGCCGCCGGTGGTCAGCGTCTTCTGGTCGACCTGGTTGCGCAGCACGAGCGACAGCGTGCCGACGCTGCGCGCGAGGTCGAGCCGTTCGGCCTGGTCGGGCGTGACTTCGAGCGTCACCGCGTTGACCACCTTCGGCGCCGTGTCGTCGCGGCTGACCTGCTGCGCGACGGCGAGCACGAGGATGTGCTCGAGCACGATCTTCGAGATGCTCTGCCCGTCGGTCTTGCCCTGCTGTTCCTGCGTGTTGACGATCACGTCGACGTAGTTGCCCGGCAGCGCGAAGCCCGCGACGCCGACCACGTCGTTCACGCGCACCGTGATCGCGCGGCTGCCGTCGGCGATCACCGCGGACAGCCCGCCCTTCGTGCCGACCGGCGCGAGCTTCGACTCGATCACCGGCTCGCCGCGCGCGAGGCTGGTGCGCACGACGCGCCCTTCCAGCGTTTTCGTATCGGTGAACGCGCCGGTCGGCACGCTGCCCGACGGCCAGCTCACCATGTGGATCTGGTTCGGCCCGAGCGGCTCGCCCAGGTTCAGGTCGGTGGTGGCCACCGCGACGGACGTGACCGAGCTCGTGGATGTCTGTACCAGCCAGCGGGACGCGAACACGACCGCGGCGAGACCCGCGATCATCGCGACGACCAGCATCATGAGCGCTCGACTGTTTTTCATGGCAATGCTCCTCGACGAATCGTGAAAGAAACGGCTCAACCGGTGATGAACGTGCGGCCTCCGCGCTCGACGGGCGGCGGATGGCTGCCGTCACGTTCGGGCGCCGAGCCGAAATAGCTCGCCCACGCGTCGTAAAGCGCGTCGTGCGTCACTTCGGGCGGATCGCCGCGATACCGCGCACCGGCGGCCACCAGGCGCAGCAGATCCACGGGGAAACAGGCAAGAAACGCCTTGCCGGTCGGAAAATGCAGCCGGTGCAGCAGGAAGTCGAACGCATCGCTCGCCGATACGAGCCCGAGCGACGTGCAGGCCGCGTCGTACACGGCGCGGTAGTGATCGATCGACATCGCGCCGACGTGCAGCTTCGAGCCGAGGCGGCGCATGAACGCGTCGTCGCAGAACTGCTCCGGCGCCAGGTTGCTCGAGAACACCGGCCATACGTCGAACGGCATCACGAAGCGGTTGCCGGATTCGAGCGTCATGAAATCGACGCCGCGATCGAGCGGACGTAGCCAGCGGTTGAGCAGGTCGCGCGGCTCGACGCGCTGGCGGCCGAGATCGTCGACGACGTACATGCCCATGTTCGCCTTCATGTGCGGCGGCGCCTGATAGAAGCCGGCCGCTTCGTCGCGGCGAAGATCGAGCTCGCCGAGCGTCAGTTCGCCGCCGGACATCACGACCGGCCGTTCGCACAGGCGCCAGCGACGGTCGACCGACTGGCCGCGGGCCTGCGACGCTGCGTCGACATGCAGGAGCGGGTCGTAGACCTGGATCACTTCGCCGGCCGCGCAGATCGCGTACGGGATCGGTACGCGACCATGCATCAGCGTGCCGAGCCGTTCGGCGAGGAAGGTCTTGCCGCTGCCGGCCGGGCCGTAGATCAGCAGCGGCCGGCCGGCGTTCAGCGCGGCAGCGGCGGAGTCGAGGATCGACGTGTCGATCACGACGCCTTCGAACGCCGCCCACACGTCGCTCTGGCCGATGTGCAGCTTGCGCACCGAATGCGCGGCCACGTTCGCGAGATACGCGTCGAGCGTGACCGGCGCGGGACCGCTGTAGCCGCTGCGTTCCCGTTCCTCGAGCGCGAGCACGCGGCCCGCGTCGGTCAGGCGAAACGTGACGTCGAGATCGGTCGCGCCGCGATGGGTCAGCTCGACGAGATGCTCGCGCACCAGGAACGCAAAGACGTCGTCGAGCACCGCGAGCGGCAGGCAGTGCCGCTCGACCAGGTCGCCGTACGACGGGCGGCCGAGCATCAGCGTCGACTTCAGCACGAGGCCGGCGACGAACGTCGTGCTCAGGCCGGTTTCCGCGAGCGTGCGCGGCGCCGCGGGCAGCTGCGCGCCCAGCTTCGTATGGATCTCCCGCGACGGCGGCGGATCGGGCAGGCGTGCCACCTGCGCGTCGCGTCTCGGTTCGGTGTGGTTCGTGTTCATGGTCGCTCCGTCCTCGTTGCGTCCTCGTTGCGGATCCGCCGCGCTATGCGCACGACGCGAACAGCATGCCCAGCGTGCCGACCGCGATCGCCACGCCGTACGGCAGCGTGCCGACCGACGCGATCTCGACGGGGCCGTCGTCGGCCTCGGCGCGCGCCGCTCGCGAGCGCCGCACGATCAGCGTGCGCACGTTCGCCCACATCTGGCGCATTCGCCCGCGCAGCAGCGCGTAGGCGATGGCGCCGATCCCGCCGGCCACGAACGTGGCCAGCACGATGTAAAACGTCATTTCCGCGCCGACCCATGCGCCGATCGCGAGCATCAGCTTCACGTCGCCCGCCGCCATGCCGCGCAACAGGTAGAACGGCAGCAGCAGGCCGAAGCCGGTCGCGGCTCCGGCGAGCCATCCGAGCGCGCCGGCCAGCACGCCGTGCAGCAGGCACTGCGCAACCAGCGCGCCGGCCAGGCCGAGCAACACGAGGCGGTTCGGAATGCGACGGCTGGCGATGTCCGTACTGGCCGCGGCGATCGCGAGCAGCGTCACGCACAACGGAACCGGGTAAGGCGGCGCAACGGGAAACATGGCGAACCTCGCGTATCGAATCGGTGGATCAGGAAACCATGGACAACGCGGTGGTCAAGGCGGCGCTCACGGCCGCGGCGATCATCTCGTACGTATCGACGAGCGAGCCCTTCAGCGTGACGACGCTGCCCAGTACCGCGACGGCGAACATCGACGCGAGCAATGCATATTCGATCGACGTCACACCCCGTTCGTCGGCGATCCAGCGACGGGCGACACGCGCGAAGGCTTGCATGATGGTCTCCGGTTTCCGGTTGATCGGGATGGCCGCGGACGGCTCGAATGCTGCACCAGCCGAGCCGCCCGCGGCGCGGTGCATCAGATGCCTGCAACCGCCGAATCGAGGTCGGCCGCGATCGTGCTGAACACGGTCTTGAGGTCCTTCCCGATGGTCGACAGCGCGGCGATGATGCCGATGGCGATCAGCGCGGCGATCAGGCCGTATTCGATGGCGGTCACGCCGTCTTCGTCGCGAATGAAACGGCCGGCTTGTTGAATGAACTTGGACATGGTGTTCTCCTTGCGTGGTGACTTTCAAAACCCTCGCGCACCGGCTGGTCGGACGACCGTGCATCGATACGTCGAGGAATGTCGTTGATGCCGTGTGGCGCCGACGAACGATTCGAACGATCGGACAAACCGTTCGTCGTACCGTCCATCAGAGGCCTGCTACCGCCGAGTCCAGATCCGCGGCGATCGTGCTGAACACGGTCTTCAGATCCGTACCGACCGTCGCCAGCGCGGCGACGATGCCGATTGCGATCAGCGCGGCGATCAGGCCGTATTCAATGGCCGTCACGCCGTCCTGATCCTGGACGAACCACGCAACCTTTTCGATGATTCTTGACATGAGCACTCTCCTTTCGGACTGCTATGAAATACCCTTCGTCGGTCAGGACGTCGGGGGTGGGCACCACCGGCACTACGCTAGAAATCGGAAGCCGACGATCAGTCGCGGAAACGGGGCGGACTACCGCGGTTCGTACGAACGGGTATCGGCGAGACGGAGCATGAGAGACGCGTGTACGGTCCGACCGGCCGGATGAATCGGGCAGGTCGAGCGACCGGAACGGCACGACGGCCGTTCGACGCATGGAATCCGGTTGAACGGGAGAGGAACTCCCGGCAAAGCTGCAATGTGTCTTTAACGCGGCTTGCGATCCGCGATGTGCTGTGGTCGTTCATTTTTATTCCCCATGTACTGCCATGCCGATTTCTTATTGCCCGGAAGCTGCCAGGTCTGGTGGGTCGTTCGACGACGGTTCCCGCGGTTGATGGCGCTGGAGCTGCGTGTTCCCCGACGCGCTCCGGACCATCCTTGCCGCAGGCGATTCGCGAGCCGGTTCCGCTGCCTGTTGCCTGAACCGCCCGCTCGCCACGTCGTCGACTGCCGTGCCAACGCTTACGCAAAGAGCGGACCATCCCGGGCGGAATCGAGGCGTACCAAGGGTTCCGGCGATCCGCTCGCCTGCCCGTCAAACGCCCGGCTGCCGAAATGTTTCAACTTTGATATATGCGGGTCGGGCGCATGCAGCCGGCATGAAACCCCGTCATCGCGCTGCACAAAGGGCCAAAAAAATTTTCTCGGGATTTTCCCGAACGCCGCGCGTTGCCCGAGCGTCGCGGGTTCGGCGGCATGCCCGGTCGGTAAAAATCACGGAATGTTTCAGGCCAGAAACACGAATCCCGGCGGCGGCGTTTTCTCATACCAGAAATGGCGGTTTTCGCCCGAATCGCTGAACACATTCAATGCCGTCCGGCCGTGCCTGGTTTGCATCACGCGTTTTTTTCTTCAACAATGAATTCACGGACAACGCCATTTCAGAGCGATCGATCCGCAGGCACGACAACATCGAACGGCCGCGACAGACCACGCGGCCACACCACAGACGGGGCATCATGTACACAGCCAATCGTGGAACGCGCGATCGCGCAATACGCTGTGCTCAATGGCTGACGGCCGACCGGATCATTCCGTACAGCTGCATCATGCTGGCGCTCTTCGTTGCGCTGCTGATCGTCTGGGGTGTCGTGACCGACGGCTTCACGTCGAACGCCACCGCCCGCCCCGGCACCGACTTCTCTGTCTTCTGGACCGCATCGCATCTCGTGTTGCAAGGCCACGCCGCGGCGGCCTACGACACGTCGTCATTCCTGCAGGCCGAGTTCGCGCACTTCGGTGCGTATCTGCAAAACCGGCCGCTTCCCTGGCTCTATCCGCCGACGATGCTGCTGTTCATCGCTCCGGTTGCCCTCGTGCCTTTCCTGCCCGCTTACTTCCTCTTTTTCGCGGGCAGTCTTTTATGCTACGCGTTCGCCGTCTCGCGGTTGTCGGGGCTGCGCGCGCATCTTCCCGTGCCGCGCGCCGCGGCGCTCGTCGTCGTCGCGTATTCGGCCGTGTGCATGTCCGCGCTGTTCGGCCAGAACAGCATCCTGACCGCCGGCCTCGCCGCGCTCGCGCTGCATCTGCTCGGCAAGCGTCCGGTCGTGGCGGGCGTGCTGATCGGGCTGCTCGCGATCAAGCCGCAACTCGCGGTCGTGTTCCCGTTCGTGCTGATCGCGACGCGCGCATGGCGCACCTTCGCGGCGGCCGGGCTCAGCGCGACGCTGTTCGCGGCCGCCGGCGTCGCACTGGCCGGCCCCGCCGCGCTGCACGGGTTGAGTCATGCGATGTCGACGGTGCGCGAGCAGCACTTCATGCTCGCGTCGTACTGGCTCGCGTCGCCGACGCCGTTCGCCGCGCTGCGGCTGGCGGGCGCGCCGGTGGCGGCCGCGCTGGCCGCGCAGGCGGCGGTCGCGTTCGTCGCACTCGCCGCGGCCGTCGACGTATGGCGCCGCACGCGCGACATGCGACTGCGCGGCGCGGTGCTGGCGGTCGCCACGCTGCTGACGACGCCGTACCTGTGGAACTACGAACTGACGTGGCTCGGCATCGCGGTCTTCTGCCTGATCGCGCACGGTCTCGACGAAGGCTGGCTGCCCGGCGACCAGGGCATCCTCGTGCTGGCGTGGCTGCTGCCCATCTTCGAAATGCTGAACCGGCTGATGAAGCTGCCGCAGATCGGGCCGGTCGTGCTGCTCGCGGTGCTGTTCGTGGTGGTGCGCCGCACGGCGCTTGCCTCGCGGAGCGCACGATGAAAACGCCATCGTTCGCCCGCCACGCGCACTCGGCCGCCGACATGCATCCGGAACTCCCGATCGCCGGCCCGCGCCGCCATCCGCACTGGCTCAACCGCGATCGCGTACGGCTCTATGCCGCCGGCGTGCTGTTGACGGAGCTGCTGTTCATCGTCATCTACCTGATCCGCGTGCACCTGTCGCACGACGGCGCGCTGGAGCCGCTGTCGCAGGATTTCTCGCCGGTCTGGAGCGCCGCATGGCTCGCCGCGCACGGACGTGGCGCCGACGCGTGGCATTACTCCACGCTGTTCGCGGTGCAACAACTCGCCATCCCGACGATGACCCTCGCGGACGGCACGCTGCCGTGGCTCTATCCGCCGACGATGCTGCTGCTCGTGCTGCCGCTCGGCTGGCTGCCGTACACGCTGGCGCTCGTGCTGTGGCTCGCGATCACGTATGCGCCGTTCGCCGCGGCGATGCGCGCGACCGTGCAGCGCGACGCCGCGTGGCTGTGCGCGCTTGCGTTCCCCGGCGCGTTCCTCACGGTGATCGTCGGGCAGACGAGCCTCTTCACCGCGACGCTCGCCGCGTTCGGCCTGCTCGCGCTGAACCGCCGCCCCGTCTGCGCCGGCATCTGTTTCGGGTTGCTGACGATGAAGCCGCAGCTCGCGGTGCTGTTCCCGCTCGCGCTGCTGTGTGCCGGCCAATGGCGCGCGCTGGGCGCATGGGCCGCGACGATCGCCGTCGGCGCGCTGCTCGCGACGCTCGCGTTCGGCGTCGGCCCATGGATCGCGTTCATCCAGTTGATCGCCCACGTCTATACGATCGTCGGCACCGGCCACGCGAAGCTCGCGCGCATGCCGACCATGTTCGCGCTGGCGACGATGGCCGGCTGGCCCGCGCTCGTCGCGCGCGGCCTTCAATTGCTGTCGGCGGCGGGCGCGGCGATTGCGGTCGTCTATGCGTGGCGCGGCGCGTGTTCGTACGCGCTGCGCGCCGCGACCCTCGCATGCGCATGCCTGCTCGTCAGCCCCTATCTGTACGACTACGACCTGACGTGGTACGGCATCGTGATCGCGTGGTACGCACGCTATGCGTGGACGCACGGCTGGCGGCGCTTCGATCGCGAATGGCTGATGCTGCTGTGGCCGATGCCGCTCGCGAGCCTCGCGATCGTCCCGCATCTGTCGTTCCAGTTCATGCCGCTCGTGACGCTCGCGTCGCTCGCACTGCTCGTCGGCCGGATCGCCCAGGAAAGACGCGACGTGCCGTCGATGCCCGACGCGCGCGACATCTCGACCGAGACCGAATTCGCGCACCCGGTCCGACCGCACCACCGCCCGGCGCACGGCATGCGCCGCACCGGCCGCCTGACGCTCGGCGCCCACCGGTAAAACGACATCACAAGGGGAATCATCATGCGGGAATCCATCTACACGCCGCTCGTCTCGCTGGTCGTGCCGTTCTACAACGAAGGCGAAGCCGTCGAGCGCTTCTTCGACGTCGTGATTCCGCTGATGAGCGCGATCGATGCGATCCGCTTCGAGATCGTCTGCGTGAACGACGGCAGCCGCGACGACACGCTGGAACGTCTGGTCCGGATCGGCGCCGCCGAGCGGCGCGTGCGCGTCATCGATCTCACCCGCAATTTCGGCAAGGAGGCCGCTCTGACGGCCGGCCTCGACGAAGCCGCCGGCGATGCGGTGATCCCGCTCGACGCCGACCTGCAGGACCCGCCGAGCCTGATTCCGGTGCTGATCGAGCACTGGCGCGACGGCGCGGAGGTCGTCGCGGCCAAGCGCAGCAACCGCGCATGCGATTCGTTCGCCAAGCGCACCGCCGCCGCGATCTACTATCGCGTGCACAACCTGCTGTCGGACGTGAAGCTGCCGGAGAACGTCGGCGATTTCCGGTTGATGGATCGCAAGGTCGTGAACGCGCTGCGCAACCTGCCCGAGCGGCACCGCTTCATGAAGGGCCTGTTCGCGTGGGTCGGCTACAAGACCGTGATCGTCGAATACCAGCGCGATCCGCGCAGCGCCGGGCACTCGAAATTCTCCGGGTGGAAGCTGTGGAATTTCGCACTGGAAGGCATCACCAGCTTCAGCACCGTGCCGCTGCGCAGCTGGACCTACATCGGCATCGGCATCGCGGCGCTCGCATTCGTGTACGGCACGTTCATCATCCTGCGCACGCTGCTGTTCGGCAATCCGGTGCTCGGCTACGCGTCGCTGATCTCGGTCACGCTGTTCATCGGCGGCATCGAGCTGATCGGGATCGGCGTCGTCGGCGAATACGTCGGGCGGATCTACGACGAATCGAAGCAACGGCCCGTGTACCTGATCCGCCGCCGCTACCAGACGCACGGCAAGGTGATCGAACTGCCGGTCGCGCGCGACGCACGCCGCCAGCCCGCACGCCGGCGCGCGCAGCCGGTCCGCGCGCGCATCGGCGCGCGCTGACGCGCAGGCGCCATGATCGCGCTGCTGCAGGCCGAGCGCACGCGGCTCGTGCGCTTCGGCGTGTCCGGGCTCGGCTCGACCGCGATCCATTCGCTGGTCGCGGCCGCCCTGTTCGCGCTGTTCGATGCGACGCCGGTGACCGCGAATGCGGTCGCGTTCCTCTGCGCGACCGCGTTCTCGTATCTGGCGAATACGCTGTGGAGCTTCTCGTCGACGGTGCGCACCCGCAACGCGACGCGCTTTCTCGCGGTCACGCTCGTCGGGTTCGCCGAAACGATGCTGCTCGCGCGCGCCGCCGAGGCGTTGGGTGCATCGCGCGCGATGGGCGTCGTCGCGATCGCGCTGCTGATCCCGCCGACGACGTTCGTGCTGCACCGGCTCTGGACGTACCGGTAAGCGGCCCGCTTCCCGCTCCCGCCAATAATCGGTCAATCAATTAACAGATTCAATGTCGTGATATTTATGTCACGCATCGATTCGATTGATTCCGATTTCAAAATTAACCCGATAAATCATTTTCGGACCTGTTTACTTTTACAGCTACCACGATTAACCAAACGGGATAATCTGCATTCGCCGTCGCTTCTGCATGCGTCGAACCCGGCGAAAACCCTTGCAGCACAACGCGATGGCGGCCGCACGAAGCAATTCGCGCAACGATAAGTTCCATTACTTGAAACGGGAGCTTCTATGTCACGCGTTACCGATGTGCTCGTCTCGTTCGATACCGAAACCATTCTCAAAAAATATCCGAATCCCAGCAAGAATCCGGCTGCGCCGACGCTGATCGACTGGCATTACGTGTATATGGTGACGAATCAGGACAACGTCATCTCCGGGCAGGCGGGCGGCGAGCTCGACCTGAAGGCGCAGGTCGGCGACCTGATCCGCTGGCGCGAAACGAGCCTGTCGCTCGGCTTCGAAAACCAGGTGGTGTTCTACAAGTTCATCGGCAACGTCGGCAACGACCTGATCTCGACGCCGACGCCGCGCGTCGCGGAAGCATCGATCCCGGTGCCGAACACGAGCAAACCGGAAGTGCCGACGTGCCAGAAGGTCGCGAACTACTACTGGTCTTCCGAATGCCTGAAGGTCGGCCGCGTGACCTACCACTTCCAGTTCCAGATCATCGATCGCAATTGCCAGAGCCAGGGCTGCTTCTCGTGGGATCCGTTCATCTCGATCCATAACTGATCTGATCGCGGCACGCGGGCGGCGCACGACGGCCGTCCGTGCCGCTCACATGTTGCGGAGGGCGTGCTCATGTCTGGTGTTCGTTGCGATGTGCTGGCGATCGTCGACGCCGTCACGCTGCTGTCGGCCTATCCCGATGCGAGCCGGGACGCCGACGCGCCGACCGCGATCGACGGCCGGCACATCTACGTGTTGAGCCCCGGCGACGCCGGGCAGGTCGGCCGCAACGACAACCGGCTCTTCGCCGGCCTGTTGCCGGGCGACCAGCTTCATCTGCGCGAAACCGCGCTCGCGCTGCGTGCGGAGGCGACCGTGCTGTTCGTCCGGTTCGCGTTGAAGGACGCCGGCATCGTCGCGCCGATCGAAGCGGAAATCCGCGACGCCGCCGTGCCGGTGCCGGACGGCGACGATCTGCTGCATCCGTCGTGCCGGCCGATGAAAGACCATTTCTGGCGCAGCGAGGTGCTGGCCGCGGGCGCCACCTCGTGCACGGCCGATTTCGCGGTGCTCGATCGCGACGGCGCCGTGTCGGGCTATTTCCGCTGGGAAACGACGATCGAGATCGCCGCCAGCCAGCCGGACGCGAAACCGCCCGGCGCCAAGCCGTAACCGGATCGCGACGGCTATTTCAAGCAGCCGCCGACTGGCGGTTTCAACGCGGCCGGGGCGGAGGACGACTACGACGACGCTCACGTGCGCCCCGCCGCGTGCGGTACTCAGGTGCGCGGCAGCCCCGGCGGATTGGTCTGCGACCGGTCGATCGCTTCGGCGTCCAGCCGCCAGTGATCGAGCGCCTTCCGGTAGCTGCCGTTCGCGATCAGCGCATTGATCGCGAGCGTCAGCGGATCGGCGAGGCCGCTGCCCTTGCGGGTCGTGATCGCGATATCGGCGGTGCGCGGCCAGCCGCCGCTGACGGTGCCGATCAGTTTCGCATCGCCGCGCAGCGACGCCTGGTACGCGAGCATCGAATTCACGCTGAAGATCGTGTCGACGCGGCCCGACTGCAGCGCGACCCAACGCTCGGCCGCATCCGCGTAATACTGGATCTCGATCGGCGCGAGGCCGCGCGCGACGTTCTGCCGGTTCCATTCGAGCAGGATCTTTTCCTGGTTCGTGCCCGAATCGGTCACGACGCGCAGCCCGGCGACGTCCTTCGGCTCGCGGATCGCGGCAAGCTTGCTGTTGGTCTTCACGTAGAAGCCGAGCTGGTCCTTCCGGTAGGTCGAGAAGTCGAACTTCTCCTTGCGCTGCTCGGTCACCGTCACGTTCGAGATCACCGCGTCGACCTTGCCGGACTGCAGCGCGAGCGGCCAGTCGGCCCATGCGAGCGGCACGATTTTCAGCTTGCGGCCGACGCTGTCCGCGATCAGCTGCGCGAGATCGGGATCGAAGCCGACCACCGTGCGCGCGTCGGTCGCATAGGTGCTGAGCGGCGGCAGGTTCGGCGCGATGCCGATCGTCAGCGTGTTCGCTTCGGCAAACCGGAAGCCGGCCGGCAGCGCCTGCTCGACCGCCGGGTTCACGGCGCCGCGCTGCCGGGCCGGCTGCTCGGGGCTCAGGTCGAACGATGCAGCGCGCGCGGTGACGGCGCTTCCGGCGCTCGCGGCGATCAGCGCGACGGCCAGCACGCGGGCGATGCGCCCAACGGGAAAGGCGGTTCTTCTCATTTCTTGTGGATTCCTGTTTTTATTCGAGGATGCTGGGAGCGAGCGCGGGCAGCGGGCTGGCAACGTTCGGCGCCAGTCGCTGCCCCGCCGGGTCGATCACGCAGGCGTCGCTTCGAGTTCGACCGAGGCCGCACGCTGCGTCGCCGGTTGCACGACGGGCGACGGACGCCTCGCGTGCGCCGACTCGCCCGCATACACCGCCTTCGGATCGAACACACGCGCTTGCAGCGACGTGAACGCGCGGAAGTTCCACAGGCTGCGCGCGACGAACACGCGCTGCACCCAGCGGAACGCGCGGTCGTTCTCGTCGTACTGCGGATCGAAGCGGTCGCGCGAATGCAGCGTGAAGTGGTTGTTGATCAGCACCAGCTTGCCCGGCGACACCTGCACGCCGAACGACACCTCGCGCACCGCGCGATACAGGTTGGCGAGCGCTTCCTGCGCGCGCGCGTTGACCGCCAGCACCATGTCCGGATAGAACGCGACCGTCACGCGCGGCGCCTCGAGCGGCCCCGACAGCACGGCGCTCAGGTCGGTGTTGTCGCGCGGCGTAGGCGCGGCGCCGCGCCACCGGTACGGCACGCGAATGATGTAGTGCTCGCCGTAGAGTTGCGCGATATCGTCCGGCGACAGCAGTTGCAGCGCGCGGCGCGCATCGGCGAGCCGCGTGTACGGGCCGCCGCCGGCCTCGCTGCGCACGCCGAGCAGCAGCAGCGCGAACGGCGACGTGTCGCCTTCCGGCATGTGCGCCTGCGCGGCGTTCTCGATATGGAAGTCCAGCTCGACCTCCGAGCCGAGGCCCGTGTAGTCGCGCGCGGTCGCCTTGTGCGGCGTCAGGTTGTTCACCAGCTCGCGGCCTTCGTGCGCGATCGAGTACGGCTCGCCGGCCAGCGTGCTCAACGCGACCAGCACGTTCTCGCTCAGCACGCCGGCCTTGAACGAGCGGCCGGTTTCCTCGAACCGCGGGCTGCCCGTCACCCCGTCGTCGATCGGCAGGTTGTCGATCTCGATCGAGCCGTGCGCGTCCGCGGTCGGCGCCTTCGCCCGATCGAATGCGTCGACGATCCGGTCGGGAAACGCGTTGTAGGCCAGCTTGCGGACTGCGCTGATATAGCCCGCGCCGCCGGCCGGGTCGTAATCCAGCGCGCCGAGCGTCTTGCGGATGTGAGCGGATTCCGCTGCGGTCAAAGCAATACGTTCATCTGCGAGATAGGTCATAAGTCTCTCGTATAAAGATCTGGTTCGAAGAGCGGCGTGGCATCGCCGCCGCGCCCCGCCGTCCTCGGTGCGAAGCGCTCGACAAGACTAGGAGACCGTCATTGCATTGCGAAATGATATTAATGCGATTGCAAACAAAAATTATCGATATAAGTTCAGCAATGCGGACGGAACCGGTTCACGTCGTATGCGCCGTCCTTTAACAGGAATACTTGTTAAAAAATCGTTGCTTATTATTTGTATTCGCTAACGGGTTGATGCTAGTTTTCTGTCGGATTCGACGATGCGGCCGGCTCCCGACGAGAAGCCGGCTCCGTTCATCTCCCTACGGGAACCCGCCAGATGACTCGATACCGCCTGTTGTGCCCTATGTCCCGCACGCCCCATCTGCCGTGGGAGCCGCGATGAGCGACCGTGCCCCGGCACTCGAGCACGTCGAGCGCGCGCCGACCGCCGCCGCGACTCCGCCCCGCACGTCGCTACGCGCGATCTTCCCGACCGTCGCGGCCGCGAGCCTCGGCTTCGCGATCGTCCAGCTCGACGTGACCGTCGTCAACGTCGCGATTCCGAGCCTCGGCCACGCATTCGGATCGAGCGTCCACGGGCTGCAGTGGATCGTCGATGCGTACACGCTGTCGTTCGCCGCGCTGCTGCTGACGTCCGGCACGCTGGCCGACCGCTTCGGCAGCCGCCGGCTGTTCGCACACGGTCTCGCGCTGTTCCTGCTCGCGTCGCTCGGCTGCGCGCTCGCGCCGTCGCTGGCCGCGCTGGTCGCCGCACGCGTCGCGCAAGGCGTCGGCGCCGCGATGATCCTGCCCACGTCGCTCGCGCTGATCACGCATGCGTGCGCCGACGATGCCGCCGCGCGCGTCAAAGCCGTCGCGTGGTGGAGCGCGACGGGCGGCGCGATCAGCGCGGCCGGGCCGACACTCGGCGGCCTGCTGATCGATTCGCTCGGCTGGCGCGCGATCTTCTTCATCAACCTGCCGATCTGCGCGCTCGGGCTATGGCTCACGCTGCGTCACGTGCAGGATTCGGCCGCCGCGCGCACGCGGCTGTTCGATCCGGCCGGCCAGATCGTCGCGGTGCTCGTGCTCGGGCTGCTGACCGGCGGGATCATCCGGGCCGGTGCGCACGGCATCGGCGATCCGTATGCGGCCGCCGCGCTGATCGCGTCGGCCGTGCTCGGCGCATGGTTCGTCGCGATCGAGCGACGCGTGGCCGCGCCGATGCTGCAGCTCGCGTTCTTCCGGATCGCCCGCGTGCCGGGCGTGCTCGCGATCGGCGCGGTCACGAATGCGGCGTTCTACGGGCTGATCTTCTCGCTGAGCCTCTATTTCCAGAACGCGCGCGGCTTCACGGCGACCGAATCGGGGCTCGCGCTCGCGCCGCTCACGATCATCATGCTCGCCAACATCACGAGCGCACGGCTCGCGGTCCGCTACGGGTTTCGCGCGACCGTCATCGTCGGCCTCGCCGTATCGCTCGCCGGCTACGTGTGGCTGTGGCAAACGCTCGCCGCGCACACGCCGTACGCGCTGCTGGCGCCGGGGCTCGCGGCGATGGCGATCGGCGGCGGCATCGCGATTCCCGCGCTGACGTCGACGATGCTCGGCAGCGTCGAGGCCGGCCGCTCGGCCACCGCGTCCGCGATTCTCAATACCGCGCGCCAGGTCGGCGCCGCGATCGGCGTCGCCGCGCTCGGCGCGCTGGTTGCCGGCCAGGGCGCGGCAATCGTCGCCGGCGCGGCGCGCGCGTTCGCCATCGCGGCCGCGCTCGTCGCGGTCTGTGTCGTGCTCGCCGTGCGCTGGCCCGGCGACGCCCGCGACGCCGGCACGCGGGCCTGAGCACCTTGCCGCACGACATCCTTCAACCGATCCCCCATCCGAGCGAGGAATCCATGCAGCATCGCTTCATCGATACCGTCCTGATCGTCGACGGCGCGTCGACCGCCGCGTACCTGGCCCCCGCGTTTCGCGCCTACGGCATCCGTTGCGTGCACGTGATCAGCGACCCCGATCTGCCGGCAATCTATCGAAACCAGTTCGTGCCGTCCGACTACATCAGGCAGGTTCAGCATCGCGGCGACATCGACGCGACGCTCGCGCAACTGGGCGACCTGCGGATCGGCGCGGTGCTGCACGGTCTCGACGCGGCGCTCGAGCTGGCCGACACGCTGGCCGAGCGGCTCGACGTGCCGTCACGCAACCCGCTCGCGACCTCCGCCGCGCGACGCGACAAGTTCGCGATGAACGAGCGCATTCGCCAGGCCGGGCTGCGCGCGCCCGCGCATTTCCACAGCACGTCGGTCGACGAAGCGCTCGATTGGGCGCGCGCGCACGGTACCTTGCCGCTCGTCGTGAAGCCGGCGCGCAGCGCGGGCGTGGCCGGCGTGAAGATCTGCCGGACGCTCGCGCAGGTCGAGGCCGCCGCGCGCGACGTGCTCGCCACCCGTTCGCTGTACAACCAGCCGAACGACGACATCGTGATCCAGAGCTATTCGGAGGGGCAGGAATACATCGTCGATTCGGTGTCGTTCGAGGGCCGCCATCGCGTGGTCAGCCTGTGGGAAGTGCATCGCGACCGCACGCACGCGCCGCGGCTCGACAAGATGCTGGTGCTGAACCACGCCGACCCGCGCTACGCGCCGCTGCTCGACTACGCGGCCGACGTGCTCGACGCGCTCGACGTGCGCTTCGGGCCGACTCATCTGGAGCTGTTCGATACGGCCGACGGCCCGACGATCGTCGAGCTGAACGCACGGCTGCACGGCAGCCTCGACCCGCGGCTGACGAGCGCGGTCAGCGGCGAGAATCACGTGTCGGCCACCGTCGAAGCCGTGCTGCATCCGGAGCGGCTGTTCGGCGACGTCGCCACGCCGACGGATTTTCACGGGTACTGCGGGCACGTGCTGCTGCTTTCGTCGCGCAACGGCGTGCTGCGGCAGGATTTCACGTGGCAGGCGATCCAGGCGCTACCGTCGTTCGTCGGGCTCAAGCAGTGGATCAAGGTCGGCGACACGCTGCGCGTGACCACCGACCTGCAGACGGCGCTCGGCACGGTCGGCCTCTACAGCCCGACGTTCGAGCGACTGCTCGAGGACTGCGCGCGCATTCGCGAAATCGAGGCCGATTTCTTCGCGGATGAGTGCGCGGTCGTGCCGGCCTAGGGCTGCGGCGTGCGTGTGTCAGCGCGCGAGCAGCGCACCCGCCCGGCGGCCGAGCACCGCGCGCAACGCGTCGAGTTCGGGCAACGCAGGCGCTTCGTCGGGCGTGACGAGGTAGGTCGTCACGCTGTCGAGATCGTCGAATGCGTGCGTGCGCAGCTCCTTGCGCGCCACGTGTTCGGTCGTGATCCGTTTCGGCAGGATCGCGACGCCCATCCCGGCCGCGACGCAGCCGAGGATCGCGCCGAACGTGCCGAACGACGACACCGATTCGATCGCGACGCCGCGCGCCTTCAACCAGTGCTCCGCGACCGCGCGATACGGACAGCCGTCGTGAAACGCGAGCAAGCGCACCGTGTTGTCGGCCAGCAGCTGCCGGCGCGTGACGGTCGCCGCGCTCACCAGCACCATGTCTTCCGCGAACGCGGGCTCGTAATGCAGCCCGGGCCGGACCACCGCGCGTGCGGTCAGCGCCGCGTCGAGCCGGCCGCGCAGCAGCGCGTCGGCCAGATCCGGCTCGCTGCCGATCTGCACCGCGAGGCCGAGCGCCGGATCGCGCTCCTTCAGCGCGGCGGCCAGCGCCGGCAGCCGCGTGGCGGCCGTGCTTTCCATCGAGCCGAGCCGGAAACTGCGGGCAACCGGCGTTTCGCGCACCACCTGCGTCGCTTCGTCGACGAGGCGCAGGATGCGGTCGCAATACGGCATCAGCCGGCGTCCGGCATCGTTCAGTACCAGCCGCTTGCCGTGCCGGTCGAACAGCAGCGCGTCGAGCGACTCTTCGAGCTGGCGCAGCCGCGCGGTGACGTTCGACTGCGTACAGCCGAGCCGTTCGGCCGCACGCAACGCGCTGCCTTCCTGCACGACGGCCCGGAAAGTTTCGAGCAGAGGGATGTTCATATCAGTTTCTCTTGTTACTGATTAATCTTATATCATTTTACTTCGCTCATCATCGGGATTAGCCTAGCGGGTATTCCCTGCCGGCCGCCTCTCCAAGGAATCCGCATGCCATCCGCTGCCTGCTTCGGCTTCACTCCCGTCCGCCGCCGGCCCGAGGTTCGTCCGTGCGCGCAGTGATCGCCGCGCTGGTGCGGCGCGGCCCGACCGTGCTCGCGTGCGGCGTCGGCCTCGGGTTGCTGGCGCCGCCGCTCGCGGATCTCGCACGGCCGCTGATGCCCGTTACCGTGTTCCTGTTCGTGCTCGGCACGTTGCTGCGCGTCGAGCCGAGCGCCGTGCGCGCGGTCGCATGGCGGCCCGCCGTGTCGCTGCTGCTGCCCGCCGTGACGATGATCGCGTGCCCGGTCGCGCTCGGCATCGCCGCGCGGCTCGCGGGTTTGCCGTACGACTGGGTCGTCGCGCTGGTGATCGCATACTGCGCGCCGCCGTCGAGCGGCACGTCGACGATCGCGCGAATGCTGTCGCTCGACGCCAGTGTCGCGCTCGTCGCGACCCTCGCGTCGATGGTGTTCGTGCCGCTGACCGCGCCGCTGCTGACCGCGTGGTTCAGCCACGACGCGGTGGTGTCGATTTCGCCGTCGAGCCTCGCGCTGCGGCTCGCGCTGCTGATCGGCAGCGCCGAGGGCGTCGCGCTGCTCGTGCGGCGCTTTGCCGGCGCGCGACTCGCGCGCCATGCGACGCCGATCGATGCAACCGTCGTCGTCGCGCTGCTGATATTCGCACTCGGCACGATGGCCGGCATGCAGCAGTCGATCATCGACGCACCGCACCGCGCGTTGACGGCGATCGCACTCGCATTCGCCGTCAACGCGGGCTTCCAGATCGTCGCGTACGGGCTCACGCCCGGCGACGTCCGCACGCGCCTGAACGTCGCGCTGATCGTCGCGAATCGCAACGTCGGGCTGATGTGGGCCGCGCTCGGGCTCGCCGCGACGCCGACCATGGCGCTCGTGTTCGCGTGCGCGCAGCTGCCGATCTATACGCTGCCGCGCGTCGTTCAGCATCTGCTGCCGCGCCTCGAAGCGCAGCGACTGCGCCGGCGCGCACGCTAGCCGGCATCCCTCTTCCGCCCTCGATCCAGGATTCATCATGAAGCGACTCATCTTGATCGGCGCACGCGCCACCGGCAGCAGCGTCGCACTGGTGCGCGCCGCCATCGCACGCCAGGTGGCCGTGACCGTCATCACCGCACCCGGCCATCGTCTCGATGGCGTGTTTCCCGACGGCGTCGAGACGGTCAACCTCGCGCCCGACGCCGGCCAGCTCGTCGACTGGCTGCGCGCCCGCTTTCCGGACGAACTCGACACGCTGCGCGTGACGACCGCGCACGACAGCTATGCGCGCACCGCCGCGTGGGTCGCCGATGCGCTCGGCCTGCCCGGCCCCGATGCGCGGCACGTCGCGCATGCGGTGTCGAAGTCGAACCAGAAGGCGCTGCTCGCCGCGCACGGAATCCCGGCCGCCCAGTTCGTCGCGGGCACGCTCGCCGCGCCGGCGGCGCTCGCGGCCGCCGCGGCGCCGTTGCGCTTTCCGGTCGTCGTCAAGCCGTCGGAAGGCTCCGCGAGCGACGGCGTGCGCCGCTGCGAGGACATCGCGGCCGTGCGCACGCAGCTCGACGCGCTCGCTGCCGCACAGGCCGATGCACCATCGCTTGCGACCGAACGCATCGTCATCGAGGAATTCCTGGACGGCAGCGAATACTGCGTCGAGTATTTCGACGGCCGCTACGTCGGCGCGCTGCGCAAGCTGAAGCGGCATGGCGCGGGTTTTCTCGAACGCGGGTATACGTCCGAGCTCGATCTCGACGCCGACACGCTGCGTGCGCTGATCGACGTCGGCACGCGCGCGACGGCCGCCGCCGGGCTCACGTGGGGGCCCGTGCATCTCGACTGCATCGTGCACGACCGCGTGCCGCACGTGATCGAGCTGAATCCGCGCATCGCGGGCAGCTTCATCTGCGACATCGTGCGCGACGGCTACGGCTTCAACGTGGTCGACGCGTTGCTCGACAAGCTCGATGGGCGCGCGGTAACGATCCCCGAGCTGTTCGAGCCGCACGCGTATGCGCGCGCCGAATTCCTGCTCGACAGCGATCCCCGTGCGTGGCGTTTCGCGCAAGGCGGCGAGATCGACGATGGCGCGGTCAGGATCAGCTATGGACCGCAGGTGCTGCCCGATCGTGAACGGCGTGCGTTTCTTTATGTGCGGGTAGCGTTGCCGGCGATGCACGGTTCAGCGCACGACGTGGGTTTGGCGGCTGAGTGCGGTGAATTGAAATCAACTACCGAGTCAGCCTGACTTCGGGGGAGCGCGGTTTGCCTGCGCCGGCCGCGCATTCAATGCAACGGCGACCACGCCTCCGGCAGGCCGATCGTCGACGTCGCCCGTTCGATCTGTTCCGGCCCGCCTGCCGGCGGCCACAGGCCCTCCGCGTAGTGCCGCTTTCTCAACGCCATGCGTTCTTCCAGACTCGAGAACCCCCAAATGTGCGTGATGCGCGGCGGTCCGTCGAGCGCGTACATGTTGCAGACGAGATGCGACGTATAGGCTTGGGCCGGGCCCACCGCACGTTCCCACGCGGAAATGGTCGGCGCCACACCGCCGGCCTTCAGCCAGTAGCAACGAATCTCATAGAATTCGCCCAATACCGCCGGTTCGATATCGGGTAGAAAAGGAAAAAGTGCGTAACTTTCCATGCTCACTCGAACGGACGCGCTTTCGATCCCGAAAGGTTGCTCGGCGCTCAATGCCCGATTGCGTTCATGCTGCAATTCGTCCGTCGTCTCGAAGCCACGCAGCACGACGACCCGCGATAGCTCGCCAATTTCCGTGCGCCATGCGCCAAGCAGCCGCCCTTGCGCGTCGGCATCCGATACCCAGCGATGTGCACGGCCGGACACGATATTTTGGTCCAGAAGCGGACACGACAACGTCGTGAGTTCATACAGCATGTCTGCTCTCCTTTCGCTCGCCTGTCGCAATGTATTTCCATTGCACTGTATTTCCAAACCGGCGGCTGATAAACGCGCCGCACCTTGAAACAGAATCCAGTAGCATTGCGCAATGGATCTCTTCAAGGCGATGGCCGTATTCGTCCGCATCGTGGAAACGGGCAGCCTGACGGCCGCCGCGCAAGCGTCCGATCTGTCGCCGACCATGGTCGGCAACTACCTTCAGGCGCTGGAAAGTCGGCTGGGCGCGGTCCTCGTTCACCGCACGACGCGTAAGCAGAAAGTCAGCGCGTTCGGCCAGGCTTACTACGAGCGCTGCGTCGAAGTCCTCGGTCTGGTCGACGACACGGAACAGCTTGCGCTCGATCACCTCGAGCATCCACGCGGGCGTCTGCGCGTGACGGCGCCTGTCGTGTTCACGAACGAGTGCCTGATTCCCGCGCTCGCGGACTATTACCGGCGCTACCCCGAGATCAGGCTCGATATCGTCGCAACCGACTCGCTCGCCGATCTGTTCGACGAGGGTTTCGAGGCCGCCATTCGCATCGGCGCGCTCGCCAATCCGGATGTGGTGGCGCGTCCGCTAGCGCCCTATCGGCTGGTGATGTGTGCGTCGCCCGCTTACGTTCACGAACATGGCGCGCCGACTACGCCGCATGCGCTGCGCGAGCATCACTGCCTGACGTATGCGTATCCGCCCCGATCGGAATGGCACGCGGCACAATCCCGCTGGATGCTGGAAGGCCCGGACGGGCCGATGAGCATCTGCGTGGACGGCCGACTGAAAATCGACAGCGCGGAAGCGTTGCGCCGCGCGACGTTGAGCGGGCTGGGTATCGCGATGCTGCCTTCGATGCTGATCCACGAGGACATTCGCAAGGCGCGCCTCGTCGAGATCATGCCGGACTTCGCCGCCCCCGAGCGGTCGATGAATCTGCTTTATCCGCAACAGAAGCAGAAATCATCGAAGCTTCGCAGCTTTACGGAATTCGTGGTCGACCGGTTCGGCGCCGAAACGGCCTCCCGGACCTGATGCGGCTACCGCCGCCGGTCGCGAAAAAGCCCTATGCCACCGCGCCCGTGCTTCACGCCTTCGCGAAAGCGAGCAAGCGTTCGCCCAGTCTGGCCGGTTGCTCCTGCTGGATCCAGTGGCCTGCGCCGTCGATCAGTTCGATGCCACGCATGCTCGTCGTCGCCTTCGTTCTCATCAGATCGAGCGCGCCCGGCGCCGAATAGGTGCCCCAATCGCTCGTGCCGCCAATGAAGAGCGACGGGACGTCGATCGTCTTGCCCGAAAACAGGCGCAACTCGGCGTTCAGATCAGGATCGGACAACACGCGATAAGCCTGAAGCGCGCCTTGAAATCCGGTGCGGCCGTACTCCGCCGTGTACACGCCAAGTTCCGCATCGGTCAGCCATATGCAGGCACGGGTTTCGGCGGCGGACGGCTGGAATGGCGCGACGGTTTCGGGCATCGTCTTGCCGAGATCCATCACGTAGTACGTGGGCATTTGCGCCAACTCCGCGGCCGTGAGCGCCTTGAGCGGATGCGGCTTGTTTCCGGGCCAGTCGGCACTCTTGACATGGAAGAATGCGCGAAGAAACGCGGATAAACCTTGGGGCGGGTGCCACATGTCCCGGTTGGCGTTCCGGGTGCACAGGTATTGCTGGTAATACTGTCTCGGCGGATCGAGCGCGGCAAGCGCCGCTGCCAGTTTCCGACCGTCACTGCTCGGTTGAGCCGACGATGTCTCGCTTCGCGCCGTGTCGAACGGAAGCGCCGGCGGGCCGGGGAACGGTGCGCTCATCAACACCACCGACGGAAAGACGTCAGGTCGCGCCAGCGCACAATACGCCGCCACGGGCGAGCCGAGGTCGTGTCCTACCAGCATTGACGTCTGCCGATACCCCAACGCAGAAACCAATCCGAGCGCGTCGCGCGTCATATTCAACAAGCTGAACGGCGCGAGCGGGGCGTCATAGTCGTTCACCCAGCCGGTGGTGCGCCCAAACCCCCGCTGGTCGGGCGCCACGACGTGGTATCCCGCGTCGGCCAGGATGGGCATCAGATGTCGCCAGCCGTAGGCCAGATCCGGAAAGCCGTGCAAAAGCAACGCGAGCGGCCGGCCGGCGCTTTCATGACCGGCCTCGAGAATATGGACGTCGAGGCCGTTCACCCCGTGGATCATGCGCGAGCGCACCCCTTTGGGAAGCGTTCCTGCGGCGTAGGTCGGCATGGTCGGATCCCCTTCTGCTGTCGGGTTTGCGCGGGCGGGGCGAAGCAAAGCCGCAATCAGGCCGGCCGCGCCCATCGCCAGGACCGTTCGTCTCGGCGCAGATAGCTTGCTCTTGTCGACGGGCATCGCGGCCTCCCGGAATATGGTGATCACCATAGTATGGCGATCGCCATAGCCGGGTCAAGCCGAACGTGGTACTTTTCCGGCATGACACGCAAGACTGACGCTCGCGCTCGCGCGATTGCCACGGCCGAACGGCTGTTTCGCATCCAGGGCTACACCGCGACCGGACTGACTCAGATCCTCGAAGAAAGCGGCGCGCCCAAGGGATCGTTCTACTTTCACTTTCCACGCGGCAAGGCCCAACTCGCGGAAGAAGCAATCGATCAGTACGTCACGAATCGCATTGCCGTCTTGCAGAACATCTCGGCCGAAACGACCGGTCATGCGCTGGAGTTCGTGCGTCGGCTCTTCAGCACGTTTGCGGCCGAAATGGTCGCCGCCGATTTCCAGTACGGGTGCCTCATGCAAAACCTCGCCAACGAACTGCCCGCGCTCGACGCCGAGCTGACCGAGCGGGTCGCGCGCGGGTTTGCCGATTCGACCGAGGTGATTGCGGCGCATTTCAGGGGATGCGGTTTTGCTGCCGCGCGCGCATCGTCAGCCGCGGCCGCGTTGGTCGCCGCGCTGGAGGGCGCCCGCACGATCGCGCGTCTGGAACGCTCGCCGGCTGTATTCGACGCGCTGGCAGACGTCAGCGGCCAAGGGTGGGGTGCTGCCGAAGGGTGATCCGCCCCGATGTTGTCGTGACAGGCCGTGCCTTCCGCCCATCACGGGGACATTGCCCGTTGTCGTGTACCGCACCGCCCGAAAGCCGCGTGCGTTCCAGCCTCCATCGCGAACGCCGAAACCGCAGATCAATGCGAATGACCGAATAATCGAATCACGACGCCGCGCAGCCACCGGTTGCCGGCCTCGTGGTGATAGCGCGCGTGCCAATGCTGCCGCACCGCGAAGCCGTCGACCGGAATCGGGCAGGCATGAACCGCGAGATCGTTGGCCTGCGCCAGCGTCTCGCCGATATGACGAGGTAGCGTCGTGATCAGGTCGGTCGTCTGGACGATCGCCCCCAACCCGAGAAACCCCGGCAATTCCAGCACCACGTCCCGCTCGATGCGCGCCTGCCGCAGCGCCTGTTCGAGCAGTTGCGCCCCGGTTCCCGCCGTGATGGCGACATGTCCTTCCGCCCGATACTGCTTGACCCCGAGCCGGCCGCGAATCCGCGGGTGATGCCGATTCACCAGACAAATCCAGTCCTGGTCATACAGCTTCTGCTGGTAAATGCCACCGCCCAGCCACGGCACGTAGCCGATCGCGAGATCGGCTTCGCCGGATTCGAGCGCCCGCTCCGTATTGCCGTCGATCCGCGCGGCTTCGAGCCGGACGCCCGGCGCCTGCGCGCGGACATGGGCCAGCAGCCGCGGCAACAGCGTGACGTGGCTCGCGTCGGTCATGCAGATGCGAAAGCGTCGCTGGGCGGTCGCCGGGTCGAACGCGATCTCCCACGCCGTGAAGCGCCGCAGCGATTCGAGGATTTCCCGGCATGGCCCGATCAGTGCGTCGGCCTGAGGAGTCGGCGCCATGCCGCCGGGCGTGCGGATGAAGAGTGGATCGTGCAAATGTTCCCGCAAGTGCCCGAGCCAGATGCTGACCGTCGGCTGGCTCTGGCCAAGTTGCTCGGCGACGCGCGTGACGCTGCGCACGTCGTACAGGAGATCGAATAGCTGAAGCAGCTTCAGGTCCGGCAGATCGGCGGGCATCGTTTCATTATTGTCCAGGGCAATGACGCCATTGTATCCATTGCATTGTCGACATGAGCGACGGCTCCTATCGTGAGGCCATACGTCAAGGAGACAGCATTGAAAATTGCGATTCTGGGAGCCGGCGCACTGGGCTGTGCGATCGGCGCCACCCTCACCGAAGGCGGTCACGAGACCTGGTTGATCGACCGCTCGCCCGCGCACGTCGATGCGATGCGCCGTGACGGCCTGCGGGTCGACGACGCGCGCGGCACCCGGCAGGTACGCGTGCACGCGACGACACAGGCTGCCGAAGTCGGCACGGCCGACATGGTCGTGGTGCTGGTCAAGTCGTTCCACACCGACGCGGCGATCCGCGGCGCCCTGTCGCTGGTCGGGCCCGATAGCGTCGTGCTGTCACTGCAGAACGGCCTCGGCCACGAGGACATTCTGAGCGACGCCGTCGGCCGCGAGCGCGTGCTCGCGGGCAAGACCTACGTCGGCGGCGTGCTGCGCGGGCCCGGTCATATCGAATCCGGCGTGATCGGCAAATACACGTACATCGGCGAACTCGACGGACGCATCACGCCGCGCGTGCAGGCGATCGCCGCCGCGTTCGATGCCGCCGGCCTCGCGACGACGATCAGCGACAACATCGTCGGCACGATGTGGGACAAGCTGCTGGTGAATGTCGCGACGGGCGCGCTGACGGGCCTGACCGGCCTCACCTACGGGCAGCTCTACGACGAGCCGCTGCTGAAGGCGACGTCGCTCGCGGCGGTCGCCGAGGCAATCGCGGCGGCGCAGGCGGCCGGCGTGAAACTGTCGATGACCGATCCCGAACAGGCATGGACGCTCGCCGCCGAGGGCCTGCCGGCCGCTTTCAAGACGTCGATGCTGCAAAGCCTGGAGAAAGGCTCGATCACCGAGATCGACTTCATCAACGGTTCGGTCGTGCGTGCCGGGCAGCGCCACGGCGTGCCGACGCCGGTCAATGCCACGCTCGTCGCCTGCATCAAGGGATTGGAGCGCGCGATGGCCGATCGCCAACGCGAGGAGGCAGCCGCATGAGCGCCACGAAAGCCTATCTCGAACACGTTGCGATCTGGGTGAAGGACATCCACTGGCACATCCGTTTCTTCGAGGACGTGCTCGGCATGACGCTGCGCGAAGTGGACGGCACGCTCGACGCACCGCGGCAGTACTGGACGCTCGGCGGCCTGCAGTTCATCCACGCGCCGGAACATGACGGCCCGGAAGGCCGGCTCGCCCATCTCGGCGTGATGTGCGAGGACCTGGAGGCCGCGCTGGCCGCGGCGCAGCGATTCGACGTGACCGAGATGCCGCAGGGGCGCAACTGGATTCGCCTGCCCGACGGGCTCGCCGTCGAACTGATTCAGGCGCGGCCGGCTTCCTGCGTTGCGCAGGCGCTGGCGATCAACCCGCGCGCGGAGGCATGACCATGACCATCGTCGAGAAATACTGGGACGACGCCCGCGAAGGCGACACCTGCATGAGCCCGACCTACGTCGTGACCAAGGAGCGCATTCTCGCGTATGCCGACCTCACCGGCGACCACACGCCCGTTCACGTGGACGAGGCATACGCGAACGCCAGCCATTTCGGCTGCCTCGTCGCGCACGGGCTGTTCGGCCTGTCCGTGGCCGACGGCCTGAAGACGCAGAGCGACTATCGCTTCCTGCCGGGCATGTCGCTCGGCTGGACCTGGGATTTCCTGCTGCCGATCAAGGTCGGCGACGTGCTGCACGTGACGTTCCGCGTCGGGTCGATGCGGGCCAGCAAGAGCCGTCCGGACTGGGGCATCGTCGTGCTGCCGTCGGAACTGATCAATCAGGACGGGCAGGTCGTTCAACGCGGCGAACATCGACTGATGGTGCCGCGCCGTCCGGAGGCACCGTGATGCAGGCTCGTCCCCTCGAAGGCATTCGCGTCGTCGACTACAGCCATTTCCTCGCCGGCCCGTATGTCGGGCGCTGTCTCGCGGCGCTCGGCGCCGAAGTCATCAAGGTCGAGCGTCCCGGCGCCGGCGACGCCGGACGCCAGCACGCGACCGTGCTCGACGACCAGCAAAGCGGCTATTTCCTGCAGCTCAACATGGGCAAGCGCGGCGTGAGCGTCAACATGAAGGACCCGCGCGGCAAGGCGTTCATGCAGCGGCTGTGCGACTCCGCCGACGTCTTCATCGAGAACTATCGGCCGGGCGCGCTGGACAAGCTCGGGCTCGGCTATGACGAACTGTCGGCGCGCAATCCGGGCCTCGTCTACTGCTCGATTTCGGCGTACGGTCACACCGGCCCCGATGCGCATCGCGCAGGTTTCGGGCTGATCGCCGAAGCGAAGAGCGGGATCATGCAGATGGTCGGCACGCCGGGCGAGCGCCCGCCGCTGCTGCGCATTTCGCTCGGCGACATGTACACGGGCATCCATGCGGTCGCGGCGATCAACGCCGCGCTGCTGGGGCGCGTAAAGAGCGGTCGCGGGCAGCACGTCGACATGGCGCTGTACGACACGCTGGTATCGATGCACGAATACGCGGTGCAGTGCTACACGCTGAAGGGCGTGCTGCCCGAGCAGACCGGGCACGACATGCCGACGTCGACGCTCTATGGCGTGTTCCGCGCCGCGGACGGCGATCTCGTGATCGCCGCGCAGGTGGACGACGCGTGGAAGCGCTTCGCCGCGCTGATCGCGGCACACGGTGGCCCGGCGGGTTTCGGCGCCGACACGCGGTTTCACGACAGCACCGGACGCAACGCGCACCGTACGGAGATTCTGTCGGTGGTCGAGCCGTGGGTGGCCGCGCGTTCCGTCGCGTCGGTACTGGACCTGCTGGACGGCATCGACGTTCCGTGCGCGAAGGTGCAGCGCATCGACGAAGTGTTGAACGATCCGCAGATCCAGGCCAGAGGCATGGTCGTCGAGCAGCAGCATCCGCGCTACGGCACGCTGCGCCTGCCCAACCTGCCGTTCCGGTTCTCCGATTGCGATACGACGATTCGCGACGTCGCGCCCGATCTCGGGCAGCACAACGCGGAAGTCGCCCGTTCTCTCGGGTTCGATTCGGCCGAAATCGATGCGATGCAGGCCGACGGTGTCCTCTACTCGAAAGCGAGCCAACGATGACTGATCAATACGCGGTGATCGGCAATCCGATCGGACATACGAAATCCCCGCTGATTCACGGCCTCTTCGCGCAAGAGACGAAGCAGGACCTCCGCTATACGGCGATCGAGGGCCCGCTCGAGCCGGCAGGCGCTTTCGCTGCCGCGGTGCGCGCGTTTTTCGATGGCGGCGGCAAGGGCATCAACGTCACCGCGCCGTTCAAGCTCGACGCGTTCGCGATGTCGGACGAACGCAGCGAGCGTGCGCAACTCGCGGGCGCGGCCAACGCACTCAAGTTCGACGGCGGCCGCATCCTGGCGGACAACTTCGACGGCATCGGGCTGGTTCGCGATATCGAGGCGAACCTCCATCTGCCGATGGCCGGCAAGCGTGTGCTGGTGCTCGGTGCGGGCGGCGCGGCACGCGGCGCGCTGTTGCCGTTCCTCGAAGCCGGCCCGGCGGAACTCGTGATCGCGAATCGCGACGTCGACAAGGCGCGCGCACTGGCCGCGCAGGTCGCCGGGCGCGGCCCGCTCGTGGCCGGCAGCTACGCGGACCTCGCGCGGATGGGACGTTTCGACCTGGTCGTCAACGCGACGTCGGCCAGTTTGACCGGCGACCTGCCGCCTGTCCCGCCGAGCGTGTTCAGTCCGAAGGGAACTGCTTACGAGCTCGCCTATGGCAAGCGACTCACGCCGTTTCTCCGGCTCGCGAAAAATGCCGGCGTGCACGGGATCGCGGATGGCGTCGGCATGCTGGTCGAGCAGGCGGCCGAGGCGTTCGCATGGTGGCGCGGTGTGCGCCCCGCGACCAGTTCGGTGATCGATCGGCTGGCCGTGCCGTTCGACTGAACACGCGATGGGGATCGGCATGCAGGCGATCCCGATGCGCGATGCCATCGATCGCGACAGAGGCGGCAGGCGCGATCGGGTAGACTCGGCGCGTCCATACGAACGCGCTGCGCCGAGCAACGCTGCCTTGCCGCGGCCCTCCTCCCACGCCCGAGACCGTGCCGAACACCGTCATGCCGGACACCACGCGCCCCGCTCGCCTGAACTTCGCGCTCATGTTGCCGCTGCTGCTGGCGGCCCAGCCGGTGGCGACCGACAGTTACCTGCCGGCACTGCCCGAAATCGCCGCGACGCTGGGCTCCGCCAGCGTCAGCCTCACGGTTTTCGCACTGATATTCGGTATCGGACAGTTGCCGATGGGCAGTCTTTCCGACCGATTCGGCCGTCGTCCCGTCTTGCTGACCGGCCTTGCGCTCTATGCGCTGAGTGCATTGGCGGCGGCGATCGCGTCGACCGCCGCGATGCTGGTGGCCGCGCGTGCGATGCAGGGCTTTGCCATGGCCGCGATCCTGGTATGCGCCCGTGCGACGGTGCGCGACCGGTATTCGGCGGGCGACGGCCCGTACGTGATGGCGCGCGGTTTCATGGGAATGGGAATGATGGCGTTCCTCGCCCCGCTTGTCGGTGCGTATGTCACGCAGCACGCCGGCTGGCGATGGGTACTCGCGGGGATGAGCCTGTATGCGTTCGGCTTGCTCGTCATGTGCTGGTACGGCTTCGAGGAAAGCGCCGCCAGAATCGCGCCGCGTAGGAACTCGACCGGGGACGTGCGCGAGATATTCGGCAATGCCCCGTTCAGGGTATGGACGCTGCTGGCCGCGTCGACGTACACCGGCATGTTCTGTTTTCTGCTGCTTTCTCCGACGATCTACATCCGGCAGTTCGGCATCTCGCCGCAGCGATACGGCTGGATCCCCGCGAGCGGGACGCTCGTCTATGTGCTGAGTACCTTTGGCTGCCGGCAGTTGCTGCGACGTCAAAGCATGCTGCGAACGGTACGCCAAGGGGCGGCGTTGAGCCTCTCCGGTGCGGTGATCCAGGCATTGGGGTGCGCGCTGCTTCCCGGCAGCATCTGGCCGCTGCTCGTCGGGCATGGCGTGAATTGCCTCGGCCACGGAATCCATCAGCCGTGCGGGCAGGCAGGCGCGGTCAGCGGCCTGCCTCATCTTGCCGGCCGCGCGGTCTCGTGGTCCGGCTTCATCATGATGTTCTTCGCTTTCAGCGTGGGGCAGACGGCGGCGGCTTTCACCGATCCGCGCTATCCGTCCGGCGCGTGGCCGATGGTGGTGCCGATGCTTGGCGTGGGCGTCACGCTGGTTACGATTGCGTTTGCGTGGTTGCCGAGAATGGGTGGCGCGAATTTGGGGGTGGCAGTCGTTCCCGCGCGGGCGGGGAATGGTCGGTGAGTTGCGGCGGGAAATCGGTGGGAGAAGGCGGTATGGGTTTTCAGCGCGTCGTCAGCTGTCGACCCATTGCGATCGGTCGTAAGATCACGGTCCCTTCGTCGCTTCTTGAAGTACTTCGGTCATCCGACGGCCGGTCTTTTGGTCGGGCATCGGCCAACACGGTCGACACCTCCGCAGAACCTTATCGGGCGTACGCCGACTTCCGAGTCATTGGATTTGAGGAAGCCGCGTCAGAGAGCGATCGCGCCGGAAGCTGCTTGTATTGCCAGCAATCTCGTCTTCGCTGCGCCCCCCATTGATGGCAATGCTTTCCCCAAAGACAAAATGAGGAACCGAACGAACACCGGCATTGGCCGACTTGAACGCTTCCGCTTCGACGCGATGGTGCCGTTCAGGATCAAGAGCGATGGCACGCGCCTGATCGCGGTTAAAACCGTAGTCGGCGGCAATGTCAGCCAGCGTCACGCAGCCTTCGCCAACAAGGCTTTGATAGCCGTTTCGGTGTGGGCGATTGCGGCCTTCGCCGCATCGGGGCCGAAAACCGTGCCTTCGACACGCACCACTTCAACGTCGGTCAGGCCGATGAAACCGAGCAGATGCAGCAAATAGCTGGTCTGGAAGTCGAACGGCGCCCAGGCACCTTCCGAGAACACGCCACCGGCAGCGGCAAGGAGATAGACTTTCTTGCCAGTCAGCAGTCCCTTCGGCCCAGTATCGCCGTAACTGAAGGTGACGCCCGGCCAGGTGACGTGATCGAACCACGCCTTTAGCTGCGAGGACAGACTGAAGTTGATCATGCCCGAACCGAGCACGATCACATCGGCGACCTTCAACTCATCGACCAACTCTTGCGCGACCTTCACCGCCTCGACCTGTTCCGGCGTGCGATCTCCGGGCGACGTGATCCGGCCCTGGATGTAGGCCGGTGCGATATGGGGCGGAGGATTCGCGGCAAGGTCACGCACGGTCAGCGGGCCGCCCGCGTGCGCCTGGATGCCCTCTGCGATTTCGGTGGCAAATCGGGTGGAAAGGCTGTCAGCCCCGCGCGGGCTGGACGTGACAAGTAGGGTGTGGCTCACGGCGGCTCCAAGGTATAAAAAGAGAACTAAGTAAGATGTCGATCCTTACTTACCAATTCATACAAAGGATGGTATGGTTCCTGCCGTTTTCCCACAAGAAGGCACACGCATGTCACTTAGTCACTCCGAACTACCTGCCGATATGCCTGCACCTGACGCTGGGGGCTGCCTGGCAACTCGTGAAATCCTGGATCGCATCGGCGACAAGTGGAGCCTCTACATTGTCGCCATGCTGGCCAATGGCTCGCGGCGCTTCAACGAATTGAAGCGCGGCATCGACGGCATTTCGCAGCGGATGCTGACACTGACCTTGCGCGGACTGGAACGCGACGGACTGGTAACGCGAACGATGTATCCAACGATTCCTCCTCGCGTCGATTACCAACTCACTGACATGGGAAGAACGCTGTTGAAGCCTGTCATGGCGTTGGTCAACTGGGCGAACGAGAATCAAGTCGCCATTGCCGAAGCGCATAAACGTTTTGACGAGGAGCCGGAGCCGGATCAGGTCTTGATTCAGGGCGTTGTCTACCAGCGTCGATAAACGGGTCGAGGCCGTGGCTTGTGCAAACACAGCGGCGCAATCCAAGTGCCGGCTCGCGTCGGGACCTGTCCCGACGCGGATCTTTCTTGGGGTGCGAAAGCGCTGCATTTTCCGATCTACCCAGCAGGTGAAGTTCCGGCGAAAATGTCATCCGATTGGCCTCCATCGGGCTGAGCCGCAGGAGACACCGGCGGATGCCCGAAATGCTGCGCAGTCCAGACTCCGGACGAGGCCGTTCGCCATAGTCATCAATGACGTCAATAGCGACATTTACACCCCCCTTCGGCATGGAAGCCACTATCTGCCTGACCGGAAATCCGATGCATGGGCGGGCGTAGCGCAAGCACGCCACGCCACCGCACTCAATCAGACCGCACGCGACACCAACTCGCCCAGCACCGTGTCCAGCGCGACATGGCCTCGCAAGATTTCGTCAGGACCGCTTTCGAAATCGATCCAGCCTTCGTTGAAGCCGTCCAGCATGCGCGTGCGCGGGCGCGGATGCTTCATGCCCTGCGCGCGAAACAACGCTTCCCACGTTCGCCTGTCGACGGCTTCCGCTCGCACGTCCCGGCCCAGAACGCGAGCGAAGGCCAGCGCGAGATCGTTGGGGCTCACCCGGCGCGGCCCCTCGAGCTCGACGACACGCACCCCGCTCCACGTCTGCCGAAGCAGTTCCGCCGCGACGCGGCCCACGTCCGCGGTGGCGACCATCGGCACGGGCTTGTCGAGCGGCTGCAGATAACTGGCGACGACGCCCCCGTCGCGCGCGGAGGCAACGTCCCACGCGGCGTTCTCGATGAACCAGCCGGGCCGCAGGAACGTCACCGGCATCGGCATCTCGCGCAGCGCCTGCTCCATCAGCGTGAGTTGCGTGAGCAGATTGGTCTCGTCGGCCTGCGCGCCGATCGTCGACAGGCAAACGACCTTTTCGGGGCGCGCCTTCAGCAGCGCGGCGGATACGGCTTCGATCACCTTCCGCGCTTCGGGAAACCCGGGCGCCGGATCGAACACCGGCGGCAGCAGGATGAACACGCCCGTCGCGCCGGTGAATGCGGCGGCGAGCGACGAAGGATCTTCCATGAACGCGGTCGCGACCTCGCACCCGCGCGCCGCCCATGCCGCTGCCCGCGTCGTGTCGCGTACGACCGCGCGCACCGCGTCGCCCCAGGCCAGCAGTTCGCGCGCCAGTGCGCCACCGACCTGACCGGTGATTCCAGTGATTGCATACATTGCTCGTTCTCCATGTGCGAATACGTGGGTCGCATTCTGGACAAACGCCGACCAAAACAAAATGACATGGATGGCATCAGATAAGTGACAACATGTCATCAATTCGGCATGATCGACACCGACGCCCGGCATGGCTACGCTGTGCGGCGTTGGCGTGTCGGCCTTCAGTGGGTCGCGCGCGATCGGCCAACCGTACTCAGTCGAACAATCATGAGATCCAGTAGCGAGAAACTGTCCGGCAGCATCAGCGTGTTCGCCGCCGTGGTCGATGCGGGGACGTTTTCGGCCGCCGCCGACGTCATCGGCATGACGCCGCCGGGCGTCAGTCGAGCGATTGCGCGGCTGGAGAGAAGGCTGAACATCCGGCTTTTCAACCGAACGACGCGGTCGGTGTCGCTGACCGAAGAGGGCCGCCGCTTTTACGAGCAGGTCATGCCCCATCTCGCCGGGCTGGAGGAAGCCGCGGCAGCGGCGGCGGGCAGCGTCTCCGCGGTGCGCGGAAGGCTGCGAATCAATCTGGATCCGGTCGTCTACCGGGCCATTCTCGGGCCACGGCTCGATGCGTTCATGGACGCGCATCCCGAGCTCGAAATCGAGCTCATCGCGCGAGACAGCCTGGGCGACCTCGTCATGGACGGCTTCGACCTCGCCGTGCGATTCGGCGAACCGCGGCCATCCAGCCTGATCGCGAGAAAGCTGCTCGATACCGGCGTCGTGACGGTCGCGGCGCCCTCGTACATCGCACGCCGGGGACGACCGGCCAAACCCCAGGACCTCGAAAACCGCAGCCACCGCTGCCTGGAATTCCGCAATCCGGAGACAGGCAGGCCGTTCGCGTGGGAATTCCATCGCCGGCGCAAACGCATCGTGGTCGACACCCGCGGACGCCTGACGGTCAACGATCCCGGCGCGCTGCTCAACGCATGCCTCGCCGGTTCCGGCATTGCGCAGATGTTGCTGCTCGGCGCCGAGCCGCTGATCGCCGACGGCCGGTTGATCAATCTTTTTCCCGAATGGGCCGACGAGCGGTACCCGTTATACGCGTACTACCCATCCCGGCATCACGTGCCGGCGAAGACTCGCGCGTTCCTGGATTTCATGGTCGAACTGACGGGCGTGCACGGCGGCGTCGGCGCCCGTTAGTGCTGTTCCGGCGAAACCCGTTAGCGAGCTTCGACAGGGTGCCGGCAGGTATCCGGCAATTGAATGCGCCGGGGGCGTCGATATCGTGATTGCTTACCTCGATAAAGACGATCGACGCGACCGCCTGCACCCGGTCGCGTCGATCAGTCCCGCTCAAATCTGCTGCTGACCGCCATCGACGAACAATTCGATGCCGTTCACGAAGCTCGCGTCGTCCGACGCCAGGAACAGCGCGGCGCTGGCGATCTCGCCAGGCTCACCGAGGCGCCCCATCGGGATCTGGGCCGCCAGATAATCGGCAAGCCCCTGCCGCTGAGCCGCATCGTCACCGGCGAGATCCAGCAGGCCGGGCGTGCGGGTCGCGCCCGGGCTGATCGTGTTCACGCGGATGCGGCGGTCCTTGAGGTCGAGAATCCAGCTGCGCGCGAACGCACGCACGGCCGCCTTCGACGCCGAGTACACGCTGAACGCAGCGGTGCCCGCGCTACCCGCCGTCGAGCCGGTCAGAATCACCGATGCGCCATCGGCGAGCAGCGGCAGCGCCTTCTGCACGGTGAACAGCACGGCCTTCACGTTGCGATCGAAGGTTTCGTCGTAGTGCGCTTCGGTGATGCTGCCCAGCGGCAGCATCGAACCGCCGCCGGCGTTCACGAACAGCACGTCCAGGCGCGCCTGTTCTTCCTTGATTTGCGCATACAGCGCGTCGAGTTCATCGAGCTTCGTGGAATCCGAACGCACGCCGGTCGCGTTGCCGCCGGCTGCGCGAATCCCTTCCACGGCGGCATCGAGCTCGGCCTGCCGGCGGCCCGTGAGATAGACGTGCGCACCGTCAGCCGCGAAGCGTTGGGCGGTGGCCAGGCCGATGCCGCTGGTTGCGCCGGTGACGAGTGCGATCTTGTTGTCGAGTTTGCGTGCCATGGTATTGCTCCTTTCGTTCGATCAATGTGTTTCGGTTGGGTGTGACGTGCTGCGATGTGAAGAGAATATCGACGGCCCAATCTTTTCGAAATAGAATCAATCGCAAACAAACGTTGCATAAATGCAAAGATGAGGAGAAATGGCGCAGCTACCTGATTTCGAAGGGCTCGCGATGTTCGCGAAGGTGGCGGAGCACGGATCGTTCGCCGCCGCGGCGCGCGCGACCGGCGTGTCGGTCGCCACTGTCTCGCGCGGTGTGGCGCGTCTGGAGGACCGGCTCGGTGCGCGGCTGTTCAACCGCACGTCGCGCCAGCTGTCGCTGACCGAGTTCGGCCGGACGATCAGCGAGCAAGCCGGCGAGATCTACCGCCAGGCGGAGGAGGCGGAAAGCTCGGCGCGCGAAATGTCGGTGCAGCCGCGCGGACTGGTGCGTCTGGCCGTGCCGATGTCGTTCGGGCTGCGCTGGGTCGCGCCGCTGCTGCCGGGCTTCTTTCGCGCGTATCCGGCGGTATCGATCGACCTGCATTTATCGGATGCGTCGGTCGATCTGATTGCCGATGGATTCGACGCCGCGTTGCGCATCGCCGCGCTGCCGGATTCGTCGCTGGTCGCGCGTCGGCTGTGCGCGGTCACGCAATTCGTGGTGGCGTCGCCGGAATATTTGCGGCGCGAAGGGCGCCCCACGCATCCGAGCGAGCTGGCGGATCGCCCGTGCCTGTCGTACGCGTATCGCGCGCGCAGTGCCGTATGGCGCTTCACGAACGACGCGGGCGACGAGGAATCGGTGATGCCGACGGGCCCGCTACGCGTGACCAACGCCGATGCGCTGTTGCCGACGCTGCTCGATGGTCTTGCTATCGCCGAGTTGCCGGAGTTCATTGCGTACGAATATCTGGCCGATGGCCGTCTCGAAGCGATCCTCACCGACTGGTCGCTGACGAAGGGCGGTCTTTATTTCGTTACGCCGTCGGCGCGAGCGCGACCCGCGAAGGTGACGGCGTTGTCCGACTACTTCGCCGAACATCTGGGCAATCCCGTGTGGCGATGGCCAAAGTGACGTGCTGGTGGGTGGTCGAGTCGAGCACCGCTGCCCCATCACTACCCTGTCACCTGATGCCGGGCACGTCCGACGCCCGAACGGCAACGCGCGGGCATGCCCTCTCGCGGCCGGGCGCCGACCTATCCTGCCTGCGAGACGGCCGGATCGATCTCGCGCGCCGTCAGCCCGAACCTCGCCATGCGAGCGCGATGGTCGGGCGAGCCGAGATAGCGACGAAGTTGCCGATCAAACGCGTCGAGAAGACCGCGGTTTTCCCGGCTGAACGAAAACGCGCCGAGCGGCGGCGTCCGCTGTCTGCCGTCGACATCCGGCTCGTGCGCGACGGCCTCGATCAGCGCGCTGCCTATCCGGCCCGCCACGATTCGATTCCCCAACGCGGTGCTCGCATAGGCGTCGATCACGCCGGAGAGCACGGCCGCGATCGCGTCGGCCTGCTGCTCGAAGACGACGATTTGCCGCCGGCTCACGCCCGACGCCATCGCGGAATCGTGCTGGACCTGCCCGGCAATGATGCCGAGGCGCGCATCGGGACGTTGGGCGATCGACGCATAACTCGTGAGCGCCTTCGGGTTGCCGGGCCGAACCAGAAAACCGTCTTCGATGCCCCACACCGGTGCGCTGAACGCAACGGTATCGGCCCGCTGCGGCGTCACGAAGAGCGGCACGTTCATGTCCCAGTGACCTGATGCGACGCCGGGCAGCAATTCGCTGAACGTCGTCGCGCAATACTCGATCCGGGTGACGCCAATCTGCCGGAGGATCATCGCCGCGAGTTCGAGATCGGCGCCGGTAGCGGTGCCCTCCGCTTCGGTCCAGCCGAATGGCGGTTCTTCGATGTACGCAATGCTCACCTTCATCGCTTTCTCTCGCAAGCCGAAGAATCGATCAGGAATTCATCAGCTTACCGTGGGAAGTCGACGTTCACTAAGCGTGGACAAAATTAATCCGGGTGTAAGCCAGTCGACGTCATCATTTGGGTGCAAGCGTCAGTGAAGTCGTCAATTTGAGCCCCGATATCCGGCACGAGACATGGATCGACGCGTGACGGCATGAATTGGCTCCGCGCTATTCGACGTTATCCGCAACATCCGTCATCCGGATCATGTGCGGCTTGATGCCGTCGTCTTCCGCCGTCGGGGCTTCCTTCGGATGAATCAGCGCTTCGAGCCGCGCCTTCGTCGCGATGAACGCGGGCGTATTGACCTGCGAATAATCGCGCGGCCGCGGCACCGGCACCTCGATCAGCTCCTGCACCCCGCCCGGATTCGCCTTCAGCACCAGGATCCGGTCAGCCAGAAAAATCGCCTCGTCGAGGTCGTGCGTGATGAACAGGATCGTCACGTCGATGTTGCGCCAGATGTCGAGCAGGTGCGTCTGCATCCTCGCACGCGTCTGTGCGTCCAGCGCGCCGAACGGTTCGTCCATCAGCAGGATGCGCGGACGGTTCGCGAGCGCGCGCGCAATCGCCACGCGCTGCTTCATGCCGCCCGACAGCTGGTGCGGATACACGTCGGCGAAACGCGTCAGCCCGACGAGATCGAGCCACTGCAACGCCTCGCGCTCGGCCACGCCGCTGCTGCTGCCGTTCATTCGCAGACCGAACATCACGTTCTTCTTCACCGTGAGCCACGGAAACAGCGTGTATCCCTGGAACACCATCCCGCGATCGGCGCCCGGCCCGTCGACCGGTTTGCCGTCCAGCAGCACCTCGCCGCTCGTCTGCGCGTCGAGCCCGGCGAGGATACGGATCAACGTCGACTTGCCGCAGCCGGACGGACCAATCACGCACACGAACTCGCGCCGGTGCGTACGGAAACTGATGTCGTCGAGCGCGACGCAGTCGCCCTGCGGCGTCGCGAAACGCTTGCCGACGTGTCGTACGTCGAGTATCACGTCGCGGGCCTTCAGCCGCGCGAAGCGCTCGCGCACCGCGTCGGATTGGACCAGGTAATCGGGAACGGCTTGCGGATTCTGCATGATGCCCTCTGCGGAAATCGGTCGATGGGTACGGGCGGGCAGCGCTCACGCTTTCAGCGTGCGGTCCCACGGAAAGAGCCGGCGGCCGAGCAACCCGAGCACGATGTCGGTGCCGAGGCCGATGATCCCGATCATCAGGATCGCCGCATACACGTTGTCGAAATGCTGGTAGCGCGCCTGCTGGCTGATGTACCACGTGATGCCCGAACTCGTGCCGACCAGCTCGGCGACGATCAGGTAAGTCCATGCCCAGCCGAGCAGGATCCGCTGATCGCGATACAGGTCCGGCAGCACGCCCGGAATCACGACGTGCGTGAGCAGCTTCAGCTTCTTCGTGCCGAGCGTCATCGCGGCCTCGAACAGCCCGTATTCGAGCTTGCGCGTGGTGTTCGCGACGATCAGCACCTGCTGGAATAGCGTGCCGATCACGATGATCGCGATCTTCGGTGCGTCGTAGATGCCGAGAATCGCGACCATCAGCGCGCCGAACGCGGGCGCCGGCAGATAGCGGAAGAACTCCAGGAACGGCTCCTGCAGCCGCGCGAGCGCGCTGAAGGTGCCGCAGACGATGCCGAGCGGCACGCCGATCGCGGACGAAATCACGAAGCCCCAGAAGATGATGCGGATGCTGTGCCACAGGCTTTCGTGCAGCCACACGCCGTCGCGCGACGCGGGCGGCGTCGTGAACGCCGTATAGAACGCGCGCAAGACCTGGTGCGGCGCCGGCAGGTAGACCGGATTCGCGCGCACGCCTTCGGGCACCGCCGCGTGCGTCGCGCGTGCATGCGCGAGCTCGTCGTCGAACACGTCGCGGTCGATCTGCATGCCGGTCTGGAAATAATCGACGCTGCCCGGGTTCGTGATGCGCATCTGCGGATGCCAGACGAACGGGACATAGCTGATCAGGCACCAGACGGCGAACGGCAGCAGGAAGGACGCCAGCCCGAGCGTCCATTTGCCGCGCGTGGTGAGCTCGCGGCGCACCGCGAGCCAGCCGGTCGTGTTGCGGGTCGTTGTCATCGGAATCTCCATCTCGTTTCGGGTGCCGGTCGCGCGGATGCCGCGGCATCGCGCGACCGTGCGTTCATTGCGGTGCGCCGCGCGCCGCCTGTGCGCGGTAAGCGCGCCAGCCGCCGAAGCGCGTGATGTCCTGCGCATCGTCGAGCGCCGCGCTTTCGCACAGGAAGCCCTGCACGCGCGCACCGTCGGCGAGTGTCAGCGTGCCGATGCCGAGCGGCGCCGCGATGCCGGCGACGAAACTGCCGTACGCGTCGACCGGCATCTCCCAGACCTCGACCGCGATCGGCGCGCCGCCGTCCGGCACGCGCACGAGGCCCGGTTTGGCGACACCGCCGCTTGCATCGGCGGACAGCGCATAGAGGCGATAGGCCGGCGCGGTCGTGGTCGCGGCGACGAAGCGCGCGCCACGCTGCGTGAGCTGCCCGTTCAACGGTTCGCCGCGAAGATGCGCGCCGACGACGGCCACCCGCACGACACCCGCGGCTGCGGCACGCGCCGACATCGCGGCCGCAGGCGGCCGAACGTCGTCGACGGCGGCAGCGCCATCGCCCCACGCGTGCGCGAGATCGAGCAGCCGCGCATCGTCGTGCGCACGCCCGACGAACGTGATCCCGAACGGCAAGCCCGCATGCGGCCCGGTCGCGCACGTGCCCGCCGGCACCGCGATCGCCGACAGGTCGAGCAGGTTCACGAAGTTCGTGTAGTAGCCGAAGCGCGAATTGATCGAGATCGGATCGGCTTCGAGCGCGTCGACGGTCGCGGTCGTCGCCGAGGTCGGCATCACGATCGCGTCGAGGCCGTCCCACGCGCGGGCCGCATCGACGCGCAGCGCCGCGAGCCGGTCGAATGCGGCGAACGCATCGGCGGCGCTGAAGCGCGCCGCGCCGCCAACGATTTCGCGGATCACCGGATGCAGCGCGTCGGGCTCGCGCGCGGCGAACGCGCCGATCGCGGCGAGCCGCTCGGCGACCCACGGGCCGTCGTACAGCAGCCGCGCGGCGGCCAGAAACGGTGCGAAGTCGATCTCGACGATCCACGCGCCGCTCGCGCGCAGCCGGTCGAGCGCCGCGCCCCACGCCGCGCGATACGATGCGTCGCCGAAGAATTCGAGCTGATCGGCGCGCGGCGTGCCGAACCGCAATTGTGCGAGCGGCCGCGCCGGGTCCGCGCGCAATCCGTCCCCGCCCAACAGCGGCTGCCATGCGCGCCCGTACGGGTCGCCTTCCGTCACGCCGTGCGCGGCGGCGAACACGGTGCGCGCGTCGTCCGCCGAACGCGCGAACACCGACACGCAATCGAGCGACCGGCAGGCCGGCACCACGCCGAGCGTGCTCAGCACGCCCCGTGTCGGCTTGAGCCCGACGAGCCCGTGGAAGGCGGCCGGCACGCGCCCGGAGCCGGCCGTGTCGGTGCCGAGCGAGAACGTCGCGACGCCGAGCGCGACCGCCACCGCCGACCCGGAACTCGAGCCGCCCGACGCATAGCGCGGATCGAGCGCATTGCGGCACGCGCCGTAAGGCGAGCGCTGCCCGGAGAGCCCGGTCGCGAACTGGTCGAGATTGGTCTTGCCGACGGGAATCGCGCCGGCCGCGATCAATCGCTCGACCACCGGTGCGCTGCGTGCCGGCGTGTACGCATAGGCCGGGCAACCGGCTGTCGTCGGTATGCCGGCGAGGTCGATGTTGTCCTTGATCGCGAACGGCACGCCGTACAACGGCAACGACGCGATGTCGCGCCCGGCCAGCGCGTCGGCATACGGCATCATCTCGTCGCGCGTCAGCGGCCGGATCCACGCATGGTGCGGGTCGCCCGCGTCGAAGTGCGCGGCGATCGCGTCGACGAGCGCATGCGGCGTCAGGCCGCCCGCCGCGTAGCGCGCGCGCAGCGCGGCAATCGAGTGCAGCCCGGGCAGGATCGAGCGTTCCGTCGTGCTCATGCGACCTCCTCGGCGGCGCCCGTCTTCATCACCATCAGCCGCTGGCCGGCCACCACTGCCGCGCCAGGCGCGCAATCGATCGTCTCGATCGTGCCGTCTTCCGTTGCCGTCACCGCCACCTCCATCTTCATCGACTCGACGATCGCGACGACCTGCCCTTCGGTCACGCGCTCGCCGGCTTCCACCAGCACTTTCCACACGCTGCCCGACACGTCCGCGGCGATCGCGCGCTGCGTGTCGTCGAGCGCGCCCGCTACGCGGTCCGCTTGCGCATCGCCCAGTTCCCCGTCGCCGACGTATTCCGCGTGGCCCGCCGCGCGCCACCGCTCGCGCTCCGCGTCGAACGCGGCCTGCTGCGTCGCCTTGAACGCGGCGATCGACTCCGCCTCGTCGTGCAGGAAACGGTTGTAGGCGCGCAGATCGAACACGGATTCCTCGATCTTCAGCGTCGCGCGGCCCGCGATGAAATCCGCGCGCAGCGCAGCCAGTTCGGCCTCGCTGACTTCGTAGAAGCGGATCTCGTCGAAGAAGCGCAGCAGCCACGGCTTGCCGGCCTCGAATTCACGCGTGGTGCGGTGGCGATTCCACATCTGCACGGTACGGCCGACGAACTGATAGCCGCCCGGCCCTTCCATTCCGTACACGCACAGATACGCGCCGCCGATGCCGACCGCGTTCTCCGGCGTCCAGGTGCGCGCGGGGTTGTACTTCGTCGTCACGAGCCGGTGCCGCGGATCGAGTGGCGTCGCGACGGGCGCACCGAGGTAGACGTCGCCGAGGCCCATCACCAAATAGCGCGCGTCGAACACGATCCGCTTCACGTCGTCGATGCTCGCCAGCCCGTTGATGCGCCGAATGAACTCGATATTGCTCGGGCACCACGGCGCATCGGGCCGCACCGACTGCATGTAGCGCTCGATCGCGACGCGCGTCGACGGGTCGTCCCACGACAGCGGCAGATGCACGATGCGGTTCGGCACGCGCAGGTCCGCCACGTCGGCCAGTTCGCGCTCGGCGGCCTGCAGATGCGCGAGCAGCGCGTCCAGCGGCAGCGTCCGTGAATCGAACTGCACCTGGAGCGAGCGGATACCCGGCGTCAGGTCGAGCATGCCGGGCAGCCGGTGCGCGTCGAGCCAGCCCATCAGCGCGTGCACGCGAAAGCGCAGGTTCAGGTCGAGCACGGGCGGCCCGTATTCAACCAGCACGTTGCGGTCGCCCGAGCGCCGGTAGACGACGCCGATACCGCCGCCGGCCGACGGGTCGCGGTGCAGCACGCAATCGTCGGATGAGGCGGATGCAGCAGCAACAGCAGCAACGTCATCCGTCGCATTCACGATCGCCGCAGCCGATATCCCGACCGACACGTTCGCCCGCACGAACTGCACGGTATCGCCCGGCCGCAACTGCCCAAGCTTCCACAGCTCGTCGCGCACGACCGTCACCGGACACACGAAGCCGCCGAGGCTCGGCCCGTCCGGGCCGAGAATCACCGGCATGTCGCCGGTGAAATCGACGGCGCCGATCGCATACGCGTTGTCGTGAATATTCGACGGATGCAGCCCCGCCTCGCCACCGTCCGCGCGCGCCCATTGCGGCTTCGGGCCGATCAGCCGCACGCCGGTGCGGCTGGAGTTGTAATGGACGGTCCACTGCGTGCCGTAGAGCATCGCGATGTCGTCCGGCGTAAAGAAATCCGGCGCGCCATGCGGACCGTCGAGCACGCCGAGCGTCCACGCATGCGTCAGCGCGGGAATATCGGCCGCGGCCAGCGTCGCACCGGCGTCACCGCGCCCGGCGTCCGCGTGCAGATGCAGCACGTCGCCCTTGCGCAGCGCTCGGCCCGCATGGCCGCCGAACTGGCCGAGCGTGAAGGTCGCCTTGCTGCCGAGATAGTCGGGCACCTGCAGCCCGCCCTTGACGGCGAGACACGCGCGCACGCCCGCGCCGGTCACACCGCCAAGCTTGAGCACCGCACCCGGTCGTGCGCGCACGACCTGCCAGAACGGCACCGCATCGCCGTCGAGCGTGGCCGCGAGCGGCGCGCCGCCGAGCACGAACAGCGTCGCGGTATTGAAGCGCAGCGTCGCGCCGACCATCGTGAATTCCAGCCCGGCCGCGTCGCGCGCGTTGCCGAGCAGCGCGTTCGCGAGGTCGAACGCGCGATCGTCCATCGGCCCCGACGGCGGCACGCCGACGCTCCAGTAGCCGACCCGCCCGGGCGCCTGCTGCACGGTGGTCTGCACGCCGCCGTCCAGCACGTCGATCGTGTGCGGCGCGAACGCGAAGCGCGACAGGAACGCGGTCGTCGGCGCGCCGCGCGCGAACGTGTCGGAGCCGACGACGGCGCGCAGGTAGTCGAGGTTGGTCTCGATCCCGTACAGCTCGGTCCGGCCGAGCGCGGCGCGCAGCGCGGCCAGCGCGTCGCGCCGCGTGTCGCCGTGCACGATCAGCTTCGCGAGCAGCGGATCGTAATGCGCGCTGATCTCCGTGCCTGCGTCGATCCAGCCGTCGACCCGCACGTCGTCGGGAAACGCGACGTGCGTGAGCAACCCGGCGCTCGGCTGAAACTGCTTGTTCGGATCCTCCGCATAGAGCCGCACCTGGATGCTCGCGCCGCGCGGCGCGACGGCGAGCGTGTCGAGCGGCGGCAGGCCGCCTTCGGCCTGCAGGATCATCCATTCGACGAGATCGACGCCCGTCACGGCCTCGGTCACGCAATGCTCGACCTGCAGCCGCGTGTTCACCTCGAGGAAATAGAACTGCCGCGTGCTCGCGTCGAACACGAATTCGACCGTGCCGGCCGATGCGTAGCCCACCGCGCGCGCGAGCCGCACCGCGCTCGCGTGCAGCGCGTCGCGCTCGGCGTCGGTCAGGTCGGGCGCGGGCGTTTCCTCGATCACCTTCTGGTTGCGGCGCTGCACCGAGCAATCGCGTTCGCCGAGCGCGATTGCACCGCCGCAGCCGTCGCCGAAGATCTGCACTTCGATGTGCCGCGCCTGTTCGACGAACTTCTCGAGATAGACGCCCGCATGCGCGAAGTTCGCGGCGCCGAGCCGCACGACCGATTCGAACGCCGCGCCGAGCTGCCCGGCATCGCGGCACAGCGACATGCCGATGCCTCCGCCGCCCGCGGTGCTTTTCAGCATCACCGGATAGCCGATCGCGTCGGCTTCGGCGAGCGCCGTCGTTACATCGTCAAGCAATCCGGTGCCGGGCAGCAGCGCGACGCCGTGCGCCGCCGCGAGTTCGCGCGCGGTGTGCTTGAGGCCGAACGCGCGCATGTGATCGCCGCGCGGCCCGATGAAGCGCAGGCCCGCCGCTTCGCAGGCATCGGCGAAGCCCGCGTGCTCGGACAGGAAGCCGTAGCCGGGGTGCACGGCCTGCGCGCCGGTCTCGCGTGCGGCGTCGAGGATCGCCGCGACATTCAGATAGCTGTCGGCCGCCGGTGCAGGCCCGACACGCACGGCTTCGTCGGCGAGCGCCACGTGGCGCGCGTCGCGATCGGCGTCCGAATAGATCGCGACCGATGTGATGCCGAGGCGCTTCAGCGTGCGGATCACGCGGCACGCAATTTCGCCGCGGTTCGCGACGAGGACTTTGGCGAATCTCATGTTGCCTCCTGCCGGGCCGCCCCAAATGAGGCAACCGCCCCCTTGGGGGGCAGCGAACGTGTCGGCCCGGAGTAGCGCTTCAGCGCGTACTCCGGCCCCATGCAAAGCAAGTGAGCGTGGGGGTAGTTCATTCCGCCTCCTGCCGGGCCGCCCCAAGGGGCGTAGCGGGGAATTCGCGGAGCGTCGCTCCGCGCCCGCGCAGCCGGCCGGCTTTGCAAAGCCGGCCGTGGACGGCAACCGCCCCCTTGGGGGGCAGCGAACGTGTCGGCCCGGAGTAGCGCTGCAGCGCGTACTCCGGCCCCATGCAAAGCAAGTGAGCGTGGGGGTAGTTCATTGCGCCTCCCAGATCATGAGGCGCACGGGCGTCGGGTTGTAACCGTTGCACGGATTGTTGAGTTGCGGGCAGTTCGAGATCAGCACCGTGACGTCCATCTCCGCGCGCATCTCGACGTACTTGCCGGGCGCGGAGATGCCGTCCTCGAACGTGAGGCCGCCGAGCGGCGTGACCGGCACGTTCATGAAGAAGTTGACGTTGCCGACCAGGTCGCGCTTGGTCAGCCGCGCGCCGGCGCCGCACGTGCAGTGCGCGATCGCGTTGAGGAAGCTGTCGCGGCAGTTGTGCATGTAACGCTTGTCGAGCGCATAGCGCACCGTGTTGCTCTCGGCCGCGCACGCGCCGCCGAGCGTATCGTGACGGCCGCACGTGTCCGCGACGATCGTCGCCATCGGGTTGCCGCGGCTCGACACGAGCACGCTGCCCGCGCTCAGGTACAGGTTGCGCTGCGCGCGGATCGTGTCCTGCGCGCTGTAGCGTTCCTCGGGATCGTCGGTGCTATAGAACAGCGTGTCGACGGCCTGGTTGCCGTCGAGATCGAGAATGCGGAAGGTCTGCCCGCGCTTCAGGTCGTGCAGCCACGGGTCGCCCGCGTTCAGCGTGGTGTCGTGGATCGCGTCGCGCGGGTCGAGTCGGCTTTCGATGATCGGCATGGTCTCGCTCCTCATGCGAACAGACGGTCGGTGTTGGCGAAGCCGCGCGTGTTCTCCGCGCATGCACGCCGGCAAGGGTCATCCTCGGGCGCCGCGCCATCAACCGGATACGCGCGGTACGCGATCAGCTTCACGGCTTTCGGCGCGTAGTCCGGACGCGGATCGAGCGGATGCGGCGCGGTCGAGAACGCCGCGAGCGTATTCATCTCGAAGCGCAGGTCGAACGCGCTGCCGGCCGGCGAATGGCCGGCGACGAAATCGAGTGCGCCGTCGTCGCGCGTATCCAGCTTGCTGAAGAAGTTGACGTTCGCGGCGAGGTCGCGCGCCGACAGCCCGTATTTCGCGAGCTCGAGCACGAGGCTGTCGCGGCCGTTGCGGATCATCGCGTTGCGATCGATCTGATACGACGACGTGCCGTACTTGTGCGCGAACAGCCGCGCATCGCCGACGCCGCCGAGCGGGTCGTGCCAGCCGAGCGTGTCGGCCGTGATCGATGCGATCACGCGCCCCATGTCCGTATACAGCGCATGGCCGCGCGTGAGATGCGCGGTGTGCTGCGCCTTCAGCGTATCGGCCATGTTGTAGCGTTCGAGCAGGTCTTCCTGACGATGGAAGACGGCGGACAGGTTCGCGCCGCCGTCGATATCGACGATGCGCAGCGCGAGACCGCGGCGGAGGATGCCGGACCAGTGGGTTCCGGCGGGAATCAGCGTTTCCCACGCGACGTGTGGCGGCGGGGCAAGAATGGCTTGGGGGCTCGGCGACATGGCGGCTCCGGGGTCGGTTGGACAAAAGGCGTGAGAGGGCGACCGAACGACATCGCGACCTCCCGGGCTTTTATCCCTCCGTGGAGCCTCGCCGTTTCCTCTCGTCGAGGCGAAGGCAAGACCGGATTGCTCTCGGACCAGACATCGCGCGGCGCACGCCGCACGACCGGAACCCTAGCGATCCTGAAGATGATGCAAATTGCTTCGCACCTCTCGGGCATCGAATAAGCGAGTTGCATGCCAGCCGCAGCCCGTTGGCCGTACGACGCGGCCCGGCGGCGCGATGGCGCGCGGCAAGCGAATGGCGCACGCATGAGCTTGCCCTCGCGGCGGGCGTGCGGCGCACCATGCGCACGCAACCGCGCACCGGTGCAGTGCGCGTCGCGTGCTCTCGCACCGTGCGATCCGCGATGGCATGGGCATTGCTGAATTCACGCACCGCCACCTCATCCCCTCTCCTTCATGAACAAGCTCGACCTGCTCCGACGCGCGCTGCACGCGCTGTTCGCCGCCCGCTTCATCGAACTTCAGCGCACCCTGCGCCGCCGTTGAATCGCATTGCCGCGCGCCGTTGGCACGCTTCTCGCTCGGCATGACGCCGAGAGGTGCGGAGGCGTCGCATCTTAGGGGTGCTAGGGTTCCGGTTCATCGAACGTCTGGTCCGAGAGCAGCCCGGCGCGGGTTCATCCGATCGCGAGACCGGATGCACGCGTGCTACACGGCGGGACAAAAGCCCGGGAGATCGGCGATGGCAACGGCCGTCGCGCCTCTCCGTGGCCGCTTCGTTCGTTCCGCATCCGCAGGAACCGGTCACGCAGCCGGAACGTGTGTTCGCGCACGATCCGTATCGACGATCCCGATCCCGGTCTCCTGGAGAACAACGATGACCCGTCCCGCCCCGGCGTTCCGCCGCCTGTCGTCCTTCCGTTTCATCCGTCATGCATTGGGCGCCGCCGCCACGGCCGCCGCGCTATGGGTGGCGCCTACCGCGCACGCGGCCGCACCGCTGAAGATCGGCTACAGCGACTGGCCCGGCTGGGTCGCGTTCCAGGTCGCGCTCGACAAGGGCTGGTTCAAGGAGGCCGGCGTCGACGTCGATTTCGAGTGGTTCGATTATTCGGCGTCGCTCGACGCGTTTTCCGCAGGCAAGCTGGACGCGGTCGCGGCGACCAACGGCGATGCGCTCGTGACGGGCGCATCCGGCGCGAAGAACGTGATGATCCTGCTGACCGACTATTCGGCCGGCAACGACATGATCGTCGCGAAGCCGCCGCTGCGCACCGTCGAGGCGCTGAAGGGCAAGAAGGTCGGCGTCGAGCTCGGCCTCGTCGACCACCTGCTGCTCGAAACCGCACTGCAGAAGCATGGGCTCAAGGACAGCGACGTCACGCTCGTGAATGCGAAAACCAACGAGCTGCCGCAGGTGCTCGGTTCGTCGGCCGACATCGCGGCGGTAGCGGCGTGGCAACCGAATGCCGGCGAGGCGTTGAAGCGCGCGCCGGGCGCACGCGCGATCTTCACGTCGGCGGATGCGCCGGGGCTGATCTACGATGCGATCACGGTCGCGCCGGCGAGCCTCGCCGCGCGCCGCGCCGATTGGGCGAAGGTGGTCAAGGTCTGGTATCGCTGCGTCGCGTACATCAACGATCCGAAGACGCAAGCCGATGCGGTCAAGATCATGTCGGCGCGCGTCGGGCTCGCACCGGCGCAATACCTTCCGTTGCTGAAGGGCACGCACCTGCTCGACGAAGCGGCCGCGAAGCGTGCGTTCCGCAAGGGAGACGGGCTCGATTCGATCTACGGCTCGACGCGAAATGCGAATGCATTCAACGTGCGTAACGCCGTGTACAAGCAGTCGCAGGACGTCGATGCGTATATCGATTCGCGGTTTATTGACGTGCATTGACGGCAGCATGCCCGCCGGCGCAGCGATGTACCGCGTCGCGTCGGTGGGCAACGCGCGTCGGCCGCATGCTTCGTACAGGAGTGACGTTCCGCCATGTGCCCGGTTGAATGGCTGCGACGCTGAATGACTATTGCGGCGAGGTGCGAACGGTAGCTTACGAGCCGTTGCCGACGCGGAAAGAAGGCGGCGTCGATGACCGCTGCCGACCCGAAGCGGACTTTCGCATTGCCGCTAGTGCAACGACTGCTTTCACGATGAAACTGCCGTCCGCACCATCAAGCGGGTAGGCGAGTCATCGATGCTTTTCGACCATTCGCTTTTAGCGAAACAGTCACTTAAAAACTCCCGATTCATCGGTTGACAATCCTGTTTGTCTACCTAATATGAATCGAGCGCGGCACGCTCGTGATCGCTGATTCGATAAAGACTCAGATTGTCGATTGGCCAACTGAGTCGTGTGAACCGAAGACTTCGATCGATTATCCGAAGTAGATTGCGAATTGCTCGGGATGCGCATTCAATGTGCGTATCGAGTGAAGCGACACGATGTGCATTGAAAGGACGGGGGCGTTTGAGTCGTTCGCAAACGCATAGTCAACGAAGCGTGGCCTACTGATGTCGGCGAAGAAAAATGAATACGCCTGGTCAGCCGTGGATGTTGGTGAAACACATTCTCGTTGGTGATCGAGAGCTCGGCGCCGCGCGTGCATATTGCCAGTCTCTGCTCGACGCGCCCGTGCATCGCCTGCCGCTGATCGCGTATCGGGAGGATAGTGCCCAAGGCCGGCGTCTCGTACGTATCGAGCGCTTTGTGGAAGATTTCGCCGAGCGGACCGGGATCGATCTGCATGCGCGCTGCAATGCGCTCGCGCGAGCGCTGTTCGAGCGTCCCTGCCTGCTATTCAAGGACAAGATCAATTTCCGCTACCCGGCCTCGCCAGGCTTTAGGGCGCATCAGGACGCCGCCGCGGGCTGGAATCGCTATGCGTCGCACTACGCGACCGTTGCTGTGCTGATTGAGGCGTCGCAGCCTGACAGCGGTGGCTTTGAATTCGCGACCGGGGCGTCGCCCGGCTTTCTTTATCCGAATCTGAACGGTCAACTCGACGACGCATTCTTCGCGTCGCTTTGCCCGCAATCACTCGATGTAGACGCAGGCGACGGACTGCTATTTGACGGCTATGCGGCGCATCGGACATATGCAAACCGAACGGGACATGTTGTCCCACATCTTTTTCTCACGTTCAATTGCGCCGACGAGGGCGATTTTCGCGACCGCTATTACGCGGAAAAGATCGCGGGCATGGCATCGCACGGCGACGGCTACGCGTTCCGACTGTTCGATTTCGGTCCCGAAGGAGCCATGCGATGACACGCTTCGTCGGCAACATCAGGGTCGAGTTTCTTGACCCCGCGCAACGGTCGGACGTTGTCTACCGGGGCCTCGAAACCGCGCTGTCGGCGAAGGATTCCCGACGTTTTCAGCGTGTGATGCTGGTGTCCCCCGGGGCGATCCTGTACCGTGGCGACCTGCCTCGCTGCACCTATCCATTGGGACTGGGCTATCTCGGTGCGATGCTCGAGCGCAATGGCTATGACGTACGGCTGCTAGACTGCCTGGTTGAGGGCTACGATCAGATTGAACCCGTCGACAACGCGGGCGAGTTCGTTCGCTACGGTCTCGGTGCCCGGTCGATCCGCGACGCGTTGCGCCGGTGGGAGCCGGACGTGATCGGCGTGTCCAGCATTTTCTCGAACCAGTCCGACATCATCGAGGAAATCTTCCGTATCGCGCGCGATACGGTTCCCGACGCGCTTCTGATCACGGGGGGTGCCCACGCACGGTATTTTCCGGAGCAGTATCTCGAGTCGCTTGACGCCGACGCGGTTTTTCTCGGCGAATCGGAAAACACGATCGTGGAATTCCTCGACTGGGCGAACGGCGCACGACCACTCGAGAGCCTGCAAGGCATCGTCGTGCGGCAGCGCAGCGTCAACCGGATCTTCTCGAACAAGTCGATGCCGCTCATCAAGGTTGCGCGAGCATGTTCGAGCGACCCGATCGCCGACCTCGACGTCATTCCCTATCCGGCCTGGCACCTATACAACATGGAGCGTTACTTCGAAATCGGCGCCTATCAGTCGCCCTATACGGTCGGATCGCGTGTGGCTCAGCTCTACACTAGCCGAGGATGTACCGCGAAATGCTCGTTCTGCACGACGACCAACTTCTGGGGCGGCAAGCTGCGCCGTCGCAGTCCGGAGAACGTGACGAATGAAATCCGTTCGCTCGTCGAGCACTACGGAATTGACGAATATCACATACAGGACGACAACATCACGAACGACAAAGAGCATGCGCGCATGTTGTTTCGTGCGCTGGCCGACATCAAGCTTCCGTGGTGCACGCCGCAAGGAACCGCGCTTTGGCGCATGGATGAAGGCCTGCTCGATCTGATGCGCGACGCGGGATGTTACCAAATCACGTTCGCGATCGAAAGCGGCGTGCAGCGCGTGCTGACCGAGCTGATCCGTAAGCCGCTCGATCTCGCGCGCACGCGTCATCTCGTGAGATACGCACGAGATATCGGGCTCGACGTACATGGCTTCTTCATCATCGGCATGCCGCCGATGTTCGGTTGCGATGGCGAAACGATCGACGAAATGCGCGAAACCTATCGCTTCGCATGCAACGCGGGCTTCACCAGCGCATCGTTTTTCACGGCAACGCCGATAGTCGGTTCGGAACTGCTGACGGAATGCTTGCGCCAAGGATTCGTTGCCCCGGACACACCGCTTTATAGAATGTCGTACAAGCAGGGGTTGATCGAAGTTCCCGGACTTTGGACCGGCACCGAGATCGCCGCACTCGCACACGAATTCAACACGTTGTTCAACAGAGGGAGTGTCAAGCATGGACGCCGATTCTGGAGCGAGCAGCAATACTGAATGTAATGGCGAAGGTACGCGGCCGCGGCCGGTCGTCTATGTCGCGATGTGCGCGGACGTGTTCCATGATGGTCACGTGAACGTGCTGCATCATGCGTCGACTTACGGCGACGTGATCGTGGGATTGATGACCGACGAGGCAATTGCGAGCTACAAGCGGATGCCGCTCTTCTCGTTCGAGCAGCGGCGTGCGGTCGTCGCGAGCAGTGTCTGGGTCAAGGATGTCGTGCCGCAGACGACACTCGACTTCCGCCCCAATCTACGCGAGCTTCGGCCCGAATTCGTTGTACATGGCGATGACTGGCGAGAAGGCGCACAGCGCGATACGCGTGCACAAGTTGTCGAGGTGTTGCGTGAGTGGAGCGGCACACTGATCGAAATACCCTATACGCACGGCGTATCGTCGACCTATGCCCAGCAACGCATCCGCCGAAACGGTATTGCACCGAGCGCGCGGCAAGCGCGTTTGCGCCACGCACTGCGCGTACGCCCGTTGATTCGCGTGCTCGAGGCCCATAGTCCGCTCGCTGCGCTGATCGTCGAGCGCGCGCAGGTTCGAGACGGTGGAGGCGTTCGCGAATTCGACGCGATCTGGTCGAGTAGCCTGACGGACTCGACAGTGCGCGGCAAGCCGGACATCGAAGTCGTGGATCTGTCGATGCGGTTGCAAACGATCAACGAAATGTTTGACGTGACGACGAAGCCACTCGTTTATGATGCGGACAGCGGAGGTCTGCCCGAGCATTTCGTGTTCACGGTGCGTGCGCTCGAGCGTGTCGGCGTGTCGGCCGTCGTGATCGAAGACAAGGTTGGCCTCAAGCGCAATTCCTTGTCGTCCGGCGTATCCGCCCAGAGCCAGAGCGACATCGCGGAATTTTGCGAGAAGATTGCCGCCGGCAAGGATGCGCAGGTTGACGACGCGTTCATGATCGTGGCACGGATCGAAAGCTTCATCCTGGGCGCGGGGATTGATGATGCACTTCAACGCGCGCATGCGTATGCGCAGGCGGGCGCCGACGCGGTATTGATCCACAGCCGCAACCACCAACCCGTCGAGGTACTGGACTTCTGTCGTGCGTTCCGGCTCGCCGATGCGCGGACGCCGATCTTTGCGATCCCGTCAACTTATGACATCGTCAGCGAGCACGACCTCGAGGTTGCCGGCGTAAACGGCGTGATTTACGCCAATCACCTGCTGCGCGCTGCGTATCCAGCAATGACGGCCGCCGCCGAGTCCATATTGCGCCATGGACGCGCGCACGAATGCGCGCGTGCGGGCGCGAGCCTGCACGACATTTTGTCCGTGGTGGCCGGCAATGTGGCCGATGCCGGCGCGCGGGCCGATGCGACGCCAAGAACCGGCGAAACCGTGTAAAGAGGTGGAACGACATGTCCGTACACCTGTCGCTCGTATTCCCGGGCGCCGCCGCGCACGTTCCGCAGCTTGTTCGCGAACTTGTCGCACGGCGGATCGCGGTGCTTCGCGGCCCTCGCTCGTTCGATCTGAGCGATGCGCAGGCATTGCTGCATCTCGGGGCCATGACGTGCGATCGCGTCGACTACGTCGTCGCCGACGCTTCCCCCACGCTGGAATCGATCGAGATGGCCGGCGCGTTCTTTGCGGCGAGCGGCGCGGACGCGATTCTTGCGATAGGCGGCGGGGCTGTCATCGATACGGCGAAAGGTGTCAGACGGATCGCCGCATGTCCGCACTTGTGCGCCGCCGATGCGCTACGTATGCGCGGCGGGTCTACCCGACGGCTTCCTGCTTGCATCGCGGTGCCAACCACGGCCGGGACGGGAAGCGAAGTCACGCCATTCGCGACGTTCTATGTCGGAGGCATCAAGCATTCGGTCGACCATCAGGACGCCATGCCGGACCGCGCCGTGGTCGATGCGCGATTGACGGGAAGCCTCGACGCACGCCAGACGGCCTGCTCCGGTGTCGACGCAATCTGCCACGGCATCGAGTCGATGTGGTCGAACGCGGCGACGGCGGAAAGCATCACGTATGCGAGCGATGCGCTGACGCTCTGTGGCAGGCATCTAGGCGACGCGATTCGCAAGGGAGACGCCAACGCACGTGCCGCCGTCATGTACGCTGCGCATCTGTCCGGCCGCGCGATCGCGATCACCCGCACAACCGCGGCACATGCGTTGTCGTACGCTCTGACGGCGCGGTTCGGTATCCCCCACGGTCATGCGGTCGGCCTGTTCATGGGGCCGGTGCTCGCCGAACACGCGCGTGCGGTTCATCGCGGCAAGGGCATTGCCGAATATCAGGAGACGATCCTGGCACGCCTCGCGTTGCCGAATGCACGCACGCCACGGCAGCGATGGGAGGCGCAGTTGCGTGAATGGGCGCTGCCCGCGACGCTCGCAGAGGCCGGCGTCCCGCGCTCGGCATACGCGGAACTCGTTGCGGAGGTGAATCTCGAACGGCTCGCCAATCATCCGGTACGCCTCGATCTGCAACATTTGCTCGATGCGTTGTAAGTACGGACCGCTGATCGATTTCAATCCAGATAATCGGCCCGCAACGCGGCATTTGCCCCCGACGCGTTGATCAGCGGACCACTTTACGGGGGCATGGAGAGCAAGTGATGAGCAAGCAACCCGAAGTGGTACATGCGAATTTCGATTTGTTCCAGAAGGAGGCGTCGACCCTGATCGGGTCGTTCTCGGAGGCGATCGCGCGCGTCGGCAGGGGGCCCGCGCCCAATCAGGCAGTGCTCAAGCAGGTGCTCGAGGCCTCGCTCGCGAACACACTGGCGTCACTCGCGGCGTCATTGGCGACGTCGATCTCCCACGTGTCGCGTGCCGATTCGTTCGCGAACAACGTAGGCCGTTTGCGTGAGCGTGTGCAGTCGCAAAGCAATTTGTTGATCAAGGCAAGCGAGATCAAGTGAAAGATGCGGCCTGGTTGAAACTAGGCCGCACTTGTGAGAGCACGCTCATCATGACCTCCGATTCGGGCACTTTTCAGGCGTTCTTGCGTCAGCAGATCGAACGGGAGCAGGCGCCCGTCTACAAGCCGATTCGCAGGCTGTCGACGCGCCTGTCGTGGCGCCTCGCGAAAGCGAACGTCCACCCCAACCTGCTGACGTTTCTCGGGGCGCTCGCGGCGCTCGCCGCCGCGACCCTGATGTCGTACGGGCAGCGTGGCGCGATGATGGCGGCAGCGGCGCTTATCGCGGTCGCGTATCTGTTCGACTGCATGGATGGTGAGGTTGCGCGAGCCGGCGGCCGGGCGTCCGCGTTCGGCGGACAGCTCGATCAGCTTTCGAATTGGGTGACGCTCGTCGCACTGCAGATCGGGCTGGCACTCGGCGCCTCCGTGCAGTCCGGCAACCCGTCGATGGCGACGTGGGGAATGTTTGCCTTGGCCGGCTGGTGCACGTTCTACTACCTGTACCTGCAACTCGCGAGCTGGGTGCCAGGCGACGGCCCGTTTGCGCTGCTGCGCAAGTTGTCGCGCATTCTCTTCGCGGCGATGCCGCTCGACGAGAATCTCGTGCTGCTTGCGGCGATCACGGGCCATGCGAAGATCGGTATCGTGGTATCGGCGATGCTGTCGCTGGCGCTGTCGGCGGTAGTTTGCGCGACTTACATCGCAGGCATGATCGCATCGATGCGCGAGACGCGCCAGGCGGATGCGGCATCAACGGCCCCCCCCTCCTGACGCGGCAATCCGGGCGACAGAAGGGATTTCCGGGATCGGCATCGACGTGGCAGGTTCACCGCACATGATTACCCGCATCTTGTGCCTACTACCCGTTCGCAACGGCGCGGAGCACCTGCAGGCATACTTCGATAACGTGCGGCGCTTCGCGTCCGGCATCGTCGCGCTGGACGATGGAAGTACGGACCAGACGCTCGACCTGCTGCGCCGGGAGGCACTTGTTCTTCAGGTGCTGCGCAATCCGCGACGATGGTCCTGTGCAGGATGGAACGACGCAGAGAACCGTCAAAGGTTGCTAGACGCTAGCGCCGTCCACGCACCCGACTGGATCGTCTGGCTCGACGCCGATGAACTCATCGCGGAACCCGACCTGCCTCTTCTGCGAACGCTGATCTCCGAAATCGCAAATCCGGGGCACGCTTATGCGTTCGAGGTTCTCAGAATGATCGGGGACTTGGCTCATTTCGACCAGCACCGACTTTGGGTGTATCGAATGTTCGGCTTCCGGGCCGGACAGCGTTTGCCTGCGGCGCGCCTGCACTTCCAGCCGATTCCGGACGACATCTCCCGGGAGCACATGCACCGGACCATCATTCGCATTCTGCACAAGGGCGGCATGACCCCGCAGGCAAGGCGCGCCAGATTTCTGAAATATCGAGAGGCCGATCCCGGGAAACTCTGGCAGGCGACGTATGCCAATCTCCTAGCAGGTCCGGGACATCTGTGGAGCCTGCGCGCGCATCCGAAAGACGCAGACATCGTCATCGAATGATCCCGCCTCTGGATTGCATCGATTTCCGTGACGGACCTAGCGAACGCTGCGGGACGCGACGATCGTTTCCGCGACCACATCCAGCGTATCCATCAACGGCTCCAGTTCTGCCGTCAACGCCGGGGTAATCATCAGTTGCTGTCCATCGGGTGAAAGCACAGCGAAGATACCTCGCTCGAGCAGTGACTGGATGATTTTTTTTGGTCGGGACGCGTGCGCAAATTCGGGATCGCCTCCCCCGAGGTTGACCGCCATCGATAGCCCTACGCCATGGATGTCGAAGTGCCCCCCCAATTTTCGGCCGTTGGATTCGAATATCGCGGTCACGGCACTCGCCAGTTCGAGCGCACGGCTACCCAGGTCGGCGGCCTGGTGGAATGCAAGGGTCGACAACGCCGCTGCACAGCCCGCCGGCGACCCACCGTAAGTGGAAGCGAAAGAAGCTTCGTCCAAAAAGGATCGCAAATCGTTTGCCACGAGCGCGAGAGATAACGGGTAGAGCCCGTTTGTGAGTGCCTTTCCGCAAGTAATGACGTGCGGGCGAATGGGGCGGCCTTGGAATGACCATGGATGCCCCGTTCTGTTCATACCCGTCCCGATTTCATCACAGACCAACAGAAAGCCAAATTCGTCCGAAAGGCGCTGAAGCAGATTCAGGAATGCGTCCGGTACGACACGGCACCCGGCGTTGGTGAGGACGGTTTCGAACACGACCGCTCCTATGCTGTCTTCTCGCGTGAGTAACGCTTCGATCGTTGCAAGGTCCGCGTCCGAAACAGGAGCGGGCAGCGCGAAACGTCGATTATCGAGCCCCAGCGCATCAATGTGGTCGACAGGATATCCCGCGGCGAGCGCCGCGCCGAGCGTGCTTCCGTGATAGGCGTCGCCGACGCACGCGACTCCCCCTCTGCCGGTTATGACGCGGGCGACCTTGAGCGCGTTGTCGATCGCCTCACTGCCGCTGCATGACAGGATCGGAATGTATCCGGGAAAGATGCTGCCGAGCTGTTCCTTGAACCGCTCCTGGTTCGGATCCGTGCACCACGAGGGTCTGAAAGGGAGGGCTCTGGCGGCCTCGATCCAGTCCGTGAAGATCGCTTCGTTGTTCCAGCCGGCATTGGTGACGTTCCAACCGGAAGTCAGGTCGTAGTAGACACGCCCGTCGATGCCGATCAGTCGATCGTTCTTCGCGCCATGGAGCGCCAGCAGTTGTTCTCGGCCCATCTTTCGTCCTCGCTCACCATCGCCATTAGTCGTCTATCGCGCCCTCGGTCTTGTAGCAGTTGCGGCAGTGCGGCACGACCCGGCGCCCTGACGAGACGAGACTGGACCGGAACGCCTGACCTCGGCGCAGGATGTCGTCGACCTCTTCGCTGAAAATGTTTCCAATGACGCCACTCCGATCGAACGAGAGCATGCAGACATGCACATCGCCGGTTACCGTGATGCACATCGCGTTGCCTGCCCAGAAACAGGCTCCTTGAGGAAGGACGTCGGCCGCAAAGGGTATTTCCCGTCCTTCTCTGTCAATAGGGCAGACTCTGGTCCATGCGTCGCACCTGCGGGACAGGACGACAAGCTCACGATCGTAGATCGCGCCGCGCAGATAGGTGATCTCGTAGATTCCGACGCTCAAATGCGGCTCGCCTGCGGCATCTCGCGCATCCAGCAGCCTTTCCAAGCCGCGCAGCGTTGGTAACCACGTGCCGGGCCCCCGGTTGGCTTCGTGCAGGACTCGTCCACCCCCGTCTATGGACACGTATGCGAGATCTCCTTCGCGTGTTTGCCGAACAATCTCGGCACACGTGTCGTGCGAAAGCAGGAGCCCGTTAGTGTGGAACTCGAGTGGAACGCCAGGAGCGGTCGTATTGCGGATGCGAAGAAATTCGCCAAATCGCTTGTTTGTCAGCGGTTCACCGCGCCAGTTCAGATGGAGTTTCTCGATCGTGACGCCGGCGGCATTCAATTTTTCGAGCACGAGCGCGAAGTGATCCGTCGAGAGCAGGCGCGATGTATGGACATGCTTGGTATAGCAGTCGCGGCACGCCAGATTGCATGCCGCGGACAGATCCATCCAGATCCATAGGGGAACGGATCCTCGTTCCATTATCGGATTGCCCCCAAGGCACGCCAGTCGACCATGCGCAGGGTACTTCGCCGCCCGTCCAGCGCCCCCTCAATTTCACGCCATTGACGGTCCCAAATCGAAGTCGATCGAGGATCGACCCGGATGACCTTGCCTGCCGACGTAGACGCCCAGATCCACGATCCGTCCGGCAGGCACGCCGCGGCATGTTCGTGGATTCCGTCTTCGTCCCAGTCGAAAAAAGCCAACAGGCAGCGCTGCGCCGATACCATCTCCGTGGCTTGTACAGTAACGCCTTGGCGGCCTCTCGCCATTTGATCCGCAGTCATCCATGGAAGCTGCGCAACCGTGAGCCGCAGGCTCTTGCGAATGGCACGCATCAACAGACTCGAACAATCGATGCCGGTCGGCCCGCGGCCGCCGAACTTGTACGGGGCGCCAACCGAAGCCGCCAACCAGTGAGCGAGTCGAATCTCGTACCTGGCAATCGAGGCGATCATTCGAACGGCTGAACGCCCGAAACAAGAATGATTTTGTGGGCGAGCCGTGGGCTTCTGAGCGACGACGACGCCCCCACGACCATCGTTCCTGTAATGAGATCGTGCTGGTATTTGACGCTCGGCCACCATGGCGGGATATAAAGGATGGCTTCCACGCCGTCCTGGACAAGCAACCCGTCAGCGCCGGCTTCGGTAATGCTGACGACAGCCGGACTGCCGGGCTTGATCTTGCCAGCAACCGCCAGGCTTTCGCCCCCGATGTGCAGCTCGCCGCCAATGCCGGTCCGATTAGCCGTTTGCACCACTAATTGTGCGTCGCCGACCCGTAGCGGCGTTGATTTGATGTCGTCGGTGTGAACCGACAATGACAGATACCACGTTCCCCGGATTCGGACTGCCGCCATCGTTGCCCCCTTATGCGATAAGTGTGGTGGCTACTCGATAGAAACACGCAAAGAGCGTATCCATGTAGCGTTGCGTTGTCTACTATTAGATGCACCATCAACTCCGACCTGAGCAGGTGATGCATGGCACCGCGACCCTGCGACTTGCGTCGACAGGAGTGCGTTCGATGAAATCCGTCTCATCTGGCCAGACCCCAAACGAGTTACATCGATTCACCGGGACGCCCTCCCACCCCCTCCTCTGGGCCGTTCGTTGCTCTGGCGAAGTCTTCCGTGTCACGGCGACGGGAAAAATCACCGAGTCGTCCCTTCCGAAGGGATGGCATGCCGAGGAGGTCACGGTTGCCGCGCAGGGTAGGACCTGGGTCATGGCACGAAACGAATGTCACGCGAGATGGGGAGTCTGGCTGCGCGTTGCTGGCGGGGCTTCCTGGAAGCTGGTGATCGAGTTGGAACAGCATGCTGCGATTGCTGCAGCAAGGTCAGGCGTATGGGTGCTGGCAGGACACCGGCTGGACTTGATTGGCGACGACGGTCGTATTCTGCAATCCAATGGTCTCGAATTCGACGCGGTTGGCGTCTGTGAAGGTCCCGATGAGTCGCTGTGGTTGTTGGGGGGCCTTGCACGCTTGGGGGGAAAGCCGATTCGGAGACGAGGCGCAGGGGCGACGTGTTGGCACGAGATGCCAGAACCCATCGCGGCGACACAAATTGCTTGCGCACCGGACGGATGCGCGTGGACGGTCAACTCGCGAGGAGACCTTTGGCGGCTTCACCCGGACGGCCCCGGTCACTTCGCCGAGTGCCGTCAATCGGCAAACTGCCGCAACTGCCTGAAATCGCCTCGCGCCGGCATGGTCATCCGCGTCTGTGTCGGAACCGACGGTCAGGTCTGGTGTTTGACCCCAAAAACGGTACCAGGAGGATATTGCATCGCCAGACTGGCGCCCGGAAGCCGCCGCATGACTGAACTTCCCGGCCAGGTTGGCGCGATCAGCATCGCCGCTGCCACCGGTTGGCCTGACGGCGAGTAAGTGTCCAAAGCAGCATATCGGCGTCGGGCCGATGTTCCGCACCAATGTCAGCCCGGAAGCAATTCAGCCGATGGCGCTCTAGTGAAGCGGACATGCGACCTGGTCGATTTTTGGCGGAGACGAGTTAATCCGCTTTGGGCGACCGCACGACGCGCATCATTGGTACGCGAGCGGCCGGTAAGTCCTTGAAAAGCCGACACCCGAATGTCAGATCCCCTTACGCGAAGAATGGCGCTTCCTCGCCGATAGCGGCCTCTCGCCACACCGCCAACCGCAAGCCCGGCGAATCATTCCCCTGCCCGCGCTCCCCGCCTCATATGCCCCTCGGCAACCGCACCGTAAAAACGGTTTCCGTCTGATCCGACCGCGCATCAATCCGGCCGCGATGCGCCTTGGCGATTTCGTTGGCGATAAACAACCCGAGCCCTAGACCGGCATCATCCCCCGTCCGTCGCGAACGATCAGCCTCCCCGCGCTCGAGCGGATCGAAAATACGGTCGAGCGTGCGCGGATCGATCGCCGGCCCGCTGTTGCCGACCTCGACGACCACGTCGGCGCCCGTCGTCGCGGCCACCACCCGCACCGGTGTATCGCGCGCACCGTACTTGACGGCATTGCTCACCAGATTGCTCAGCAACTGCTGCATGCGCTGGTCGTCCCACTCGCCCCGGAGATCCCCACGCATATCGACGGTGATTTCGCGATCCGGATGACCTGCCCGCAGCTCGTCCACCACATTGACGAGCACATGCGCGAGGTCGATAGGACGGGGAACGACGTTGATGCCCAGCCCGAGCTGGGTTCGATTGAAATCGCAGAGATCATCGAGAAGGCCCTGCATGCGACCACCGCTTCTGATCAGCCGAGCGGCGGCCTCCGATACCTCCTCACCCGCATTGAGCGCGGCAAGATACGACGCCGTGAGCTGGATCGTCTGCAGCGGCGTGCGCATGTCATGGCTCAGCATGCCGAGAAACAAGTTACGAGCCTGTTCGACCTGTTCGGTAAAAAACGAGACGGATTCCGCCAGCGCCTGATCGATCGCTTCGTTGAAGCGAATCATGTCGTCCATGTCGACCGGGCGCGGCTGACACGCGTCGATCCACAGGCGCAGCACGCTGGCACGCAGCGCCCGATACTCGGCCGCCAACTGGTTGATGTTGAAACCCCGCTGGGCGCGCAAAACGGCATGCGTCTGCGCGGCCGTCTCGCTGGCGTTCGCCGGCTCGGGTGCGCGCCCCAGCGATTTTTCGTGTTGCGCTTTCCTCGTCTGCGGGGTCGCGATGTCCTTGGCGACGGCGATCAGGATCTCGCGCGCGTGGTCGCGTAGTCCGTGCGAGGTCATGTGCCTCGCGGCCGGTAACAGCGTGGCAGCAAACGCTTCCCACTGCACCAGGATCGGTTCCATGTTCCGTACGATGAAATCGGAAAGACGCATGTCGCCCCTCACAACGGAATGAACGGTGGACGCTTCTGTCGAACCGCAAGATATCACGTGAATGACGGCGAGGCCCGAAGCGGGCTTCGATTCGCACGCCCGTCACGTCGGGCGGCCACTATCGTCGATAATCGATCCGCGTCATTCCGGTTCCGCAGGGCGCCACACCTTTCAATTGCCGCGACGCCGGCAGCACGAACCTTGCTTCGCGCCCGTTCGACCTCCATCCGACGGTGGGATCGGCCGCCGCTTCCTGTCACGGCCGGCCGCCGGCACGAGATTGCACATGCCCAGGAAAAAATCCAGCCTCTGGTTGCGGCATCTTGAACTGTTTTCCGCGGCGGCCGGTGGACGTCCGAAGAAGCGCGCCGGCAAGCCGCGGCCGGCCGCCAAAAAACCCGCCACCAAGCTCACTCAACGGCCCGCCAAGCCGGCGGCCCCCGCCCGCGCCGCCAAACGGACGGGCACCGCACGCGCCCCGTCGGCCCGGCCGCCCGGCACGTGGCTTCGCTCGTTTCATTCGGCCGGCCCGAGCGCCGGCCGGCTCGTGAACCATCTGGCGTACGCGCTGTATCTTCCCGCCGCACCGGCGGCAACCGCGGGCATGCCGGCCGTCGTCATGCTGCATGGCTGCAAGCAAACCGCCGAATCGTTCGCCGCGGGCACGCGCATCTGCCGTCTCGCGGAGCGCTCGGGGTTCGCCGTGCTGTTCCCCGAGCAGGCCAAGACGGCCCATGCGCACCGTTGCTGGCACTGGCATGGCGACGCGACCCAGTCGGAAGCCGCGTCCGTCGCGTCGCTGGTCGACGCCATCGCGCAGCGCCACGGCTTCGATCGCGACCGGATCTACGTGGCCGGCCTATCCGCCGGCGCCGGGCTCGCCGCGGCGCTGGCGCTCCGGTATCCCGACCGCTTCGCGGCCGTCGGCCTGCACTCCGGCCCGGCCATCGCGCCGCCGTCGTCGACGATGGCCGCGATGAGCCTGATGCGTCGCGGCCTCCGCGACGATCCGATCCACGCGCTCGACGCGTGCGCCGACGTCGCGGCCTATCCCGGCATGCCGGCCTTCATCGTCCATGGCCGGCTCGATACGGTCGTGACCGACCGGAACGCGACGCAGCTCGGCATCGCGTTCGCGCGGCTCAATCGGATCGTCGACGAACACGGTGCGATCCGCGTCGGCGAGCAACGCAGCTACGCGCAGGACGATGCGGACTACGTCGACTATCTGAAGGGTGGACGGCTGGTCGTCAGGGTGTGCATCGTCCGCGGGCTGCCGCATGCATGGAGCGGCGGCGATCCGGGCGAGCCGTTCCATTCCGCCACCGGCCCGGACGCGACCGCGATGTTCTGGCATTTCTTTCGTCGTCAGCGCCGCAAGCGACTGGCGTGACGCGCGACGCTCGCGCCCGTCGCCATCGCGTCGTCATGCCCGTTGCTCCAGCGCCGCCGCGTTCGCACGATCGCCGGCACGCCGAACCGGCAACCGTATCCGGAAGGTCGTGCCGCGTCCCGGCTCGCTGGTCACGTCGATGGTGCCGCGATGACGCTCGACGATGCCGTGCGATACCGACAGCCCGAGCCCCGTGCCCTGCCCGACCGGTTTCGTGGTGAAGAACGGATCGAAGATCCGCCGGACGACGTCGGGCGTCATGCCGGCGCCGGTGTCGCTGATCGCGATCGATACCTGGTCGCCATCGCTCGACGTGCGGATCGTGATCACGCCGCGCTCCGGAATCGCCTGCGCCGCGTTGACCAGCAGGTTCATGAAGACCTGGTTCAACTGCGACGGCAAGCATTCGACGTGCGGGACGTCGCCGTAATCGCGCACGATGTCGGCCTTGTACTTGAGCTCGTTGTGGACGACGTTGAGCGTGCTCTCGAGGCCCGCATGCAGATCGACCACGCTCCATTCGTCGCTGGCCGGGCGCGAGAAATCGCGCAAATCCTGCACGATGCGCCGCACGCGCAGCGCGCCGTCGATCGATTCGTCGATCAGCATCGCGATCTCGTCGCGGACGTAGTCGAGATCCGCGACACGGTGCACGGCCGTCAGCGCGTCACGGGTGGCCGGATCGAGCTGCGGCAGCGTGACCTCATGCGCCGCGACCACGTCGAGCAGGCTGCGCACCCACGTCTTCAGCGTATTGAGGTTCGCGCTGACGAAGCCGATCGGATTGTTGATCTCGTGCGCGACACCGGCCGCGAGCTGCCCGATCGACGCGAGCTTTTCCGACTGCAGCAATTGCTCGTGCGTTTCCTCGAGCGCATGCAGCAGGCGCCGCTGTTCGTCCTTCTCCTGTTCGAGCAGCGCGTGCGCGGCCTTGCGTTCGTCGATCTCGGTCGCCATGTTCTCGCGCGTACGTTGCAGCATCTGCGTCGTCTGCTCGTAGCGATGCAGTGCGCGTTCAAGTTCGCCGGTTCGCAACCGCACGAGTCGCTCCAGCGTGTCGGTCATCCCGCGCAGGAACGTTGTGCGCGCATCGAAACGGCACACCAGCAGCGTGACGACCAGCGTCGCCATCGTGAACAACGCGACCGTCGTCGCGAGCCACGGTGCGTCGACGTCGTTCGCGGCGCCGCACCGCGCATCCGGCGCGAAATGCGCGGCCGCCATCGCCGTGTAGTGCATGCCGGTAATCGCGATGCCCATGATGACGGCCGCGCCGATGCGCTGCGCGGTCGCGTAGCGTGCCTGCTGCATGCGCAACGCCTGCGCGATCCACAGCGCGGCCGTCGACGCGATCACCGCGATGCCGATCGACGCGGCGAACAGCAACGCATCGTAGCGAATGCCGGGCTCCATATGCATCGCGGCCATCCCCGTGTAGTGCATGCCGGCGATCCCGCCGCCCATCAGCACGCCGCCCGCGCACAGCCGCCGCCAGCCCAGCCGTGCGCGCGTGACGACGTTCAGCGCGAAATACGACACCAGCACCGCGATCGCCAGCGAGGCGCCGGTTTCCTGCCATGCATAGCCGAGCGGCACCGGCAACGAAAACGCGAGCATGCCGACGAAATGCATCGACCAGATGCCGGTGCCCATCGCCGCCGCGCCACCGCCCAGCCACGCGCGCTTGAGCTTCGGATTGTCGAGCAGCGAAATGAACGCGGCGAGGTCGAGCGTCGTATAGGAGGCCAGCGTCGCGATCGCGAGCGACAGCAGGACGAGCGGAACGTTGTAGATGCCATGCATGATCGGACGCCCGGAACGGGTTGATTGCATCGCCTCGGTGCGGGCGCTCGCGCGCACCGCGGCCATCAGGCCGCCGTTCGACGTCAGGCCGGCGGCGCGCCTGGGTGGGGGGCGTGCGCGTGCCCCGCCGGACGGGCCAGCACGAGAATGTCGAACGGCGTGCCCTCCCGCGTTTCGAAGCGGCGCACGAGTTCGATCTGGTGCGCGGACATCACGCTGCCCTTCGTCATCAACAACACGCCGCGATGCGTGCGCAGATCGTCGGCGAGTTCCATTCCTTCGCGCAGTTGAGCCGACCGGATTTCCGCGACGGACGCCGCGATGCCGAGGCTCGCCGGATCCCGCATCAACTCGACGAAGCGTGCGACCAGTTGCGGGTCGTAACGCACGCCTGCTTGCGAGTGCAACACGTCGATCGCCTGCTCGATCGAATGCGGCGCCCCGATTTCGCCGTGGCGCAGCCCTTCGAAATCGCGCGCGATCGCGACGATCCGCGACCCGACCGGGATCGCGTCGCCGACCAGCCCATCCGGCGTGCCGCGGCCGTTGAAGCGCTCGTACTGGTGCAGCACGATCGACGCGACCTTGTGCAACTGGGCGACCGGCGTCAGCACCATCTGCGCGCGCAGCGGATGCTCCTGGAACACCCGGTGCTCGTCCGTCGTCATCCGCGTGAGCGGCTTGTGCAGCAATTCGTCCGGCAGCGACAGCTTGCCGATGCCGTGCAACAGCCCCGCGAAATAGACGTCCTGCGCATGCAGCTCGCTCATCCCGTCGGCGAGCGCGAGCCGGCGCGCGATCTCGCCGACGCGCATCGCATGCCCGCTCGCGGCCCCGCAGCGCAGCTCGATCATGCTTGCGCACACCTGAACCATCGCCGTGAAGCTGCTTTTCAGGTCGCGCTGCGCCGCTTCGAGGAACATCACCGTCTGGCCGAGCTCCTCGGTGCGCGCGCGAACCTGCGTTTCGAGATCCGTGTTGAAACGGCGCAGCGCTTCGTTCTGCGCTTCCGTCAGCGCCGCCAGCCGGGCCGCTTCGCCGCGCAGACGGCGCTGCTCCAGCGCGTGCTCGATCGTCAGCAGCAGGTCGTGATCGTCCCACGGCTTGTTCAGGTAGCGATACACGCCGCCTTCGTTGACGGCCTGCATGACCGACGCGATCTCCGCATAGCCGGTGAGCAGAATGCGCATCGTGTCCGGGTACAGCGCCCGCGCGCGCGCCAGGAATTCCGCGCCGCTCATGTGCGGCATCCGCATGTCGGACACGATCAGGTCGATTTCCGTCGACGCCAAAATCCCGAGCGCGGCCTCGCCGCTGTCGGCGGTCACGATGTCGTAGCCGGTGGGCCGGAACACGCGCCTGAGCGCGGACAGCACGTTCGGTTCGTCGTCGACCAGCAGGATCGACGGTACGCGCGCCGCGTCGCCGGATGCCGCGGCGGTGTCGGACGTTTCGGGCGGCACGGCATTCACGCCGTTTGTTGCAGATGTCGTCATAATCGGCCTCGGATCAATTATTTACGCCCTCTCTGCAACATCGGCCGGTGCCGCGTTTTCCACATTGGTGAAAACGCTAATGCGTGCGTGTCGATTTCAACCGGAATGCATCACGCGAGTGCTACGTCGTTGCCGCGCCCGGTTCGCGGCGGTAGGTGATGTCCCATTCCGCTTCGTCGGTTCGCACGAAGCCGTGCCGTTCGTAGAAGCGGTTCGAATCGCTGCCGCGCAAAGCGCCGACGCGAACGGTCATTCGATGTTCGTCGGCGTCGGCCAGGATCGCGCGCAGCACGGCGGCGCCGATGCCTTTGCGCTGATGCGCGGGCACGGGCCACCGGGCATCGAGGACGCGTGATCGCTTCAGCGCGCCTCGATGCCTTGCGCTTGCATGAACTGACTCCGGACATCTTCGCTCAACACGGACTTCGGCGGCACACCTCTCGTCGATCGGCGAGCGCGAAGCAAGCGAGCGAGCCGATGCGATCGGCTCAAGGAATAAAAAACGCTGGCCAGTAAGCTGGCCAGCAAAAGGTTCTGGCGATCCGAGGTTGAGTGTGCCAGAACCGCATACATTGACCGGCGTACGTGTACAAACGGACGGAGACGACAAACGACCTGCCCCAAAGATCGGGACGCCCGGCTCGACCCCGCGCAACAATCTGTGATCGCAGTTTAGGCCAAGCTCACGGATGCTGCCACGCGAGCGTTCACGCCCGCAAGCTCCAACGCATCGTCGGCATTCGGCCCTTCCCATGTCGCGATCATCGCATCGGTCGGCAGATAGTCGGGATCGGCCGACGCGACGCCGGCCCACAGTCCTTGAGACACCTGTCTGCCATGGAGATAAAAGTGCAGTTCCCGGCCAGCGCGCTCGCAAGTACACCGGATTCTCTCCACCGATTGGCCCAGCCCTCTGATCTGTGCGACCTGGTTGCGATCCAGCTCGAACATGGCGCTCACCACCCCGTCGCAATCGACAATGCCGATCATGTTGCTGTCATCGGTGAATGTCCACGACGGATGCGGCGTGCCCAAACGCAGCATGAAAAAATCTGCGGATTCTGAACCAATCATCATGTTTCTCCTGCAACGATACGCCGTTCTACTAACTGTAACTCGATAAAGACACGCGCTCATCCAATGCCCTATCCTCGCCGTGCCTGGATGCGCGAGTGGCGGTACGCCAGCGCGTTGCAACAGGCGGGCGCAACATGGAAACGCGCACCGCCCGTCGCTTCCGGAGCCCCTACACGCTTGCCCGGCCCGCCACGGTTTCCGCGGCCGTACTCTCCGAACCGGAAAGCTTCACCGCCACGGCCGCGGCCGCCGTGCTCCCGTAGACGTTGAGCGCGGTTCTTCCCATGTCGAAAAACGCGTCGACGCCCAACAGCAGCAGCACCGCATCGGCCGGCAACCCGATCGACGTGAGAACGATGGTGATCGCGACGATCGCGCCGGACGGCACGTTGGCTGCTCCGTCGATGGTGACGATCGTCAAGATCAGAATCGTGATCACCAGCGGCCAGGACCAGACGAGGTGATAGGCGTCGGCCAGATACCCGACCGCGAGGGCCGTGTAGAGCACCGCGCCGTCGCGATTGAAAATATAGGCGAGCGGCAAGATCGTGGACGCCACGCCATAGGGCACGCCCAGTTCAACCAGCTTCTTCAGGTGCAACGGATAGGTAATTTCGGACGAACGCGTCGTGAACCCCAGGATCAGCGGCTCCTTCACCTTCCTGAGCACGGCGAGCGGCGACTGACCGGCGACGCGAATGACGATGGTCAGCACGACCGCCAGAATCGCCATGCCGAGATAGGCCACGCCCAGCAGCTCGATGAGCGAGTGCGCGCCCGTGAAGCCCTTGGCTGCCAACAACTGCGCGATCGCGGCGAAGATCGCGAGCGGCGACCATGCGATCACCCACTGGATCATCTTGAACAGCCCCGACAGCAGCGCCTCGAAAACGGCAATCGCAGGCTCGGCCCGCTCCGGGGCGGCCGACAATGCGGCGCCGAAAATGACGCCGAAAACGAGCACCGGGAGCGAATTCCCCGCAGCAAGCGCAGCGACGATGTTGGCGGGGATCAAATCGACGAGGAATTTCGTCCAGTCGATGCTGGAAGCAAGCGCGGCGGGCATCGATCCGGAGTGAGTCAGGCTCGCGCCGAGACCCGGTCGAAATGCAAAGTTGAGCAGCAGGCCGCACGATGCAGCCAGGCCCGTCATCAAAATGAAGAAGGCGATACTGGACAGGGCGACCTTGCCAAGCCGCTCGCGAAGCCGGCCCGCACGGAAGACCCCGACCGTGACCGACAGGAAGATCAACGGCATGACGACCATCTTGATCGCGTGGCCGAACATCGTGCCGAGAAAGCCCAGCTTCGCGGCGAAGCCCGGCGCAAACACGCCGCAAGCGACGCCCAGCACCAGTCCGCCAAACATTTGCATCGGGAGGGAAAGCCCTTTATTTTTCGTGTTCATGCCGTGCCTTTAGCAGTTTTATCCGTGCCGGCGTGCCGTCAACGATGTGATTCCACATATGCTGACGCGCAAGCTCGCCGTCGTTCGCTTCGATTGCGTGAAAGATGTGCAGGTGCTCGATCGTGCCGCGCCGAACGGTTTCCGCGTCGCCACGCGGGAGTTCGTTCAGGGCCAGGGTCTGGGCCCGCAATAAACCATACGCCGACGAGATCCGGACGTTCCGTGCGGCAGCAAACAACTCTTGATGAAACACCCAACCGATACGTTGCTCGAGCATGATGTCCGCGACGTCCCGGTCGATCAGTTCCCGCATTTTTGCCGCGGCCTCGCGAAGGCCTGCCGTTACGCCGGACTTCGCTGCGAGAAACGCTGCGGTACTCTCGAGGGCCAGCCGCATTTCAAAAATTTCGCGAAGATCGCTGGTCGTCGGCGACGCGACATAGGTGCCGCTCTTTTCGATCACGACGACCAGCCCTTCGGATTCGAGCAAATGCAATGCGCTGCGCACCGGCATCTGGCCGAAACCCAGTTCGTCCGACAGGCCTCGGTGAGATACTTTCTGCCCAGGCGCAAGACGGCCGTCAAAGATCCGCGATCGGATCTCGTCGTAGGCCAGTTCTGCATCTGTCGATACTTTCAACGTCATCTGTGATCGCAGTTAGCGTATGATTCAAAAAACAAAACAGGTAGGAAATTACCCTTACTCGCCATGCCCGGCAACTGCTAATTTTGCGAGTGGGTATGTCGAAAGAGAATTGGAAGAAAATCCGCGTTACGAAGAGAGCCGATAATTATATGATTTCACAAGATGTGCGCTTTACCATCTGTGCCGTCCGTGCGGAAGAAACCTATCCCCTCAGGGCCGCCATCCTGATGGCGGGAGATGAAGAGGGAAGCGCGCTACACGGAGATCACGCCCCAACGACGATGCACTTTGCCGTTCGTGACAACGACAGGATCGTTGCGGTGGCATCGGTGTGTAAAGAAGCACAATCCGGCGCTTTGAACACTGAAATGTGGCGCCTTCGCGGCATGGCCGTCGATCCGTCGGTACGCGGCCTGGGATTCGGACGCCTGCTGGTCAATCTGTCCATTCGCCATGTGCGCGAACAGCGCGGCGTGCTGCTCTGGTGCACGGCGCGCGAATCGGCATACCCGTTCTACGAAATGCTCGGCTTTGAGCGGGACCCGATACCGATTTCAATGCATGGCCGCGACGACATGAAATTCTATTTAATGCAACGCCGGATCGAATACTGAGTTTCGTCCGAGATTGACGTTCGATTGGAATCGGACGCCGAGGTCAGGCGCTGGCTGCCGACCCGGAAAACCGGTTCGTCCGGCGTCCGCATGAGCCGGTTCGCCCGCGTAAAACTATCCGCCGCTCAGCGACACGCGGAAAACCCGCTTGCGGCCAATCGCACCGACATTCAACAATCGCCTTCTCTGTTTCGATTATTGCAACCCGGGAATAAATAGAACGATTACAACCGGGACTGCATGATCGTTGCCCGTCGTGCCAGCCCTTCAAGCCGATTATTCCCTCCCCCACCCCACCTGAATTCGCTTGCCGTGGTCGAGATCGTCAGCGCGATGGCGCGGATCGCGATAACACGTCGCCTTCGTGCCGGTTCTTATAGGGGAAATCCCGTAAGGCGCCCGACGATCAGACGAGATTAACTTATATCAAACAAATTTTGACCGGCATTTATGTTCCTGATATGGTCCTTCCACTTGCAAAGTGCGGCCAGGCCGTATCGGCGCCCGTCGCCGGCGGCTGAACCGGACGCCTGGCCAGTCCGCAAGGACGACCGATGCGACAACCGAGCAAGGGAAATTGTAAGGATCACGAAGTGAGCCGATCCGGCATGACGATGTGGCGAACATGACGCCGGCCGTCGCGACCGAAACGACGCGCAGGCCATGCGCCGCCCGCTGCATCCGGATACGACGAAAGCCGTTTCACCCCATCCCGAAACTACTCCTGACAGTGAAATGCAGATGAAAAACAAAAAAATCAACATCAGCGTTATCGCTGTTGCCGCCTTCGCAGCATCGTCGGCAGCAATGGCACAGTCGTCGATCACCCTGTACGGCATGCTCGATGCAGGCATCGGTTACACGTCGAACATCAATGGCCACAGTCGGTACGGCCTCGATGGCGGCGCCTCGGGTTCGAACAAGTGGGGCCTCAGAGGCCAGGAGGATCTCGGCGGCGGCCTGCAGGCGGTATTCAAGATCGAGAATGGTTTCAACATCGGGACGGGCGGCATCGGCGGCCAGGGGCCGATCGGTAACACGCGTTCGCTGTTCAACCGCCAGGCGTACGTGGGCCTCGCGTCCAATCAGTACGGCGCGTTGCGCATGGGGCGCCAGCTCGACGCCGTGACGGAAATGGTTCAGGTCCTGACGGGCGACGCCATTTCGGCGTCGACCTTCTCGACGCCGGGCGACGTCGACAACAACGACAACACGACGAACCAGAACAACGCGGTGAAGTACATTTCGCCGATCATCCACGGCTTCCAGGCCGAAGCCGCGTACTCGTTCGGCGGCGTGGCCGGTGCAACGGGTTCGGGGCAATCGTGGTCGGCGGCCGCGACCTACGCTCAAGGTGGCCTGACGGTCGCCGGCGGCTACTTCCGTGCGGCCAACCAGGGCGAGAACGGATGGGTGAACGCAACCGCACAACCGAGTTTCGGCGGCGCGCTCGGCTATCCGAGTTCGGGCTACAACGGCGGCAATGCGTTCAAGAGCGCGGGCATCGCGCAAGTCGCCGCGCAATACGAGGTCGGTCCGTACACGGCCGGGTTGCGCTACTCGAACGCCCAGTACAAGGGCAACGATGGCCAGCCGTCAATCCACTTCAACGTGCTCGGTGCGCTGCTGCAGTACCGCGTCACGCCGGCGCTGTCGCTGGCGACCGGCTACACGTATGTCTACGGTTCCGCAGCCACGCCCACGCAAGCGGCCGAGGGTCGCACGATGGCCTCGATCAACCAGGTGTCGCTGGGTGCGACGTACTCGCTGTCGAAGAGTACCGCGCTGTATGCGATGGGCGCCTACGTGCATGCGAAGGGTGCGCAGGCTTCCGCTGCCGACTTCGGCAACACGTCGTCGGGCGGCAACCAGGTTCAGGTCAACATCGGCATGTTCCACGGCTTCTGATCGCCGACTCGCGACACCGGAGCAGTGGCGGCATGGCTCCGGTGTCGTACCTCGCCCGGCCTGATCGGCGAACCTAGCCGCCCTCCTGACTCGCCATGCCTTCCATCCACGCCTCGAACGCGGACACGGCCGCATCGTCGGCGCGATCGGCGTTCGTCACCAGCATGTAGTCGTCGGCGCGCCAGACGGGCGATGCGATGGGACACACGAGGCGCCCTTCGGCAAGATCGCGCCCGATCAGCGGCAGCGATGCCAACGCCACGCCGAGTCCCTCGATCGCCGCGCCCAGCTGAAGATTCACGTGATCGAATTCGACGTGGCGCGCGGCGCGCAGATCGGGCGCACCCGCTTCCTTCAACCAGTGCGACCACGCGGAACGCGTCGTGGCCGAATGCAGCAGCGTGTGATGACGCAGGTCGGTCACGCTCTGTATCGGATGCTGGCGCAGCAAGGCGGGATTGCAAGCCGGCACACGCGGGTCGGGCATCAACGAACGCGAGACGACGCCCGCGCCTTGCTCGGGACCGGAGCGAACGCCGATATCGAACGCATCGGCGACATAGCGCAGCTTACGCGACGTCGTCGACACCCTGACGTCGATGTCGGGGTACCGCGCATGGAAATCGGCGAGCCGCGGCAGCAGCCAGCACAGCGCAAAGCTCATCGGCACGTTCACCCGCACGACGCCTGATATCCGGTGCGCGAACGGATTGTGGCGCAGCCGCACCACCGCGGTGCCGAGGCGCTCGAACGCGTGGCTGACGTCGCTCAGCAACGCGGCCCCTTCGTCGGTGAGCACGACGCCACGCGGACGACGATCGAACAACGGCAGGCCGAACCAGTCCTCCAGCAACCGGATCTGTTTTCCGACAGCCCAATGGGTGACGTGCAGTTCCGCCGCGGCGCCGGCGAAGCTGCCGTGCCGCGCAACCGCATCGAAAGCGCGCAGCGCATTGAGCGGGGGGAGTTCGTCCCGGTGCGTCAAAGCACCTCGGCTTTCGTCCATGACGTGACTTTTTCTCTCTGTTGACGGGATTTTAGCTCAATTGAAATGCCTGACATCCCGGTCATAAAATTGCCACGTCGAGCCTGAAAACCACACCGCGAGCGCCTTCCATGCATCGCTCGTACGGAGAGAATGACAATGCGCTTGCCCGTTTTTTCCCCGCCCGTCGCGCGAGAGACTGCACCGTCGAGGCCGCGCGTGCTGTGGCTCTCCTGCGTTGCGCACGCCATACACGACGGCTATACGGACATGATCTACGCGCTGCTACCCGTGTGGCAGTCGGAATTCGGGCTCGACTTCGCGGCCCTGGCTATCCTGCGCGGCGTCTATGCGGGCACGATGGCAACGCTGCAGTTGTCCGCGGGGCGTGTCGCGCAACGTCTGGGCAGCGGCGCGACGCTCGCAATCGGTACGCTGCTCGCCGCGCTCGGCTATGCGATCGCGGGCATGTCCGGCGGCCTGCTCGGGCTGGGCGTCGCGCTCGCGATCTCGGGCGTCGGCTCCAGCACGCAGCATCCGATCGCGTCGGGCGCCGTCTCCCGCGTCTATGGGCGCGACGCGAGAGGTCCGCTGAGCATCTACAACTTTTCCGGCGATCTGGGGAAATCCGCGCTGCCGGCCGCCATTTCGCTGCTCGTCACCATGATGCCGTGGCGTCATGCGCTATGGATCGTCGCCGGGCTGGGCTGCGTCGTGGCCGCCGGCATCGCGCTGTGGTTTCCCGCCGTGCCGCGCGCCGCCGCGCAGACGACGGCAAAAGAGCAAGCGCACGCTCGACGCAGTGGCACAGGGAGAGGCGGATTCTCCGCGCTGTTTTCCATCGGCGTGCTCGATACGGCCGTACGCATGGGACTGCTTACCTTCCTGCCTTTCCTGCTGAAGGCAAAGGGCGTTTCGCCGCAACTGCTGGGAACGGCGCTTGCACTCGTTTTCATTGGCGGTGCGGCCGGCAAATTCATGTGCGGCTGGCTCGGTGCGCGGATGGGGACGGTGAGGACGGTGCTGCTCACCGAGGGCGGTACGGCCGCGTGCATCGTCGCGGTGATCTATCTTCCGTTGACGCTTACCATGGTGCTGCTGCCGATCCTGGGCATGATGCTCAACGGCACGTCGTCGGTGCTGTACGGAACCGTCCCGGAGATGTCCGCGCCCGAGCGCACCGAGCGCGCATTCGCGATTTTCTATACCGGGACGATCGCATCAGGCGCGTTATCGCCCGTCCTCTACGGTTTCCTCGGCGACCGGATCGGTGTGCACGGCGCCACGTATGCGACCGCGTTGACCGCGCTGGCGATTTTTCCGCTCGCTCTCGCACTGCGCTCGCATCTGACAGACCACTCACAGGATGAACGCCATGACGAAGCCTGACTATCCGCGCGTCGCTCTCGTCGGTCCCGGTGCAATCGGAACGACCGTCGCCGCGGCCCTTCACGAAGCCGGCCGCACGCCAGTGATCTGCGGCCGCTCGGCGCACGAGCAGTTGACGTTGCGCTTCGACGGCGGCGAGATCGTCGTGCCCGGGCCCGTGCTGACCGATCCGCAAGCCGTCAATCAAAGGTTCGACCTCGTATTCGTTGCGGTCAAGTCGACGCAGATACCGAGTGCGGCACCGTGGGTCTCCGCGCTATGCGATACGAATACCGTCGTCTGCGTGCTGCAAAACGGCGTCGAGCAGAAAGCCGCCTTCGCGCCGTATGCGGCCGGCGCCACGATCGTGCCGTCGATCGTCTGGTTTCCCGCGCAACGCGAATCGGGCACGTCGGTGTGGCTGCGCGGCAAGCCTCGGCTCACGCTGCCCGATACGCCCGCGAGCGACGTGGTGGTTTCGGCTTTGCGCGGCACGCGATGCTCGCCCGAGGTGGCGGAGGATTTCATCTCGCTCGCGTGGCGCAAGCTGTTGCAGAACGCGGTGGCGGGGCTGATGGTACTGACCGGTCGCCGCGCCGGCATGTTCGCGCGAAGCGACATCACCGACCTGTCGCTCGCGTACTTGCGGGAATGTCTCGAGGTCGCGCGTGCGGAGGGGGCGAAGCTCGGCGATGAAGTGCCGCAGGAGATCGTCGATGGATTCCACGGCTTTCCGCCCGATTTGGGAACGTCGATTCTTGCCGACCGGCAAGGCAACCGTCCGCTCGAATGGGACTGCCGGAATGGCGTCGTGCAGCGATACGGACGCACGCACGGCATTCCGACGCCGATCAGCGATCTGGTCGTGCCGCTTCTCGCGGCCGCGAGCGATGGTCCGGGCTAATGCCTCGCCCATAGCGGGGAACGGGCGATCCAGCCGAGCCGCCCGAATCCGCGCTGGACACGACGTCGATGGCACATGCCACCGCGGCGCTGCTAACGTCTGACAAAAGAGCCGGCTCCCGCCTCCGCAGGAAGCAATCGCCCCTCGCCACCCCCGGCGCGCGCCGCTGCGACATCAATCCCGGAAAAAACTGACCGACCTAACAAATACTTACCGTTCGTTTCAAATATGCCCAGATAGTGAGCTACGGCCGGGCTATTCTTCCGTCACCCACAATAACGATCCCACTGGGGGTGACATATGAACAACATGATCAAGAGCGCCCTGTGCGCTGCCTTCGTACCATTCATTCTCGCCGGTTGCGGCGGCGGCGACGACGGTGGCGGCACGCAAACCGGTACGCTGCACGTCGCGATGACGGATGCGCCATCGTGCGGCTTCGACCACGTGTACGTCACCGTCTCGCAAGTCCGCGTCAACGCCAACGCGAACGCCAATGACAACGACGCCGGCTGGTCGACCGTGTCCCTCGCGACGCCGCAGAAGATCGACCTGCTGTCGCTGACCAACGGCGTGCTCGCCGATCTCGGCCAGACCGCGCTGCCGGCCGGCCAGTATCAGCAAGTCCGGCTGGTGCTCGCGCAGAACCAGGGCAATACCCTCGCCAACTCGGTCGTCCCGACGGGCGGCACGGAACAGGCGCTCGCCACGCCGAGCGCGACGCAAAGCGGCTACAAGATCATCCAGCCGTTCACGGTCCAGCCCAACACCCTCGTCGATCTCGTGCTCGACTTCAACGCATGCAAGTCGATCGTCCAGCGCGGCAACGGCTCGTACGCGCTGAAACCCGTCGTCACCGCGATCCCGACCGTCGTGAGCGGCGCGATCTCCGGTTACGTCGCCTCCGCCGAAGCCGGCGCGACCGTCTATGCCGAACAAGGCGGCAAGGTCGTCCGCGGCACGGTGGCCGACAGCTCCGGGAAGTTCGTGCTGTCGCCGCTGATCCAGAGCTCGACGCAGGGCAACTACGATGTCGTGATCGTGCAGAACAACTTCGCGTCGGGCATCGTCCGCTCGGTTCCGGTGGTCGTGAACGCGACCACGGCGGTGTCGGCGTCCGCCGCACCGATCACGCTGCCGGCCTCGACGACGAGCACCGTCAGCGGTACGGTCACCGCAAGCGCGAACGCCTTCGTGCGCGCGCTGCAGACGATCGACGCGCACGCCTACGAGATCACGTCGATCAACGCGAACATGGACACCGGCGCCTATGCGCTGTCCGTGCCTGTGGCTGCACCGATCGTCGGCACCTACTCGGGCTCGCTGCCGGTCACGCTGGCCGCGGCGCCGGCCGCCGCAGGCCAATACACGATCGAGGCCGACGCGACATCGGGCGCGACCCAGTCGGCCAACGTGAACGCAACGACCAGTCAGTCCAACGTCAACTTCAGTTTCTGACGCGCTGACCGCATCATCGAAAGGGCCGAACGGCCCTTTCCTACCAACGGGAGAACGAAGTGAAAAAATGGGTGATCGCAGTGCTCGCAGCGGCGAGCATGGTGGGCGCGCTCAGCGGGTGCGTCGCCTATGTTCCGGGCCCACCGGTCGTGGTCGCGCCGCAAGGCGGGCCGGGGAATGGATTCTGTCCGCCGGGACAGGCCAAGAAAGGCAACTGTTGACGAAATGCCCGCGCATCGCGGGCATTTTTTCATCCGTCGAATCCGCCATTCCCCGCGTCGTCACTCCGCCATCTTCGGCGGCCATGCATGGCCTTCGGCCTGACAATGCCTACACCACGCGTAAAGCGCGTCGTACATGACCAGACCATGCTCGAGCATGTCGTGATCGTCGGCAAACATGTCCGACAGTCCGAGCGAAATCGCATAAAGGCCGCTCGACTGCGGCGTCAGGTCGAGCCGCGACGTATCCGCGCCGCGAATGATGCGGGCCATGTGCTGCAATGCCCGATCGTCAGCCAGACCATACTTGTCGAGAAACGCGTCGAAGCTGCATTGCTCGCCGACGTGCGTCAACTCCACGCCCGGAATGTCGTACGGAATCGCCCCGGTCTCGTCGGCGATCCGCAGCACGTCGCCCGGCGGGACGTACAGAAATTCGGGCGTCTCGTCGATAAAACGGGCAATGAGCCAGGGGCACGCCACCCGGTCGATTTTCGGACGTTGTCGCGTAATCCATTGCATGGCGGCCTCCACGATCAGTGATGCAACAGCGGGTACACGATCAGGCCGATCACGGCGGCCCCGCCTACGACCATGGGCTCCGACAGCTTCCTGAACCTGACCAGCAGCACGATCGTCGCGAGCGCCATCAACGCGGTGGGCACGTCGACGATCGAACGCCGGGCCAGCACGATCACCGATCCCGTGATCGCGCCGACGGCCGCGGCCGTCACGCCGTCGACGAATGCCAGGATCGCCGGCAGCCTGCCGTACTTCTTGAAGTACGGCGCCGGCAACACCGTGAACAGATAGCACGGCAGGAACGTGCCGGCTGCCGCCACGCACGCGCCCGGCAGCCCCGCCACCAGATAGCCGATGAAGCCGACCGTGATGACGACCGGGCCCGGCGTGATCATCGCGACCGCCACGGCGTCGACGAACTGCTTCTCGTTGAGCCAATGGTGCTCGGTGACCACGCCGCCATAGAGGAACGGCACGATCGCGAGCCCCGAGCCGAACACGAACGCGCCCGCCTTCGCGAAGAAGACGGCGAGTTGCGCGAGCTGCGGCCAGTCGACGATACCGAGCCATGCGCCGGTGGCGGACACGGGCAACGCCACGGCCGCATTGACGCGCCGCTGGCGCAACCACCTCGGCGGCGCGCGCGTGAACCAGACGAGCACGCCGGCCGCGAGAAACAGCCACGCCACTTCGGATTCCGTGATCACCGTCACGGCGACCAGCACGAGATAGATCGCCCAAAGGAGCTTGTCGCGACCGACGCTTTTCGCGGTCAGCTTGCGCGCGCTGATCGCGATGATGCCGATCACCGCCGCGCCGACGCCGTAGAACACCGACTGCATCCACGTCAGGCCGCCGAATCGCGTGTATGCGTAGCCGAGCAGCACCACCATCAGAAACGACGGCAGCACGAACGCGATCCCGACCATCGTGGCGCCGACGATCCGGTAGTGCACGTAGCCGAGATAGATCGCCAGTTGCGCGGCAAGCGGGCCGGGAGCCAGCTGCGCGAGCGCCAGGCCTTCCTTGTAGTCCGCGTCCGCGATCCAGCGGCGCGTGTCCACGAGGTCCCGATGCATGTAGCCGGCCAGCGCGACGGGCCCGCCGAAACCCGTCGCGCCGAGCCACGCGAAGTACAGGATCAGTTGCCCCAGCGTATAGGCCGGACGGTCGCGATGTGTATTCATGTCGAGGCGGGCAGCGAGGTCAGGGTTTGCGGTTGCCGCGCAAATGCACGTACAACGAATCGAGTACCGCGCCGATCTCCATCAGCAACGCATCGTCGTCGGCCAGACGCTTGCGGGCGCCCGCGAGAATGGCCTCGAATCCGGCGGCTTCCGGCACGGTGGCGCCGCCCACGTCCAGCGCATGCACCATGGCCCCCAGCCGGACGAGTCCGTCGTTGTCGCCAAGCCCGAAGCTCGCGACCAGGACCTCGAACGACACGCGATCGCCCACATGCGTGAACGGCGCGCCGTCGAAATCGAAGCCGAGCGCGTCAGCCGGACAATCGGCAAGGTTGTCCAGCCACACGAAGCGCGCATGCGGATCGATGAAACGCCGAATCAGCCACGCGCTGGCGACGCGATCGACCCACAGGTGACGGCGCGTCGCCCACACCCTGCCCTGATACTGCGCGGGGTCGCGACGGGGAATGCCGCGTTGGGCGGCATGCGGCTCGCCGGGAGAGCGCCGCGCTTCGATCGCGGCGGTGAAATCCCGCCATTGCGCCTGCGCGCGCAGCGACGTTTCGCCGGGAAAGAAATCGATGCTTCGAATGGCGTCGTACGTGCGCGCGTGGCGGCGTTGCAGGCGATTGAGATCGGCTGCCGCCAGATCGGACAGCGCCTTGCGCGCCTCCGAAAGCTCGGCAAGCCAGTCTGCGTAATCGCCCGCGCGATCGAACAGCGACTTGTATGCTTGTTCGTCCGCGGGATCGTCCGCATGGACATCCAGCAGCCACGCGTGGCCGTCGCCGTTACGCGCGTCGTCGGCCAGCTCGCGCAACTGCGCCGCCTGCTCGGCATGCGCGGGCAACAGGTAGGCACCGTCGCGCAACGCGCCGCAGCCGAGCGCCTTGACGGTACGCCAGATGCGCATGCGCGCAGTCGCGCCGGAAGTCGGCAGACTGACGATCAGCAGGAGCCACGACGTCGGCGCAGGATTCATGACGGCAGCATAATGGGCCGTCACGAGCACTGCAATTCAGTAGATATCGCTACAACACTTCGGTGGCAGGCAGTTCCGCTCGACGCGCGGAGCGAGCGCTCGGCCTGACGGCCGGATCGCGTCGTCGCCGGACCGACGCCGCGGGACATCGTTGCGATATCCTGCGAATCGAGCGGTTCAACGCATAAACTGAAAGCACGCCACGGCGAACGCCCCTCGCTCCATCGCACGCTTTCGCCGACACCGCTCCGAATGCAGCCGGACGGCAAACGCAGGCCCACACATGAAACGGCCCCAATGACCATCGATCCCGGCTCCATTCCTTACTATCTCGTCCTTCGGGCCGGCTGGCCACCTTATGTGTTGAATGCGGATCGTCAAGTGCTGCGCCGCCAGGCGAGTCCGCTATTGCTGGCATTCGCGCGCACGCGCGGCGCGATCGCCCATGTCGACGACAGCGCGTGGAACGTCTTCTCCGACAGCGAGGGGCTCACGGTCGTCGAACGTCGCGAGACCGGGTTCTTTTCGCTGGTCGCGGGAAACGAGACCGAACGTCAGTTGCAGTTGCTGACGACGCTCTGACGTCGCCGCCGGGCGTGCCCGTGCGTGCGCCAACCCCGGAATAAATCGACCGCTCGGCAAACGATGCGCGTATGATGAGTTCATCCGCGCGATCAGCCGTCCTTTGACCGTTCGCCCCTCCACCCGCCCGCTTGCTGCATCGCCCCCCCCCTTCGCGCTGCAACGTTGTCCCCTTCACCCATCGGCCCGCCCCATAACGGGAATACCGGCCGGATGTGTTCGCCCATGCGACTCGTCGTGGCCGAACGCCAGGAGTTCGTCATGAGCATGCACGTCTATCGTGGATTCGAGATTTATCCACTCATTTATCCTCACGTTGCCGCGCTGAACGGCAGCCCGCATAACTACGATGCCGGGTTCGACGCGGCCGTCAAGATTTGCCTGCGCGGCACCACCGATACGCTGACGCAGAGCCAGACCTTCAGATTGCGCGACACGTCCCCGTTCGATAACGCCGGTGACGCGCGTCGAGCGTCGGTGCGCTATGCCGAGAACATCATCGACGACAATCGTGGCAAACAGGGATTCTTCGCCAGCGCGTGCTGACGCGGCTCGTCAACGCCACATAGTGTGTTGGTATTTTGGAGGTCGAAATGATCATCGACGAACTGCTCGGCTTGATCAGCCGGCGTGAAGTCACCCGGATCGACACCGCCGTGCCTGCCGGCCTCGCCGATTCGGCGATGTGCCATCAACCCGAGCTGCACATGTTCATGGCGGTACGTGCGCTATCGATCGGCGCAGGCTATTCGGAATTCGAATCCGACGAGATAGCCAGCGCCGTCATGACGCGGCTCGGCTAGCTTTCCGTTCCCACCTCTTTCCAGACAGAATCTACATGACGACAATCACGCCGAAGCTGAACGAACCGATCGATGTCACGCTGCGGCGATTCCGGCGCGACATCGAGAAAACCGGACTGATTCGCGAGCTGCGCAGTCGCACGAGCTACGAGAAGCCGACGACGGAGCGCAAGCGGAAAAAAGCCAGCGCCGTTGCCCGACAGCGCTTGCAGGCGAAGCGCCTGTTGCCGCCCCGAAAAATGTACTAGGCGCGCATCGTGGACGACATGCCGGCCGAGGCGCCTCCGTTCTTCCCGCTGACGAGATGCGAAGTCGATTTCGATCCGAAGAACGACAGCGTGACACTGCTCCCGAGCTTCTATGCGTTCGGGTGCGAGTACACCAGCCGCGGGTTTCTGATCGCGCGCAGCGATGCGTTCAAGCTGATTGCCGCGATCGAGAAGGCGCTCAGCATTCAGGGGTGAGCCGACACCGGCGCAATCGCAAGTATCGCCCCTCACAAGACGGACCAGGCACGGCCGGACGAACCAGATAGACGCCCGCGGCGTCACCCAGCTGCCACTCCCCGGAAGCGGCCGGCGGCCGTATTGACATATCGGTAAATGTCGATATGATCACGCCATGGAATTGCTCGATATCTTCAAAGCCCTCTCGAACCGGACACGCCTTGAAATCCTGCGGGGTTTGAAGGATCCCGGGAAGCACTTCCCGCCGCAGGACGAAGGGGACGTTCACACGGTGGGCGTCTGCGTCAGCAGCATTCAGGAAGGCGTCGGGCTGTCGCAGTCGACGGTGTCCGATTATCTGGCGACGCTGCAACGTGCCGGCCTGGTCGAAGTCCGGCGCATCGGCCAGTGGACGTACTACAAGCGAAACGAAGCGGCGATCCGTGCGCTTGCCGAGCGCATCGGCACGGAGCTGTAATTTTTTACCCGAATATATCGATAATTCCCGATATCCCTTTTTATCGAAACGAGGACGTGCGATGCAAGCAATGCGACTCAAATCATTTGGCGGTCCGGATGCGTTCGAACCGTGCGATGTGCCCACGCCCGTACCGCATGCGGGACAAGTCCTGGTCCGGGTACATGCCACCTCGATCAATCCGCTGGATTACCAGGTCCGGCGGGGCGATTATCCCGACCTGGTGCCGCTGCCCGCCATCACCGGGCATGACGTGTCCGGCGTGGTCGAAGCGGTCGGGCCGGGCGTGACGAATTTCTCGCCGGGAGACGCAGTCTGGTATACCCCGCAGATCTTCGACGGACCCGGCAGTTATGCCGAGTTCCACGTCGCGGCCGAAAGCATCGTCGGGAAGAAGCCCTCGTCACTGAGCCATCTCGAGGCGGCCAGCCTGACGCTGGTGGGCGGAACGGCGTGGGAAGCCCTGGTCGTGCGGGCGGCGCTCAGGGTGGGCGAAAGCATTCTGGTGCACGGCGGCGCGGGCGGCGTCGGCCACGTGGCGATCCAGCTCGCCAAAGCGATCGGAGCCCGGGTGTTCACGACCGTGCGCGAAGCCAACTTCGCGTTCGCACGAAGCCTGGGCGCCGATGAGGTCATCGACTACCGGCACGAGGACTACGTCGACGCGATCATGCGGGAAACGGGCGGCCGCGGCGTCGATGTCGTGTTCGACACCGTCGGCGGCAACACGTTGTCGCGCAGCCCCGACGCGCTCGCCCAGCTTGGCCGCGTCGTCACGATCGTCGACATCGCACAGCCACAAAACCTGCTTCAGGCGTGGGGCAAGAACGCGAGTTATCACTTCGTCTTCACGCGGCAAAACCGCGGCAAGCTCGACGAGTTGAGGGCGTTGGTCGAGCGCGGCCAGTTGCGGCCGCACATCGGCGCCGTCTATTCGCTTGCCGACATTCCGCTCGCCCATGCGCGGCTGGAGCGCCCCGACAACGGCATTCGCGGAAAAATCGCGATTGCGGTCGAACCGTCCGCGCACCTCGCTGCCGACCGGAGCCGGAACGCATAGCGGGGTGGTCGTGCGCCCGGGACACTGTGTGGCGAGCGACCGCGAAGCGGTCGCGCCAGCTCGAGGTTTCGACGCCGGAACGCCCCGCGACACGCTCCCCCCGACGTCCGGTGATAAGCTCGGCGTCGACGCGCTGTCGCGCATCCCGTCACCCGACCGACCCTACGCCTCCCGCGAGTCCGCCCATGCCCATCGCTCCAGCTGTCGTCTCCGCCTTCACCCCCACCGGCAAGCTCCGCGCCTCGATCAACCTCGGCAACCCGATCCTCGCGAACCGCGACCCGGCAACGGGCGAACCGTTCGGCGTATCGATCGACCTCGCCCGTGCATTCGCCGAGCGCCTGTCGGTCGACCTCGAACTCGTCGTGTTCGACGCCGCCGGCAAGTCGGTGCAGGCGCTGACCGACGAGCGCGCCGATTTCGGCTTCTTCGCGGTCGATCCGTTGCGCGGCGAAACGGTCGCGTTCACCGCGCCGTACGTGCTGATCGAAGGCTTCTATCTCGTGCCGGACGCATCGCCGATCCGCACCAACGCGGACGTCGACCAGCCGCACAACCGCGTGGCCGTCGGCAAGGGCAGCGCGTACGACCTATTCCTCACCCGCGAACTGAAGGCCGCGACGATCGTGCGCGCACCGACGTCGCAGGCCGTCGTGGCGACGTTCGTCGAGCAGAAGCTGGAAGTGGCGGCCGGCGTGAAGCAGCAGCTCGAAACCGATGCCGCGAAAACGCCCGGCCTGCGCCTGCTCGACGAACGCTTCATGGTGATCCGGCAGGCGATGGGCGTGCCGAAGAGCCGTGGCGACGCGGCCGCCGCGGCACTGGCCGCATTCGTCGAGGAAATGAAGGCGTCGGGCTTCGTCGCCGATTCGCTGCGCCGGCACGGCATCACGGGCGCATCGCTCGCGCCGGCGGCCTGATCGAAAACCGCGTGCCGTCGCGCTGGCCGCCGAGATCGTCCGGCTCGCGGCGCAGGCGTGCGATTTCAGCACGCGCCTGCCCGATCCTCGCGCGCATGACGAGTGCAACGTCGCGGCAACGCAGCATCGCCCGCCTATAGGCACAGCACAGGCGCAAATGGCGCAGCGGCGCAGGTCGTCCCGATCCGGCGACCGCCGAACAGGCGACGTGCTGCTCCGCACAAACCGGTAGCCGGTTGCGCCGGCTTCGGTCGCGGAGCGCCACCGGCGCAGCCGCCGTCGCCCGATCGGCCGTTACCCGGCGCTAGCGCAAACCCGAACCCGGTTGCACTGTTCATCGCCATTCTGGTCCTGTATCGTCCTCCCATCCCCGATTGCGAAACCGCTGCATGGGAGGCTTACGATGCGAAAAAAGAATGCTGCAGCCGTCTGGATCCTGATCGCGATGGTGGCAGGCATCGCGATCGGCTACATGGTCTTCACGAGCTTTCCGGACAAGAAGGCCGCCGCTGAAATCGCCGGGTACATCTCGCTCGTCTCCGACGTGTTCCTGCGCCTGATCAAGATGGTGATCGGCCCGCTCGTCTTCTCCACACTGGTGGTCGGCATCGCGCACATGGGCGACGCGGCCTCGGTCGGACGCGTGTTCGCGAAAGCGTTCGGCTGGTTCGTCACCGCGTCGCTGGTCTCGCTGCTGCTCGGGCTGCTGATGGCGAACCTGCTGCGGCCCGGCGACAATCTCGGCTTGCCGCTGCCGGACATCGGCGCATCGGCGAACCTCGCGACGTCCAAGTTCACGTTGAAGGATTTCGTCGGCCACATGGTGCCGAAGTCGTTCGCCGAGGCGATGGCGAACAACGAAATCCTGCAGATCGTCGTGTTCTCGATGTTCTTCGGCGTCGCGCTCGCCGCGCTCGGCGAGCGCGGGAAGATCCTCATCGCCGCGATCGACCAGTTGTCGCACGTGATGCTCAAGATCACCGGCTACGTGATGAAGCTCGCGCCGCTCGCGGTGATGGCCGCGATGGCCGCGACCGTCGCAGTCAACGGGCTGTCGGTGCTGCTGAAGTTTGCGGTGTTCATGGGCGACTTCTACGTCAGCCTGTTCCTGCTCTGGGCATTGCTCGTGTGTGCCGGGCTGTTGTTCCTCGGCCGTCGCGTGTTCAAGCTGCTGCTGCTGATCAAGGAAGCATTCATGCTGTCGTTCGCGACGGCCAGCTCCGAAGCCGCGTATCCGAAGATCCTCGACGCGCTCGACCGCTTCGGCGTGAAGCGCAAGATTTCGAGCTTCGTGATGCCGATGGGGTACTCGTTCAATCTCGACGGCTCGATGATGTACTGCACGTTCGCGTCGCTGTTCATCGCACAGGCGTACAACATCCACCTGTCGCTCGGCACGCAGATCACGATGCTGCTGGTGCTGATGCTCACGTCGAAGGGGATGGCCGGCGTGCCGCGCGCGTCGCTCGTCGTGATCGCGGCCACGCTGCACCAGTTCGGGCTGCCGGAGGCCGGGCTGCTGCTGATTCTCGGCGTCGACACGTTCCTCGACATGGGCCGCTCGGCCACGAACGCGGTCGGCAACTCGATCGCGAGCGCGGTGGTCGCGAAATGGGAAGGCCAGCTGCTGTCGGAAGCGGAAGCCGAAGCCAACGCGGCGCGCATCGAAGCGGAACAGGAAGCGACGATCGCACATCCGACCGAAGTCTGACGGAGGCCCGGCGATGAAGATGCAGCGATTCTGGCGTGCGCTCGCGCTCGCGGGCCTGCTTGCCGCGGGCGCGACCACGCACGCGGAAGATGCACCCTCGACGCTGCCGCGCGTCGAACCGTTCGCGCCGGCCCAACTGACCGGCACGCTCGCGAAGGTGCGCGGCAGCGGCACGATCGCGCTCGGTTATCGCGAAGCGTCGATACCGTTCTCGTACCTGAACGCGCGCAACCAGCCGATCGGCTATTCGATCGAGCTGTGCAAGGCGCTCGTGTCGTCGATCGAGGATGCGATCAACAAGAGCCTGACGATCCGCTGGGTGCCGGTCACGTCCGACAACCGCATCGACGCGGTGGTCAGCGGCAAGGTCGATCTGGAATGCGGCTCCACGACCAGCAACCTCGAGCGCCAGAAGCGCGTGGCGTTCTCGCCGATCTTCTTCGTGGCCGGCACGAAGGTGATGGTGAAACGCGGCGCGCCGATCCGCTCGTTCCGCGATCTCGCAGGCAAGAAGGTCGCGGTGACGGCCGGTACGACCAACGAGAAGGCGCTGCGCGACCTGAACGAGCGGTTCAGGCTCGGGATCCAGCTCCAGGTGGTGCCCGATCATGCGCAGGGCTTCGCGCTCGTCGCGAACGGCGGCGCCGACGCGTTCGCGACGGACGACGTGCTGCTGTACGGCCTGATCGCCGAGAACGCGAGCAAGGGCGGCCAGTACGACGTGGTGGGCGATTTTCTGTCCTACGACCCGTACGGCATCATGTTCCGCAAGGACGATCCGCAGCTCGCGCAGGTCGTGAAAACCACGTTCCAGGAACTGGCCGCCGACGGCGAGATCGCGCGGCAGTACAAGCGCTGGTTCCTGCGTCCGCTTCCGTCGGGCTTGAGTCTCAACCTGCCGATGAGCCCGCAACTGGAGACGATCATCGAGGCGATCGGCGTCAACGGGAATTGAGCGCCGCGCCATCGTCGACATGAATGACGAAACGAGAGCGGCCCCGATGCCTCACCCGGCACCGGGGCCGCTTGCCGGGTGCAGCGTGTTCAGCCGACCCGCGCCGCGCCCTGCTGCGCCGCTTCCGCACCTTCGCTGGCCGTTCGCGCCAGCACCGGCTTCAGCGCCTGCCCGGTATGGCTCGCGCTCACCTTCGCGAGCGCTTCCGGCGGCGCCGCCGCGACGATCGTGCCGCCGCCCACGCCGCCCTCCGGGCCGAGATCGATGATCCAGTCGGCTTCCGCGATCACGTCGAGGTCGTGCTCGATCACGACGACGCTATGCCCCGCATCGACCAGCCGGTGCAGCACGCGAATCAGCTTCGCGACGTCGGCCATGTGCAGGCCGACCGTCGGCTCGTCGAGCACGTACAGCGTGTGCGGCGCCTTCTGGCCGCGGCGCGTGATGTCGTCGCGCACCTTCGTCAGTTCGGTGACGAGCTTGATGCGCTGCGCCTCGCCGCCGGACAGCGTCGGCGACGGCTGGCCGAGCGTCAGGTAGCCGAGCCCGACATCCTTCATCAGTTGCAGCGGATGCGCGATGTTCGAGATCGGCGCGAAAAATTCCACCGCCTCGTCGATCTCCATCGTCAGCACGTCGCCGATGTTCCGGCCGCGCCACGTGACGGCGAGCGTTTCCGGATTGAAACGCTGCCCGTGGCACACGTCGCACGGCACCTTCACGTCGGGCAGGAAGCTCATGCCGATCGTGCGCACGCCTTGCCCTTCGCACGCGGGGCAACGCCCGTCGCCGGTATTGAAAGAGAAACGCGACGCCGTATAGCCGCGGGCGCGCGCTTCGAGCGTATCCGCGAACAGCTTGCGGATCGTGTCCCACACGCCGATGTAGGTGGCCGGGCACGAACGCGGCGTCTTGCCGATCGGCGTCTGGTCGACTTCGAGCACGCGATCGATCTGCTCCCAGCCGCTCAGCGACTCGCAGCCCTGCCACGCATGCGTGACGTTCAGCGACGGCCGCGGTGCGCTGCGCGCGAGCACGCTCGAACGGCGGTTCGTGGCCGTCGCATCCTGCTGCGCGGCCTTGCGCGCACGCCGCGTGGCCGGCGACGACAGTACCGAGCGGCCGACCGCGTCGAGCAGGTTCGTCATCAGCACGTCGCGCGCGAGCGTCGACTTGCCCGAGCCGCTGACGCCCGTCACCGCGACGAGCCGCGCGAGCGGAATGCCGACGGTGACGTCGCGCAGGTTGTGCAGTCTCGCGCCATGCACGGTCAGCCACGCTTCCGGCACGGCTTCACCGCCCTTCTTGCCCGGCAGGCTCACGCTGCGGCGTGGTTGCAGCGGGTGCAGCATCGGCTGCGCGAGCAGGCGCCCCGTGACCGAATCCGGCTGCGCGGCCAGATCGCCCACCGCGCCTTCGGCGACCAGCTTGCCGCCGCGCTTGCCTGCGCCCGGGCCGATATCGATGATGTGATCGGCACGGCGGATCGTGTCCTCGTCATGCTCGACGACGACGAGCGTGTTGCCCTTGTCGCCGAGCTTGCGCAATGCGTCGAGCAGGATCTGGTTGTCGCGCGGATGCAGGCCGATCGTCGGCTCGTCGAGTACGTAGCACACGCCCTGCAGGTTGCTGCCGAGCTGCGCGGCCAGCCGGATCCGCTGCGCTTCGCCGCCCGACAGGCTCGGCGCCGCGCGGTCGAGGCTCAGGTAGCCGAGCCCGACTTCCTCGAGAAACGCGAGGCGGCTGCCGATCTCGCTGACGATGTCGCGCGCGATCTGCGCGTCGCGCCCGGTGAGTTCGAGCGCGTCGATCCAGCGGCGCGTGTCCGACACCGTCCACTGCGCGACCTCGACGATCGGATGCGCGTCGAACGTGACCGCGCGCGCGGACGGGTTCAGCCGCGTGCCCTGGCAATCCGGACAGGGCTCGTTGCCGACGCCTTCCGGCTCCTGCTCGTCCGACGGCAAGGTTTGCTCGCGGCCGCGATCGTCGCCGGCGAGCACCGTGTCGTCGTATGCGGCGCGCTGTTCGCGCGTGAGCGTGACGCCGGTGCCGACGCAGGTCGTGCACCAGCCGTGCTTGCTGTTGTACGAGAACATCCGCGGGTCGAGCTCCGGATAGCTCGTGCCGCACACCGGGCACGCGCGCTTGACCGACAGCACCTTGACCGCGCCGACCTGCGCGGTCGAATGATCGTTCTGCATCGCATGGTGCAACCCGTCGAGCGGCGCCAGCAGATGCATCACGCCCTTGCCGAGCTCGAGCGTCTCGTCGAGCCTGCGCCGCAACTCGGCCTCGTTGTCCGGCGACACGACGAGATCGGCCACCGGCAATTCGATCGTGTGCTCGCGGAAGCGGTCGAGCTTCGGCCACGGGTCGACCGTGACGAATTCGCCGTCGACGCGCAGATGCGTGCTGCCGCGCGCCTTCGCCCACTTCGCGAGATCCGTATATACGCCCTTGCGGTTGACGACGAGCGGCGCGAGCAGCCCCACGTGTTCGCCGCGATGATCGCGCAGCAGTTGCGCGGCGATCGATTCGACGGACTGCGACGTGACCGGCGTGCCGTCGTGGATGCAGTGCTGCAGGCCGAGCTTCACATACAGCAGCCGCAGGAAGTGCCACACTTCGGACGTGGTCGCGACCGTGCTCTTGCGGCCGCCGCGCGACAGCCGCTGCTCGATCGCGACGGTCGGCGGAATGCCGTACACCGCGTCGACCTCGGGGCGGCCGGCCGGCTGCACGATCGAGCGCGCATACGCGTTCAGCGATTCGAGATAGCGGCGCTGGCCTTCGTGGAACAGGATGTCGAACGCGAGCGTCGACTTGCCGGACCCCGACACGCCGGTGATCACGTTGAACTTGCCGTGCGGAATGTCGACGTCGAGCGCCTTCAGATTGTGCTCGCGCGCGTTGACGATGCGCACGACGTCCTCGCCTTCGATCGCCCGGCGCGCGCGCGCCGCGTTCAGCACGGCCTGCAGCGGTACACCTTCGTCGGCGCGCACTGCGTCGCCATCCATCTCGCGGTCGTACTGCAACAGCGCCACGCCGGTATGCGATTCGGCGCACGCCTTCACGTCGTCGGGCGTGCCCGCGCACAGCACGAGGCCGCCGCCGTCGCCGCCTTCCGGGCCGAGATCGATCAGCCAGTCGGCCGCGCGGATCACGTCGAGGTTGTGCTCGATCACGATCAGCGAATGGCCGGCCGCGAGCAGCTTGCCGAACGCCTGCATCAGCTTCGCGATGTCGTCGAAGTGCAGGCCGGTGGTCGGCTCGTCGAACATGAACAGCTTCGCGCGTGCGATGCGCGCCTCTTCCGTCGCGACCCGGCGCCCGTTGGCCGCCGCCGCCGATTCGGCGAGGAAGCCGGCGAGCTTCAGGCGCTGCGCTTCGCCGCCCGACAGCGTCGGCACCGGCTGGCCGAGCTTCACGTATTCGAGGCCGACGTCGACGATCGGCTGCAGCACGCGCAGCACCTCGGCATCGGTCGCGAAGAACGCGGCCGCTTCGCTGACGGTGAGATCGAGCACGTCGGCGATGTTCAGCGCGCGGCCGTCGCGCTCGATGCGCACTTCGAGGATCTCGGCGCGATAGCGGCTGCCGTCGCAATCCGGGCAGCGCAGGTAGACGTCGCTCAGGAACTGCATTTCGATATGTTCGAAGCCCGAGCCGCCGCAAGTCGGGCAACGGCCGTCGCCCGAGTTGAAGCTGAACGTGCCCGCACCGTAGCCGCGTTGCAACGCGAGCGGCGCCTTCGCGAACAGCTTGCGGATTTCGTCGAACGCGCCGACGTAGCTCGCCGGGTTCGAGCGCGTGGTCTTGCCGATCGGCGACTGGTCGACGAACACGACGTCGCCGACCTGGTCGGCGCCCGTGAGGCTGCGGAACGCGCCCGGCGATTCGGTTGCCTTGCCGTGGTGCCGCGCCATCGCCGGATACAGCACGTCCTGCAGCAGCGTGGATTTGCCGGAGCCGGACACGCCCGTCACGCAGACGAGCCGCTGCAGCGGAATCTCGACCGTCACGTCGCGCAGGTTGTGCTCGGTCGCGCCTTCGAGCACGACGCGCGGCGTATTCGCGTCGACCGGGCGACGCGCCCAGTTCGACGCATGCGCGACCTGCTTGCGGCCGCCGAGATACTCGCCCGTCAGCGTGTGCGCGGAACGAATGTCGCCCGGCGTGCCGTCGTACACGATCGTGCCACCGCGCTCGCCCGGGCCGGGCCCCATGTCGATCAATCGATCGGCCGCGAGCATCACCGACGGATCGTGCTCGACCACGACCAACGTATTGCCCGCGTCGCGCAGCCGCTGCATCGCCTCGACGATCCGCGTGAGATCGCGCGGATGCAGCCCGATGCTCGGCTCGTCGAGCACGAACAGGGTTTTCGTGAGCGACGTGCCGAGCGCGGTCGTCAGGTTGATCCGCTGCACCTCGCCGCCCGACAGCGTGCGGCTCTGGCGATCGAGCGTCAGGTAGCCGAGCCCGACGTCGCACAGGTATTTCAGGCGCGTGCGCACTTCGGCGAGCAGCAGCTTCAGCGCATCGTCGAGCAGCGCGCTCGGCAGAACGATATCGTCGAAGAAGCGGCGGATGCGCTCGATCGGCAGCAGCATCAGGTCGTGCACGGTCAGGCCCGGCAGCGCTTCGAGCTGCGCGCGGCTCCAGTCGACGCCGCGCGGCATGAAGCGATCGGCCGGCGCGAGCACGCCGTCGGCATTCTCTTTCGAGCCGAGCCGCCATTGCAGCGATTCCGTCTTCAGGCGCGCGCCGCCGCACACGTCGCACGGCGTGTAGCTGCGGTATTTCGACAGCAGCACGCGGATGTGCATCTTGTACGCTTTCGATTCGAGGTAACCGAAGAAGCGCTTCACGCCGTACCACTGGCTCTGCCACTTGCCGTTCCAGTCCGGCGAGCCGTTGACGACCCAGTCGCGCTCGGCGTCCGTCAGTTCGGACCACGCGACGTCGCGCCGGATGCCGGCCTTCGCCGCGTAGCGCATCAGGTCGTCCTGGCACTCTTTCCACGCAGGCGTCTGCATCGGCTTGACCGCGCCGCCGCGCAGCGTCTTGCGCGCGTCGGGAATCACGAGGCCGAGATCGACGCCGATCACGCGGCCGAAGCCGCGGCACGTTTCGCACGCGCCGTATGCGGAGTTGAACGAGAACAGCGCGGCTTGCGGCTCCGCGTAGCGCAAGTCGCTGTCGGGATCGTGCAGCCCGGTGGAGAAACGCCAGATCACCGGCTCCGCCACTGCGTTTTCCGCTTCGGGCGCGAGCACATACACGTTCACGCGGCCACCGCCGCGCTTCAGCGACGCCTCGATCGCCTCGACCACGCGCACCTTGTCGGCCTGCTGCACGCGGAAGCGGTCGGCCACCACGTCGAGCAGCTTGCGCGGCCCGGTGGGGGACGCTACCTCGCGCTGCGCCTGCACGCGCGTGTAGCCGCTCGCCGACAGCCACTGCGCGATTTCCTCGTCGGACACCGCTTCCGGCAATTCGACCGGGAATGTGACGACGACGCGCGGATCGTCCGCCTGCGTGCGCGCGACGAGTTCCGCGTAGATCGTTTCGGGCGTGTCGTGCCGCACCCGCCGCGCGGTCTTGCGGTCGAACAGCTCCGCCGCGCGCGCGTACAGCAGTTTCAGGTGATCGTTCAGCTCGGTCATCGTGCCGACGGTCGAGCGCGAACTGCGCACCGGGTTGGTCTGGTCGATCGCGATCGCGGGCGGCACGCCGTCGACGCGCTCGACCTGCGGGCGATCCATCCGGTCGAGGAACTGCCGCGCATACGCGCTGAAGGTTTCGACGTAGCGCCGCTGGCCTTCCGCGTACAGCGTGTCGAACACGAGACTCGACTTGCCGGAGCCCGACGGGCCGGTGACGACCGTCATTTCGCCGGTGCGCAGGTCGAGATCGAGATTCTTGAGGTTGTGCTGACGTGCTCCGCGAATGCGGATCAGAGTGCTGGATGACAATTTGCCTGCCCGTCTGAATGAGTTAGCCGGAAGTCACGGTGCCGGAACGCTGCGGCGGATGCCGCACAGGTGATGCCCGCGCCGATCGAGTTCGACGGATACTATACTGTACATTCATACAGGTGCGACCTGAAAGTCGCTATCACAACTGTCTTGCCAATAGCAACCGGACAAGACCTGCTGTTCTGCCAG
>NZ_JAGIQE010000079.1:0-647 GCF_017815075.1 Burkholderia sp. AcTa6-5 | reverse complement strand
GCGACCTTGGCGTGCAGCTTCGCGATATGCCGCTTGTGCTTTCGCGCCCGTTGCGCTTTCGCCAGCTTTTCCGCCGCGCGTCGGCCGAACCGGTCATTCGGCAGTTTTTCTCCGGTCGAAAGTGTGGCGAAGTCTTTCAGGCCGAGATCGATGCCGACACCGGAACGGATCGGACGAGCCTGAACATCCGGCATCTCGATCACGATGTTCAAGAACCAATTGCCGCGCGCATCCTGCGCGAAGTTGGTCCCATCCTTGATCTTGCCTTCGGGAAGCGGCCGGCTGTTGAACACGCGAAAGGTGTTGCCGGCGAAACGAAACGCATCGCCCTCGCGCTTCAGGTCACGGCCCTTCAGCGGCACCCAGCCCAGCGATTTCCTGCCGCGATAGCGCAGGTAGGGCCGACGGTGCTGGCTGCGCGACCTCGCGTATTGCTCGCACGTCGCGTTGACCGTGCCGGAGTGAATACCGAGTTCCTTGCTGCTCCCCGTCGTCAGCACGTTCAGGTCGAATCCTGTAGGCCACTTCTTGCCCCACTTGAGCGCGTGCTTCTGCGTGTCGTTGCAGTAGTTCCAGACGTAGTTCACCGCACGGCTCTGCTTGTTGAGCAGTCCGTTGAGCGACTTCACGCGGTAGCGGTAGACAAG
>NZ_JAGIQE010000078.1:0-760 GCF_017815075.1 Burkholderia sp. AcTa6-5 | reverse complement strand
CATCGCCTGTGATCGCCAAGGCATCCACCACATGCACTTGTTCGCTTGACCCTATAACGAGTCTGTCTCATCGACAGCCGCTACAGGTTGAGTTCTCGCGTGTCGCTCAGCGTTAGTGCTTTAGCACTTACGCGGAGCCCACACTACGTGTGTGCCGTATTCCAAAATCGAGCCGAACAATGAAGTTCGAATCATCTTGAGATACATCGATACAATCACAACCCGGATAACTTCCACGTCCATCTCGAGACGCTTCCGCTATCCAAATTACTTACTTCTTCCAGATTGTTAAAGAACGACAGCCGATATCTGTTGATATCCTCTGACTGGCTCAATCGCCAATGACAAAGACTCGAACGACGCTTCGTTCGAACGCTTGTCATTGAAGATTGGTGGAGGCAGACGGGATCGAACCGACGACCCCCTGCTTGCAAAGCAGGTGCTCTCCCAGCTGAGCTATGCCCCCATTGAGTACAGATGACCTCAGGTACTACAGCCTATCGGCATGGGCTGCTCGTAAGCGCTAAAGCGCCAACGATCACCGACACGTCAGACAATGGTGGGTCTGGTTGGATTCGAACCAACGACCCCCGCCTTATCAAGACGGTGCTCTAACCGACTGAGCTACAGACCCCTGAGTCTGTCTTTGATTTACAGCCGATAAGCGTGAGCGCTCAACTTGTGCGAGAAGCTCTGGAAAGGAGGTGATCCAGCCGCACCTTCCGATACGGCTACCTTGTTACGACTTCACCCCAGTCAT
>NZ_JAGIQE010000077.1:0-774 GCF_017815075.1 Burkholderia sp. AcTa6-5 | reverse complement strand
GCGTTACTGCATGAACCAGCCGTGGCTGACGACGAACGACTGGCCGGTGAGCGCGGCGCTCGGGAACGCCGACAGGAACAGCACCGTCTGCGCGACGTCCTGCACCGTCGTGAACACGCCGTCGACCGTGTTGCCGAGCATCACCTTCTTGATCACGTCCTCTTCGCTGATCCCGAGCTCCTTCGCCTGCTCCGGAATCTGCTTGTCGACCAGCGGCGTGCGCACGAAGCCCGGACACACGACGTGCGAGCGCACGTTGTGCTTCGCGCCTTCCTTCGCCAGCACGCGGGCCAGGCCGAGCAGGCCATGCTTGGCCGTCACGTACGCCGACTTCAGCGGCGACGCCTCGTGCGAGTGCACCGAGCCCATGTAGATCACGACGCCGCCGCGATCGTCCTTGTACATGTGCTTGAGCGCGGCCTTCGTCGTCAGGAACGCGCCGTCCACGTGGATCGCCTGCATCTTCTTCCAGTCGGCGAACGAGTAGTTCTCGATCGGGTTGACGATCTGGATGCCTGCGTTCGACACGAGGATGTCGACCGAGCCGAACGCGTCGGCCACCTTGTCGATGCCGCTGTTCACGGCGTCCTCGTTGGTCACGTCCATCGCGACGCCGATCGCCTTGCCGCCTGCCTTGACGATCTCGTCGGCGACCGCGTTCGCGCCGTCCTGGTTCAGGTCGGCGATCGCGACGGCCGCGCCTGCCTTGGCCAGTTCCAGCGCGATTTCCTTGCCGATGCCGCTCGCGGCGCCCGTGACGACTGCGGTCTTGCC
>NZ_JAGIQE010000076.1:0-800 GCF_017815075.1 Burkholderia sp. AcTa6-5 | reverse complement strand
AGGCCGTAGTCGGCCACGCTGAAGATCGGTGCTTCGGGATCCTTGTTGATCGCGACGATCACCTTCGAATCCTTCATGCCGGCCAAGTGCTGGATCGCACCCGAGATGCCGACCGCGATGTACAACTGCGGCGCGACGATCTTGCCGGTCTGGCCGACCTGGTAGTCGTTCGGCACGTAGCCGGCGTCGACTGCCGCGCGCGAGGCGCCGAGCGCTGCGGACAGCTTGTCGGCCAGCGGCTCCAGCACCTTCGTGTAGTTCTCGCCGCTGCCCAGACCGCGGCCGCCCGACACGATGATGCTCGCCGACGTCAGTTCCGGACGGTCCAGCTTCGTCACTTCACGGCTCACGAACTGCGACTTGCCGGCGTCGGCTGCCGCTTCGATCTTGTCGACCGATGCGCTGCCGCCTTCCGCCGCCACCGGATCGAAACCCGTCGCACGCACCGTGATCACCTTGATCGGATCGCTCGACTGCACCGTCGCGATCGCGTTGCCCGCGTAGATCGGACGCTCGAACGTATCGGCCGAATCGACCGCCGTGATGTCCGAGATCTGCGCGACGTCCAGCTTCGCGGCGATGCGCGGCGCGATGTTCTTGCCGTAGGCCGTCGCCGGCGCGAGGATGTGCGAGTAGTCCTTCGCGATGTTCAGCGCGGTCGCTTCAACGTTTTCCGCCAGGCCCTCGGCCAGTTGCGGCGCGTCGGCCAGCAGCACCTTCGAAACGCCCGCGATTTTCGCTGCCGCATCGGCCGCCGCTTGCGCGTTGTGGCCCGCGACCAGCACGTGGATGTCGCCGCC
>NZ_JAGIQE010000075.1:0-831 GCF_017815075.1 Burkholderia sp. AcTa6-5 | reverse complement strand
GTGCCAGTGAAAAGAGTGGTCGATTACAACGTGAAGGTCCGCGTGAAGTCGGACAACACGGGCGTCGACATCGCGAACGTGAAGATGTCGATGAACCCGTTCGACGAAATCGCGGTGGAAGAAGCGGTGCGCCTCAAGGAAGCGGGCGTCGCGACCGAAGTGATCGCGGTGTCGGTGGGTGTCACGCAAGCGCAGGAGACGCTGCGCACGGCGCTGGCGATCGGCGCGGATCGCGCGATTCTCGTCGAGTCGAACGACAGCGTCGAGCCGCTGGCCGTCGCGAAGATCCTGAAGGCGCTGGTCGACAAGGAGCAGCCGCAATTGGTGATCCTCGGCAAGCAGGCGATCGACGACGATTCGAACCAGACGGGTCAGATGCTGGCGGCGCTCGCAGGTCTCCCGCAAGCGACGTTCGCGTCGAAGGTGACGATCGCCGACGGCAAGGCCACGGTTGCGCGGGAAGTCGACGGCGGCGCGGAAACGCTGTCGCTGACGCTGCCGGCGGTGGTCACGACCGACCTGCGCCTGAACGAGCCGCGCTACGTGACGCTGCCGAACATCATGAAGGCGAAGAAGAAGCCGCTGGAAACCGTGAAGCCGGAAGACCTCGGTGTGGACGTCGCGCCGCGTCTGAAGACGCTGAAGGTGGTCGAGCCGCCGAAGCGCGCGGCCGGCGTGAAGGTGCCGGACGTGAAGACGCTGGTCGAGAAGCTGAAGACCGAAGCCAAGGTGCTGTAAGAGGGAGCGCAAAGAAATGACGATTCTGGTGATTGCAGAACACGACAACGCGTCGATCAAGGCCGCGACGCTGAACACGGTGGCGGCGGCGGC
>NZ_JAGIQE010000074.1:0-880 GCF_017815075.1 Burkholderia sp. AcTa6-5 | reverse complement strand
TACGACCGAACCCCAACAGCACCGCTTCCCTTCCTCCCGCGCCGCGTTTCCGTTAGCGCGAAAGAGGCGTGATTCTAAGCACCTGCCCCCATCCGCGCAAGCCCTTTGTGAAGAAAGTTTGAAAAAGCCTCCGTGCGGTGGCGCGTACGGAGGCTTCTGGCTCGACGGACCGTAAAACGCAACGCCCGCCGCCCTCCAAAGATATGACGAAGGCGCCGCTTCCCTTCTATATAAGAGGACGCGGAACAAGCAAGGAAACGGGCGCGGTCGAGTATCATGCCGCGACCGAACCACGCACTCATATTGATGATGGACAGCACGACTCAATCCGGCGACAGCGACCTTCGCGACGAATATGCGGCACTGCGCGAGCGCGCGATCCTGCTGGAAGAACAGGTGCCGCCGCTTCTGCAACGCATCTCGGACATGTTGCCGCGCATCAGCGGCGAATCCGAACTGGCGGACACGCATCGCGAGCGGCTCGTCGGCGCACGCAATGCGGCGCTGGTCTCGATCGAAAACTATCAGCAGGCCATTCCGTTCCTGCAGACGGCCGACTCGATCATCGAGCAGCTGGACAAGGCGCCCGAACGCGACGAAGACATCGAATGGCGCGAATCGCTGCTGCAACGGCTGGACGAGCTGATCGACGTCGCGGTCGTGATGATCGACGATGCGGACAGCTACTTCGAACACGCGCAAGCCTGCGACCTGTCCAGCGTGCCGAAATCCATCCTCGAGAATTGAGCAGGCTTACCCGAAATCGCGCGATGCAGAGGCGTCGCGCCACGCCCGCCGACAGTCGCTAGCTGTGAAGCTTCAATAGGTTGTATCGATGGTTCATCCGGACTGAGTCTGGGAGACTGGAAGTCGCCAAACA
>NZ_JAGIQE010000073.1:0-953 GCF_017815075.1 Burkholderia sp. AcTa6-5 | reverse complement strand
CTGCCGGGCCGCACCAGTGCATTCCTCGTCGCGCAGGTCCGCGCGCGGGTCGACGGCATCGTGCTGCGCCGCGAATTCACCGAAGGCACCGACGTCAAGGCCGGTCAGCGTCTCTACAAGATCGATCCGGCGCCGTACATCGCCGCGCTGAACAGCGCGAAGGCGACGCTCGCGAAGGCGCAGGCGAACCTCGTCACGCAGAACGCGCTGGTCGCGCGCTACAAGGTGCTGGTCGCCGCGAACGCGGTCAGCAAGCAGGACTACGACAACGCGGTCGCCACGCAAGGCCAGGCCGCGGCGGACGTCGCGGCCGGCAAGGCGGCGGTCGACACCGCGCAGATCAACCTCGGCTATACGGATGTCGTGTCGCCGATCAGCGGCCGCGTCGGCATCTCGCAGGTGACGCCGGGCGCATACGTGCAGGCGAGCCAGGCGACGCTGATGTCGACCGTGCAGCAGCTCGATCCGGTGTACGTCGACCTCACGCAGTCGAGCCTCGAAGGGCTGAAGCTGCGTCAGGACGTGCAGAGCGGCCGCCTGAAGACGAGCGGCCCGGGCGCGGCGAAGGTGTCGCTGATCCTCGAAGACGGCAAGACCTATTCGGAAGCCGGCAAGCTGCAGTTCTCGGACGTGACGGTCGACCAGACCACCGGCTCGGTGACGATCCGCGCGGTGTTCCCGAACCCGGGCCGCGTGCTGCTGCCGGGGATGTTCGTGCGCGCACGGATCGAGGAAGGCGTGAACGAGAACGCGTTCCTGGTGCCGCAGATCGGCGTCACGCATGACCAGAAGGGCCAGGCGATCGCGATGGTGGTGAACGCCAGCAACAAGGTCGAGCCGCGTCCGCTGAAGACCACCGGCATGCAAGGCCCGAACTGGATCGTCGAAGGCGGTCTGCAGGCAGGAGATCACGTGATCGTGCAAGGCGTCGACAAGGTGCGCCCGGGCGCGAC
>NZ_JAGIQE010000072.1:0-956 GCF_017815075.1 Burkholderia sp. AcTa6-5 | reverse complement strand
TCGGTCTTCACGCGCTCGACGATCCCCTCGTCGCGCAGCAGCTTCAGGTTCGCGACCGCGACGGCCGCCGCCACCGGATGGCCCGAATACGTGAGGCCGTGATTGAATTCGCCGTTATCGATGATCGGGCGCGCGACGCGCTCATGAATGCCCACCGCCCCCATCGGCACATAGCCCGACGTCAGGCCCTTCGCCATCGTGATCAGGTCCGGCTCGAAGCCGAAGTGCTGGTGCGCGAACCATTCGCCGGTGCGCCCGAACCCGCCGATCACTTCGTCGGCGACGAGCAGGATGTCGTACTTGCGGCAGATCCGCTGGATTTCCGGCCAGTACGTCGACGGCGGGAAGATCACGCCGCCCGCGCCCTGGAACGGCTCGCCGATGAATGCCGCGACGTTCTCCGCGCCGAGTTCGAGGATCTTCTCTTCGAGCTGCTGCGCGCGTGCGAGGCCGAATGCTTCGGGCGTCTCGCCCGGCTGCGCCTCGCCGAAGAAATACGGCTGGTCGATGTGCACGATGTGCTCCACCTTCGACGGCATCTGCTCGTGCATGTAGCCCATCCCGCCGAGCGTGCCGCCCGCGATCGTCGAGCCGTGATAGCCGTTCTTGCGCGAGATCACGTATTTCTTCTGCGGCTTGCCCTGCACGCGCCAGTACTGGTGCACGAGACGCAGCACGGTGTCGTTGCCTTCCGAGCCGCTGTTGCAATAGAAGAAGTGGTTGAAGCCGGCGGGCGTCACTTCGGCCAGCATCGCCGACAGTTCGATCACCGGCGGATGCGTGGTTTTGAAGAACGTGTTGTAGAACGGCAGCTCCTGGAGCTGGCGATACGCGGCGTCGGCGAGTTCCTTGCGGCCGTAGCCGACGTTCACGCACCACAGGCCAGCCATCCCGTCGATCACCTTGTTGCCGTCCGAGTCCCACAGGTAGACACCGTCGGCCTTCACGATCACGCG
>NZ_JAGIQE010000071.1:0-1054 GCF_017815075.1 Burkholderia sp. AcTa6-5 | reverse complement strand
CGCTAGCTGTGAAGCTTCAATAGGTTGTATCGATGGTTCATCCGGACTGAGTCTGGGAGACTGGAAGTCGCCAAACACCCAACCTTCCAGGAACCCAGCCGGATGAACACCCATAAGAATGCCCGACTCACTTTCGCGCGTCGACTTGAGATGGTTCAGGAGATCACCGAATTCGGTTCGAGTGTGCAGCAGGCCGCAGCCGATCATGGCGTGACAGCGCCGACCGTGCGTAAATGGCTGGGCCGCTATTTGGTCGGTGGTGCACCAGCGCTGGCTGATGCCTCGTCGCGCCCGGCCCGCTCCCCGCGTTCAATCGCCCCGGCGACGGCCTTGCTGATCGTGGAATTGCGCCAGCAGCGCTTGCTGCAGCGCCAGATCGCCCGACAGGCAGGCGTGTCTGCTTCGACCGTCAGCCGCGTACTGGCGCGTGCTGGGCTATCCCGGTTGAGCGACCTGCAACCGCGCGAACCCGTTCAGCGCTACGAACACGAGGCGCCAGGCGATTTGCTGCACATCGACATCAAGAAGCTCGGTCGAATCGCGCGTCCTGGCCATCGTGTCACCGGTAATCGGCGCGATACGGTGGACGGCGTGGGTTGGGAGTACCTCTTTGTCGCCGTGGATGACCACGCCCGGGTTGCCTTCACGGCGATGCATCCCGACGAGACGAAACGTAGTGCTGTGCAGTTCCTGCGTGACGCCGTTGCGTGGTACGCCGGGTTCGGCGTGCGTGTGCGCCGGTTACTGACGGACAACGGTTCGGCGTTCCGTTCGCACGAATTTGCTCGGGCCTGCCAGGAACTGGGTATCCGACACAAATTTACGCGGGCGTATCGTCCGCAGACCAACGGTAAAGCTGAACGCTTCATCCAATCGGCTTTACGTGAGTGGGCCTATGCATGGACGTACCAAAGCTCGGCTCATCGCATCGAAGCCTTGGCGAGTTGGCAGCATCACTACAACTGGCATCGAGCTCATAGCGCCATCGGCGGCATTGCGCCGATGGCGAGACTTCCTGCGTCGAGAAACAACCTCTTGACGCTTCACAGCTAGC
>NZ_JAGIQE010000070.1:0-1104 GCF_017815075.1 Burkholderia sp. AcTa6-5 | reverse complement strand
GGGATCAGAAGTAGAATTTTCTCGTTGAGGGAGTTCTACAGAATGAAGAAGTCGAGATTCACGGACAGCCAGATCATGGATGCGCTCAAGCGCGTGGAGGCGGGGCTGGCGGTACCGGACCTGTGCCGGGAACTGGGCATCAGCACGGCGACGTTCTACAAATGGCGCTCGAAATATGGTGGCATGGATGTGTCGCTGATCGCACGGATGAAGGAACTGGAGGCTGAGAATGCCCGGCTGCGCAAGATGTACGTCGAGGAGAAGATCAAGGCAGAGATCGTCGCGGAGGCACTCGCAAAAAAGGGCTGAGGCCATCTCGCCGGCGCGAGATGGCCAAGCATGCGGTGTCCAGTCGAGGCGTGTCGATCCGGCTGGCATGTGAGGCGTTCGGGATCAGCCAGACTTGCTATCGGTACGCCAACGTGCGCGATGCCGAGAACGACGAGATTGCGAACTGGCTGCTGCGTCTGACCGACAACCACCGGAACTGGGGCTTCGGGTTGTGCTTCCTGTACCTGCGCAACGTGAAGAGCTTCGGCTGGAATCACAAGCGGGTGTACCGGATCTATCGCGAGGTGGAGTTGAACCTGCGGATCAAGCCGCGCAAGCGGCTGGTCAGACAGGTACCTGAGCCGCTGGCGGTACCGTCTGCCGTCAACCAGGTCTGGTCGATGGACTTCATGCACGACCAACTGGCCGATGGGCGCAGCATCCGGCTGTTCAACGTGATCGACGACTTCAACCGCGAAGCGCTCGGAATTGAGATCGACTTCTCCTTGCCGTCGGAGCGGGTGATCCGTGCGCTACGGCAGATCATCGGTTGGCGTGGCAGGCCGAAAGCGATTCGGTGTGACAACGGCCCCGAGTACCTAAGTGCAGCGATCACCGAATGGGCCCGGCAGTACGACATCAAGCTCGACTACATCCAGCCGGGGAAGCCTCAGCAGAATGCGTATGTCGAGCGATTCAACCGGACCGTGCGATACGAATGGCTGTCGCAGTACCACTGGGAAGACTTGGACCATGTGCAGCGCTTCGCGACCGACTGGATGTGGACTTACAATCACGACCGCCCGAACATGGCCCTGGGCGGATTTACGCCGA